>PBRN01000092.1:7027-44530 GCA_002725955.1 Pseudobdellovibrionaceae bacterium
AANTCTTGCCAACAAATTATGTGCATNNAAGNAGATAAAAAANGANGTNNTTAGNATCAAAAGAAAAAGAATGTGAATAGTATAAGATCATTTTTATGTATNAGNAAAAAACCNACCNTTTTAGAATAACTTTCTGTNGTTAGTATTATCTGNAGAACACCNANACCCGCAAGGAAANTTNCACCAAANAAATTAGATANTTACATTNNATNAAAATNCAAATAGCTATGCTTCATAACTGGGTCCNATGGTNACNCCNAGTTTAGGTTGCTTATTCACCATGCNCGCTGTTAGCATAACAAGGCTCATACTAGTTATTCGNGGAGGGGATCATGAGCCCTGCGGATCANATGATCANTAAANATCAGTGCCAAAAATTAATGATCGCTATCGAAGAATATTCAGCTANAGATAAGTCNTTGGGAGTTACTCATGATCCCAGCAACAACAANCTNACGGTTCANGATCATGAAAAAAACATCATCACTCTCCGATANCCNGCAGCATGGGGNCCCTACCCACAATCAATCNAANTANATCAACTTNCANATCATTTNACAGAAGACCCTAGNACGATTCTTATAGTTCTTATTCATGCAGGCTACGCAGCGATTGGNACATTAATTGACAATCAGNTGGCAGCAACCAAAATGATANGNAAATATATGGTACGTAAAACACAAGGNAAAGCTCAATTGACCTATCTTAATACCAAGGGTAAAAGTCGTTTGGGCTCTCGGATTAGACTNTCNAGATCNNTCGAATTCTTTCAAGAAATCAATCAAGAGATGGANCGTCATATCAATTGGGAAATACCGGAACGGATCATNTACAGCGCCAGCCCAAGAATATGGTCAATGATTTTTCAAAGCCAGATNTCATGCCCATTCGAAAAAGATGATCCAAGGCTACTNAAGCTGAGCATGCATGTTCATAGACCTAATCGNGAAGAACTAGAAAGAGTTGGTCATTGGACTAACCTTGNCAACATAGTCATTCAGTCTGAATATCTATCGATTTACACCAAATTTCTAGAGCAAATTAATAGTATAATCGGTAACCCCAGNAACAACTAATNAACCTAANATAATNGCCTTCACCTAAAAGTAGAATGCCAAATGGGAGAAATAAAAATAAGGCAAACTACTGCAACTCNCTCAATTCTCTTTTTAAAATCTTACCNGTNGCNGTCATCGGTAATGAACTAGTCATTTCTATNATACGAGGATATTTATAGGCAGCCATCCTCTCTTTNGCCCAAGAAATGANTTCCGACTCTTTCAATTCGANACCNTTTTCAGGGATAACATATGCTTTGATCTCTTCTCCATACTTTTCACAGGNCACTCCAATGACAGCGACCAAAGAAACCGCTGGATGAGTCATNAGGATTTCTTCGATTTCNCNCGGATAAACATTATATCCCCCACGGATCAACATATCCTTCACCCGNTCGACTATATANAGATAACCATCACTATCAACTCGCCCCATGTCACCAGTATGNAACCAATCATTCTCAATGGCTTCTGCTGTTGCTTCGGGTCGATTAATATANCCCTTCATAATATTGTAACCACGAACAAGTATTTCTCCAGACTCACCGGCGGCAACNNCCTCTCCCTGCTGGCTAACTATTTTAACTTCAACACCTTCCAACGGTAAGCCCACAGAACCNGGCTTGCACGTCTTATCCAAACGATTGAAGCTGACCACGGGCGATGTTTCTGATAAGCCATAACCCTCCAAAACAGGAACCCCAAATATACCAGCCACTTTTTCAAGGAGCTCTACTGGCAGAGATGCCCCTCCCGACACCAATATNCGCAACCGCTCNCTAATCGCATCCATATCAAACTTGTTTTGAATATCATCAACTTGAGAAAGCCCCCAAAACATTGTCGGCACACCGCAAAATACAGAAACATCATATTTCTGCATGATCGTAAGGGTCAGTTCAGGCTCAAAACGAGGCATCAGNACCAAGGTTGCTCCGACCATAATACTGGCATTCATCTGAACAGTTTGCCCAAAAGTATGAAACAGAGGTAAAGCCAACAACTGGACGTCATCAATTGTTAGNCCAAANACTTTGCCAATCGCAGCTGAGTTCANAGCAATATTCATATGACTCAACTCAGCACCTTTAGGCCGCCCNGTAGTTCCAGANGTATAGAGGATAACGGCAGTATNAGCNCCATTCCTTGCAACAGTTTCTTCTATNNGCTCAGCNCANATGATTTGATCGANAGGCAGACCTGAAGGTAATTCAGAAGAANGAACAGGACCAGGTAATAGNACNAGATGAGAACATTGAGGTNTCTCGCTCACTGCGCTCTGGCTATGTTCTCCGACNGGGAGTTCTTCGGTACCACTATAGCTGATCAGAATCCTAGCACCACTATCTTGCAGGTGGTACTTGATTTCCTCAGATTTCAGCATAATATTCAGTGGAACCACAACTGCCCCTGATTTTAAGATTGCATAGTAAGCAATGGGAAACCAAGGTACATTGGGACACATGAGGGCGATGCGTTCACCTGGCTTAATACCTAACTTCACTAAGCCAGCAGCCATCCTGTCTACTTTTTCACGCAGCTCCAGAAAAGTCACTGCCTGATCACCAAAAATGATCGCATTTTTATTGGGTGTATCACGAGCCGTAGTATCGAGGTAACTGCACAAATTTAGCATCAGTTCGAACTCCCCATCTGTTTCATTGCCTATAGACATTAAAATAAAGGGGTACCATCAAAGGATCAATCTTTTTTTGTACCTAAATCAGTACCCTGACGCGCCAAAAAAATGCCGAACAAAATGAAGCACCCTGCAGCTATTTGCAACATAGTCATAGGCTGAGACAAAACGAACCAGCCCAAAACAGCCGTCATCACTGGTTGCCACAATAAAGTAATAGCCGAAAATGAGGCCGGTAAATGGCTTATGCCCTTCGTAATCAAAGCCTGACCAATGATCTGCGGCACTGCAGCCAAGCAGATGAGCCAAACCCAAGTCCAGGTCACCTGCGGTAACAGCACGCCAGATCCTAAATGACCATATATCAACCCAAGACACACCGAAATAACGAATGCTCCAATCAATGTGGTCATAAACATAATGCGCGCAACCGAAAAGTATACCGTCAGGACCTTAATCGAAACAATATACCCCCCATAGCAAAAGGCCGTCATAAAACCCAATAAATCTCCCTTAAGAGTTTCATCGCCAAATTTGGTTCCTTCCCAGACGAGAAAAATCAGACCAATTAAGGCAATGATACCCCCAACTGGAAACTTCCACCCAAACCTCTCGGAAAGAAATAACCATCCAAAAATAGCCACCAGAATCGATGCAAGATTGGCTTCGAGAGTGGCATTAGCCACAGAAGTATATTTAAAAGCCCAATGCCAGCAACTGAGATCAGCCGCAAAAAAGCAACCTGGCAAAAGCAGCATCCACCCCTTACCTTTTGACGGCATTTTGACAACTTTTGTCTCATCAGAGTAAATAAGAAAAATGGCAAAAAAAGGGATCGCTAGAAATAAACGCCAAAAAGCAACCGCAGCAGGTGAAATCGCATTTACTGCGTTCTGATCCGTATCCATAGCTAATTTGGCAAAAATAGGAGCAAAAGCGATACCAGTAGCCCCCAACAGCAGGATAGCAACGAACTTAGTCCGGTCATTGCTTGATTCCTGTGAACGACTTAGTCGTTTAAAAAAATGATTAAGCACAGCAACTCCTAATATCCAGGTAAAAAGCCTGTTAGCTACCTTGTTATCACAAGCCCCCTCCAAGTCCACCAAGTTCCTTACGAAGCTAGCTAATTACACCTAAAAACTGTTATAATACGCTAAGATAATACCCGTAACCTAAAGGAATAAGTATAAATGTTTAAATTCGAGAAAAAGGTAGCGGTCGTCACCGGAGCGGGTTCAGGTATCGGTCGCAGTATCTGCATGAATCTGGCAAAAAGAGGCTGTCTAGTTATTGCCGGAGATATTTCAGCAGAGAAAGCTCTGGAAACCGCAAATCTATCTGAAAATATCGAAGCAAAAACCATTGATGTTGCCGACAGACAGCAAGTGTTCGACCTAGCCAAAAGTGTCCATGAACAACACGGGCAAATTGATATGATGTTCAATAATGCAGGGGTCACTATTTCTGATAGTGCTGCTGATATTAGTTATGAAGATTTCAAATGGTTGTTGGATATAAACTTTTGGGGCGTTGTCCACGGCAGCCAAGCGTTTCTTCCTTATTTAAAACAAAGTAAAGAGAGCTTTCTTATTAATCTTTCCAGCGTTTTTGGTTTAGTAGGCATACCGGGTCAGGCTGCATACTGTGCTTCAAAGTTCGCAGTAAGAGGCTTTACTGAGTCATTACGACTCGAACTTAGCGATACCAATGTTACCACTATTTGCGTGCACCCAGGAGGCATCAAGACGGATATCGCACGTAATGCTAAATTCAACCGGGGAGCACTGGGGGCTGAAAACCACGAGGAATTAATTAAAAACTTCGACACCCTTGCTATAACTTCTCCTGAGCAAGCTGCGACAAAAATCATTAATGCCATCATCAAAAAGCAGGAAAGGCCTCGTATTGGTATAGATGCAAAATTAATGGATTATGTGCAAAGGGTGATGCCAGCATCCTACTATTCTCTCCTTGGTATGCTCGTCAAACCTCGATCAAAGAGACAAAGCTAATGACAACAGCAATCATCGCAGGAGCCACTGGCCTTACCGGCAGCAGCCTGGTAAAGAAGTTATTGAAAGAACCGCAAATAGACAAGGTCATCACTCTGGTCAGAAAACCGGCTGCACTCACTCACGAGAAATTAGAGCAAAAGCCTATCATCTGGGACCAACTTGGCGACTTAAATTTACCGATAGAAAACCCACCTGCCCTAGGGTTCTGTTGTTTGGGTACCACTATAAAAGAGGCGGGCAGCCAGGACCAATTCATCAAGGTTGATTTGGAGTATGTTAAAGCTTTTGCAATGCTATGCCAAAGAATCAATGTTAAGCATTTCTCGATAGTGAGTGCTGCAGGCACTTCATCACGTTCCCTTAGTTTCTACAGCCGAGTGAAAGGACAAATGGAAGAAGCTTTGCAATCCATGGCTTTTCCTTCTCTCAGTATTTTACGCCCAGGGCTACTCCTTGGAGAGCGCCCCCAACACAGACCCATGGAAGATATCTTTCAAAAGGCCATGGGCATAACGCCGGGATTCCTAAGGTCTCGGATCGCAAACCAGGATGACCAGGTAGCGGCAACTATGCTAGCACATGCGCTGAAGGCTTCGCCGGGAACACAAATTATCAGCTGCCTAAACATAAATAGAGACCCATCAAAATAGTGAACTTACCCTTGCCGATATAGACAAATAAATGGTCACATGTCTTCTGCATGCAACACAAAAATGCTTGCTCAATACTTACTGAATACTTACCGGATCGATAAAACCCACCAATTGGAATGTTTATTGGAGGTTAAAAGTTCTTGCATCTTAGGACCTGATAACATGCTCAGCAATTACCGATTAAAACTGTAGAAAATTTTCACATTCTAGGTAAATTACCGTTATACGAGTCACTTTCACACACCCCTCTATCCCGCAACCTACATTTAGGTAGGTTAACTCTATCAACCCTACCTAAATGTAGGTTTTTTTCTTCGTCATTTGAGCTCACCAAAAATGAGATTCCTATATAGGCCTGAATTTATTTAATTTTATTTTCTCAGCTGCTAGTGGCTCACTTATTGCTTTAAAGGGGAAGAGACTAAATATTTGGATACTTTTATATATACTAATTTTAAGGATACACCCTATGAGCTATTACAAAGCCGAGTACATCTGGCCTGACGGCACAGAGCCAATGCCAATCCTTCGATCTAAAACTAAAATCATAAAAAAAGGCGAAGAACCAGATACTTGGGGTTTTGATGGTTCTTCAACCAATCAAGCGACTGGGGATAAATCCGACTGTGTCTTACAGCCAGTTTTTACTTGCCCAGATCCTATTCGAGGCGGTGATAGTATACTTGTCTTATGTGAAGTAAATACAGTTGATGGCAATCCACACGAGACCAACACCAGAGCGGGCCTTCGTCTCGTAGCTGAAGAATATGACAGTTTTGACATGTGGTTCGGTATGGAACAAGAATACACCTTCTTTGAAGGTAACAAAGTTTTAGGCTGGCCAGAAGAAGGCTTCCCTGCTCCACAAGGTCCATATTACTGTAGCGTCGGCGCAGCAAACGTTTACGGCCGTGAAATTGTAGAAAAACATATGGATGCATGTCTAGCAGCTGGCATCCAGTTATCAGGTATCAATGCCGAAGTTATGCCCGGTCAATGGGAATTCCAAGTTGGGCCGTTAAACCCTCTCGCTATGGGAGATCAGTTAACTATAGCTCGCTGGCTTCTATCTCGCGTCTCAGAAGACTACGGTGTCACTATAAGCTATGATGCCAAGCCCGTAAAAGGTGACTGGAATGGTGCTGGTTGTCATACTAACTTTTCAACTGCTGCTATGCGCGAATCTTATGCGGCATGCGAAGCTGCTGCTGAAGCGCTGGGAGAAGAAGTTGAACTTCATATCTCTAACTACGGCCCTGGAGTTGAAGAACGTTTGACCGGTCTACACGAAACCTGCTCCTTCAAAGAGTTTAGATATGGTGTTTCCGACCGCGGTGCATCCATCAGGATTCCATGGCAGGTAGCGAAAGATCAGAAAGGTTATCTGGAAGACAGAAGACCTAATGCTAGCTGTGACCCATATATAGTGACTCGCCTNATAACCANCACAGTATGTAGTCGTNTTAAGTAAGATCTNAGGATCTCATAAGACATACAAAAANGCCCCCGGAAAAAATTCTCGGGGGCTTTTTNTATTTACCTAGGCCTCAGCTGGCTTATTGTGTCACCGCTTGTATTCNAGCCTCAGAGCCAGAGCCTCACTTCTTTTGTGAGGCCAACTTCCTAATATATTTCGACATCGAACCATCAAGCTTTTTCAATTTCCAGGCAACGGTATGCANTTCAGCTTCGATAAGAGCAAGCGATACCTGCGAAGTAGCCACATCAATACTNGTAGTNATCACAAGTGAAGGCAACAAACGCCCTAATTTAAACCTTTTCTCATCTAACTTAACCCGCCTTTTATGGGTCTGCACAAAGCCTTCGGTCANCTTCTTTTTCTTCATCAAACGACTAAGAGTATCGCAGTGGTTACTGAAATCGATTCGATTTTGATCCTTTGCCTTTTGNAGCTTAAATTGNTTAGCTGCCTTGGTCTGGTATGCTTGCTTATAACCAGCTCTAGCTCCGTAATTNCCCAAAGGCATATCGATACCTACAAAGACAGTNCTGGATGCCCCTCCTTCTTCACCTTCTGCATTCAAACNCGTNGCCGTTCCACCACTNACACTTTCGCCATCAACATTGTTGGCAGTGATAGATAAACCTAAGAAAACNTCCGGGTTCAGGCTACTTTCTGCAGATATCAAAGANTTTTGACTAGCATTCAGACNAGCTTCCGCAGCCTTAATATTAGACGGCTTCAGCTTATCTATCCCACCCAATGATGCCGACCGACAAAAGTCTACCGCATCATTGATATATTGATCCTTAGCGATAGGAATTTTTTCCGGCGGCACTTCCATCANCACTTTAGGCAGCTTCAGCCCTACGACTAAAGCCCTCCATATCTGCAANAAAGANGCTTTCGCATCCTTGAGATCCAAACGAGCCTGCTCTACAGCCACCTGGATTTGCATCACATCTGACTTTTCTGCGGCTCCCAAAGCATTTTGCTTTTCAATGATGCCTTTTAAACGATTTTGTACCCTGAGGATTTCCTGCCGGCTAAAGATTGCTTGCTGAGCTCTCCAGGCCGCATAAAAGGTATCTACGTAGACCAACAGCAAGTCCTCTACCTGACTCTCTGTCGAAGAAACGATGGCCTTTTTCTGCCAGTCAGCAGCATCTAAATCAGCCCGNAATGAGCGNCCCAGACTATTCTTCCATAAAGACTGTCTGACCCCCAACTCTAACTTAGTTTCAGCTGCTGTTAATTCATAATCGGCAAGCCCAAAGGTNGCCGGTGGAGTAAAACTAAATGTTTTGCCTTTGGTTTCAGACCCCGTATAAGTCAACGCCAAGGATGCNGCTGTACCGGTGCTAAATTGTTTCTGCAAGCCCACAGTGGCGACATTTGCATCAATCTTAGAGGGAGACTGGGAAGATGTACCCGCCAGCTCATTACTGGTACCGCTGATCTGAGATGACAGCACATAATCTAAAGGAGCCATGCTTGCATCTTGAGCCACATCCTTCACAATCATCGCTGTACCGATACTTTTTATATCATCTGAATNCTGCAGCGCTAAACCNANGATCAAATCAGCTGNTACCGGCTTACCTTTCAAGTAGTCCTTCATGATCCGCAGGCCTTCTTGCGCCTTCGCTTTATCCTTNGCGCCGCCACTTTTTGCTGCCCCATATGCAGCCTGATTAACGGCTGAAAGAGCCAGGATAAACAATAATATAAACCTCAATGGACTACCCACCTTCCTAATAAACGAACAATGACTTATCGTGCTAGCAGGCTAGACCTTNTTATTTGATCAGAAAAAGTCGCCCCTTAACACCATAACAATCGAGGCTGCGCCATAGCTTAGACCTTGGATCCCAGCAAGTTGACATAACCCCTTTAACCGCTAATCAATATACGAATGTGGCTGACTAATTGCAAGTTTGCCTCTGGGGAACCTTACCTATTCTCAAGCNCGCTCCAGCACAAATTGTTGCTTGGCATAGGCGCTTTGCGATAAGCGGGTTTCAACTACTTCTCCTTTAGGATCAACACAGATTACATCGTAGGGACTCATAGAGTCACCATCAGGTGTCAAACAAAGACATCCGAGATGAANCGCCAACTTTTTCATCAGATCNAGAAAAATAGAGTGATCNTGNACATTTACACCAAAAAGATGCANCCTAACCTTAAATTCACCTTCGATGTCTTCATATTGACAAACAATCTTTAGCACCGAAAAATCCTCTTCACCNGTGATCTCCGGGACTATAGCTATCTCTTCGGGCAAAATATGAAACACATATGCCAAATCATGGCTTAACTGTTCCTCACTAATCTCTTTGCCAATGAGAACTTCCTCGATATTCATATGATGAACCCCATATGCAGCATTCTTGATAATCAGTTATTGTTTATATTTACAGTAACTGTTTAATTGATTTTCTGAAATCAGAGTTTTTAAAATAAAGCAGCCTAATCAAAAGGTCTTTGACAAAAAAGTTGAACCTGCAACAATTTAAACTCTATAAAAACGATATGATCATGGAACAACTAGCCAGTGGAGCTTCACCTTGTGGAACTGGGTCGAAAAGGCTTATGAATTGAATGCAACAGCGTCAACCTTTGCAATGGTAACCATNGTTGATAGCAAAGGATCAACNCCCAGAAACCCCGGGGCAAAAATAATTGTCCTGGAAGATGGTTCATTTTTCGGAACAATCGGGGGCGGCAAGCTGGAAGAAGAAGTGATTGAACAAGCCATGGCTGCATTGAAAAAACAAAAAGCTATGCTGCAACCNTGGGCACTATGCGCCCGCACCGGACAATGCTGCGGTGGNTCAGTCACAACATTTACCGAACTGGTCGGGTTCCAGCCACAATTATTTGTCTTTGGGGCNGGNCACGTAGGTCAGGCAATCAGCAGAACACTGCAAGGCACTCAATTTAAAGTTCACTTGATTGATCCTCGAGAAGAATGGATAAATCACAAAGATCTACCAGAAAATATCATACGTCACCAAACTGATCCCCTAAAGTTTATCGATTCAAAGCNATTCGATGCTCAGCGAGCTTTCGCATTAGTGATGACCTGGGATCATGATCTTGATCTAAAATTAATAGAAAAGCTNGCCACCCGNCCGCTGCAGTATCTTGGACTTATCGGNAGTGAAACCAAGTGGCTCAGATTCGAAAGCCAACTNTTAAAAAANGGCATGGATGAGGATGCTCTAGGCCGCATCCAGTGTCCAATTGGTTTGCCTATTGGGGGGAAAACCCCCCAAGAAATTGCCATTAGTTTTGCCGCTGAAGCCCTGAAGCTAATCAATACTTAAGGCCAACACCTCAGCATAAGTTTGACCGATNCACTACTTTAAGCTTTTGATCTGACCACTCGATAAATACTTTTCAAAGATCANACCATCAGGGTAATAGCTAGCTTGCTTAGCATTAGCGAGCCANCCATCTATCCATCGCACCGAAAAATCGAACATGATGTCTACATTATTCTTATCGCTNGCNCCACAAATAAGATCACAAAAAGCATCACTAGAATCTCCCTCAGCATCACAATGAGAACCTGAAGTTAACTGAAAGCCTTTGAAGGGNGTAGAAATGNTGTCAAGTAATGGTATCAAGCCGTTATTAGCATTACATGAACTAGGTTTAGCAAGAATCGCNAGCATATTAACCTTACTATCAATTGCTTTAAAAGCAGCCGTGGTATAAGCAGGACGAGGAACCATATCCANCATTAAAACACCGGCTGGAATTTTACCTCTGCTATAGAGTTCTGCTGCTACTAGTAATGAAAACTCCCCACCTACTGAATGACCAACTAGAACAAANTTATCTGGTAACCCACCTTGTTCTGGCCCCTTAGTTCTTTCAACGAAATCAGCAAAGCTGCTTATAAATGATTGTTCGCGAGATAATGCCTTAGTTATGTTGGTGGTTAAAACCAAATAGCCATTTGCCTGAAAGGTTTCCGCTAAATCTTCCATATTNCCCCTATTNCGGGCGAAACCATGCTGCAAATGGATCCAACCAAGAGCTTNACCATTTGGTTCATACCAAGTGGCTGCAATTTTTTGATTACCGATTTGCAAAGAAGTATCTTGACCTGCTGTATAGGCAACCGAACTATTGACGAGAAAAAGTATCAAAAAAAAATGTTTCAAACTCATCTTTAACATGGTGAACNNCCCTTTCCTTTGCAAGCATAGAGCAAAGTCATTTGACGATCTCTAATNGCCGAGCANAAAGATTAACTCATTCTTCCAGACTAAATTTGGATTTATACTGCGTTAGAAACGAGCTGTATATCAAGGNGGACTTGACTTTCTGAGTTCACAAAAGATAAATAAAGTCACAATGAAATGGNCATTTTCACATGTTTTATCCCAACCTCTTCAAAATATGCGCCAGACTCAATNAACCCACANAGNCTATAAAAGGGAATAGCTTGNTCCCTNGCATGGCAAAACACTTGTTTTAATCCGGCNGAACGGGCCTCATTCAATAATNCCTNAACCATTTTTTTACCTATACCTGCACGTTGTAAATTAGATTTTACTGCCATTTGCATCAACTGCCCCACTGATATGTCAGACAATTGATGAAGCAGCACGCAACCGACAACATTTTGATTTTCAGCATCTTGGTCATATGCAATAAAATGCATAGATGCTCCATCTTTCATTTCCCAGCCAAAATCAGGCAATCCAATCGGCCGTAACAGGATTTCATTACGCAAAGCTCGCTCTTGCTGATAGCGAGGATCTGTCATATCTATTTTTTCTACTTTAATTTTCACAGAGGTCCTTTTAATATTTGGCGCCAGCGGCTCAACGAGTATTGAATCGGTTTATCCAGAGAGAACAGAATAAGGACTCAAGTTATTACAACATTTTAATAATTTTACCAATTCTTGGCCGACAGATAAAACCCTGAGTGTTTAGAAAAAAATGAAAAGACTTTGTCACCAAGAAACTCAGCATCAGTGTAGTGTTTCTGACCCTATAAAATTTAATACTTTTATCCACTTATATCGATTATAACATTTTTATTAAAAACTCATGATATTTAATAAAAAATGTTGTGGATTTTATATATATCACATATCGTTATTATGCTGCCGAACAAGGCAGAGAGGATATTTAAAGGGCCCTTTTAATCCTCACCAGCAAACCATGCATTTCAATTGTTGACCACAAACTGATGAAACACCTACAAACTGGAGTAGAAAATGAAAAACAAACTAATGGTACTGGCATCTATTGGAGCACTAACCGCCTGTTCTGGAGGCAGAACAATGCGAGGGCTTTATCCTGGAGCCCAGCTCACTTCTATAAAAATAACCCAACCTCTTGGCGGCAAACTTAAAGATCTCAAATTAACGGTCATGAACAANGATCCTGATGAAAAAGGTATAAAAGAGAATGGTAAATTTTTNGGCGCTNTCAAAAGTATGCCTCTAGAAAAAGATACTTACGAAGCTACNTTGAAAATNGGACAAACCTTTCTATTCGGNCTTGAAGCNACCANCAACGAGGGCAAAACCGTCTCAACCAAGTTCTGCGGAGGNCTCGTTGAATACAACATTAAACANGACAACAACTCTTTTCTNATTAGCATCTGTGATAATNNTGGAGACTCGGAAGGTGGAGGAGAAATTAATGATGGAACCACTGATGTAAAAATTGGCATCGATTACAAACCATCAAAAAAACNACCAGAAGAAGATAAAGATGACACCGATGAAGAAAANACGCCNGAAGNTAGCAATGCTGAAGAGGAAAATTAAATAAANCTGAAAAATTATAAGCTATAAAGGCATTCTGTGTCGACTACCGTTCGACTCAGAATGCCTTCCTTNNATTATGGCCAAACAATGGGGTNATAAGATGAACTTTACTAAGCAAGNACTGATTATTTGCTTTACCTNATTAAATAAAATCTCCTATGTTGTAATTGAATCTAGCCNAAAAGATAAAGATAGGNCGAAAGAGGAATTTAGATGTCAGATAAGTGGTGGGTTGTTACTAAAATCGNAAACCTGAAAGTAGAAGCACTTACTCCCATAACTTTCAATGATATGGCCTTAGTTTTCTATCGCAATCACCAAGACCATGTCAGTTGTTTCCANGATCTCTGCTCGCACCAAGATATCAAGCTTTCNGATTTCGGTGAGATAATGAATGGAGANATTATTTGTCATGCNCATGGAGCTCATTTTTGTCCCTTAAGTGGAGACGCTAAAANTCATCCAGCCGAATATCCGTTAAGAAAAGTTGAATGTATGGTGCANCAAGGCGAGGTCATGATCAAAAATTATTAGCNATTTACAAANAGAAGCNGTCACANCCAATACGTTGATCTTGNGAAGTNAACCCCAACTTAGCTAGTGNTCGAGNTGAAGAAATGNATTGAGCGAGCCATGGTAGAGAAATCACGTAGCTGTTCTTTGACTTCNATNAGAGTAATAATCTCTGTTTTCTTACCNTCACACACATTACAGACAAGNCCGTGACTTGAATACAGCATTTTGAAGAAACCAAGNCCNGCCCCTTCCTTTTTTGTATCGATCAAGGCACTGCTATCATCTCTTTTTAACAGCTTTCTAATATANCTAGCCAATTTTTCCTTTNTTAAAGCTCCGAAAGGNTCTGCTGCGCCAATAGCCAAAATATGNCCATCACANCCCCAAGTTAGCTCACCCCAGTATTCAGGTTTTAAATCGANCGGCGCNGTTCTAGGCTTCCCTNNGTATTCACGGACCCCACCCGCAAGTGGGGCNTCATGAATAACATTCATAAGAAGTTCTTCAGTAATACCAAAGGCCGTTTTAGCCGTATGATGTCCCAGCCGACACTTTTCTGCAAATGCCATCACTTCAGCATTNTATNTTTCGCGAGCAGAAGANCCNTTGATCGACCGCCTTTCAATTGGAGTGTCTATTTCNAGATATTTTTCAATCCCAAAGATATCNNTCGTTATAAGCTTTTCGATTGTTATNTTCAGTTCATTAACAGTCCAATCTTTGCGNACCCTATTAGCTATNACATGATCAACCAAGCTATGNTCTTCAGATTTCAAAGCAGGACTGTATTGGANCATAGGTAAATCAGTCACCAAGATAGTCTGNGCCTTAGGATGCTTNNCACGNGCTAATTCGAATAATTCAAAACTGGCAGCATTCGAGATGATAATACTGAGGTCTGCCATGGTATTCATNGAATTTTTAGCTTCTTCTTTATCTGTTACCTGCTTAATATTTGCGCCGTCCCCGACTAAATCTANNGATTCTGNAATGGGGATNAGTTTCCCTTCTTCTATATTAATCAATAATATTTGATTGGTCATANTAATCCAATACTGAACAACAACTTTAAATCTTGGAANAAAGTCTTACTTTAGTAATTTTCACCAATCNATTANNNCAANTTATTCTCCTAAAAGAAGAAATNAATCTAATTTTAAACTATCAAGAGAAGAAATACTACTTCGGCGATCTATGAAANTTTCATAAATGCCAAGTACATACAACTATAGTATACCAATGNGTCAAAAGACTTAGATCCCGATTAGGCACTGATTTAATTGATCCTACCATATTGAATTTCGCNTATTTCAAATTCTTAGTTACTTATAAGCAAGAAACCCCAACGGGTTGACAGCGTTCACTCAACTGATAAAATTTTAAGTAACGATTCTTGATGTTTAATGGATTTCTTCACACCCTGACTAAGGTTATTCTGCCGAAAGGGTTGTCGCTCAATAGAGTAGGAGCTTTTTATGGATGCTGTCATTCGCTATTTTCATACAGGCGGAATTGAAGTAATGTCTGCNATTCTCATTGTACTTATAGTATCGATTGTTATCGTGATTGAACGATCATATCGTTACTGGGTCATCTATGACCTTACTAATAGTAGCGGCTTCATGGCTATGATTCAAAAAATGGTAATGAATAACTCGATCGAAAATGCCATTAGACTTTGCAAAAAAGCCAGACCTAAAGTNTTGCCTATGGTNCTAGCTGAGGGATTAAAACGCTCAAATGATACCCCTCAAGAAATCGACAATGCCATTGAATGTGCAATTTTAGCTACAACGCCACAGATNAACAAAACTACTGGGTTTCTGGCTACTACCGCTAACGTCGCTACCCTCTTCGGGTTATTNGGTACTATCTTTGGCTTAATGCACTCGTTCTCTGCAGTAGCTAACGCAACCGGTGCAGCGAAAGCCGCATTACTTGCNGAAGGTATTGCTGAAGCGCTAAACGCTACTTCTTTCGGCCTATCTGTTGCGCTTTTCTGTTTATTCTTCTACGGCGTTTTAACAGCGAAACAAACNGCTATCATAGAAGATATCAATAAGAATTCNGCAAAGCTTACTGATCTTCTATACACCAGAAAAATGAAATTAAAAGTATCTCGCTCTTCGTAGAAAGTAACAAGGGAGCTTACTGTGTCGAGAAGAAAAAAAATTACGGACAAACAAGTTAAATATAAGGGGCCGCCCTCCCTCAATATTATGCCTTTTATTGACATTTTTTCGATTTTAAATACTTTTCTGCTGATGTCTGCTACTTTTGTCAATATAGGTATTATTCAAGTCCAGATTCCGTTTTTATCCAGTGCTCCTGCCAAGGAAGAAAAGGATAAACCCACAAGAACTATGTCATTAAAAGTGAATGTAGACAAAGCCAAAGCAATCCTTACGTCAAGTTGGTCTTCAGCTCCAATTGATCAAAAGGTTGAGCCGTTTACAATCGACGAATCTGGTATGGAAGCCCTTCACAAGCGATTAGTCAAGTATCGAACAGAAGTCCCGAAAACTGACAAAGTCACTGTTTTTTCCGACGATGATGTCACTTTCGAAAATTTGACTGCGGTACTTGATTCGATAAAGTCGTTAAGACCTGGAGATCCCAAAATCTACACCAAAGATAAGGATGGTCTCGAAAAAAGTTCGGTTTACCTTTATGAAAAGGTAGTTCTCGGTAGTATCATGCTCTAGGAGAGAAATATGGCTAGTGCTGGTGGCAGTGAAGAGGGTACCATTGACCTCAATCTTACCCCTATGCTTGATATTTTTAGTATACTTGTAACCTTTCTTCTCATGAGTTTTTCAACAGATCCGGTAAACCATGATATTGACCCTAATGTAGAGTTACCAAGTTCAATAACAGTAGCAAATCTTGACGCTATTCCGGCAATCATTGTTAGTCGCAATGAAATATTTATCAATGATCGAAAGATCATCAGCCTAGAAAATGGCAAAGTACCTGAAAAAGAAATCACCCAAGGAGCGATCCAATCCGTATTTCGAGAGCTCCAAAAGCTGGCGAAAACAAATGAAAAAGCAGTTGGCATCGAGGGAGAAGAACGCAAGCAAAAACTAGGTACTATTACCATGGAAATGGACAAGGACCATGTTTTTACAACCATGAAGCAAGTCATGCTATCAGCCCGTGAGGCCGAATTCATTACCTTCAGCCTCATGGTGGCAACAGAAGATTAAGGAAGTAATTTGATTATTTTATCAAATCTATTTAAACGAAGATCAATAGAGAATATAATTCTCTATATCTGCATTGCTATACTTTTAGCCTCTGGTTTTGCAATACCAGAAACATCCTTTGCTGAAAAGAACGAACGTTTTCAGGACGTCGAAATCCGTGTGATCCGCCCAAGATTTTTTAATAAAAGAAAAAGACTCGAACTCGGTTTTCACACTAATGCTATTATGAATGAAAGTTTCATTTATACACTTTTGGTATCAGGCTCTCTAGGTTTTCATATTACCGAGCAACTATCCCTTGAAACTTCGGGAGGGATCGGGACCATCCTTGATAAAGAAGATAAGCGAATCTTATTTGACGACTTCGAGATCAGAACAAAAATTTTCAGAACGAGCTACTTCTTTTACGGCGCACTGCAATACACACCGATATATGGTAAATGGCAACTTTCATCTGGCAAACTTATCTATTTTGACACCTTCATCTCTGGAGGTGTCGGTCAAACAGGAATAAAGTGGAAATTCTCCGATTTTTGCACAGTTCCTTCAGCCGAAAACGCCAATCCTATTCCTGAGGATTACACCGGTAGTTATCCTTCATTCATATTAAGTGCTGGACAGAGATATTTTTTTAATAAAGAAACATCCGTTCGCTTTGAATTCAAATTTCACAGTCTAACTTATAATACTATAGACTCTTCATGTGACCCCGAAAACGAATCAATTACCTTTGATGAAAGACATAACTCGCTGACATTGAGTTTGGGAATAACTAAATTTCTATAACAGAAATTTTTAGAAAGTGCATGCAATGAAACGAATATTAACTTTGCTCCTGTTGGCTTTTCTGAGCACACATTTTGGATATCAAGCTAGCGCCAGCGAGGCTGCTGCTGCAAAGAAATATCGTCAAAAAAAATATGCTGAAGCAGCCTCTCTCTATTTTAAAGCCTACTCTCGAAGTAAAAGTCGAAAAGCAGAATATGGCCTCGCAATCAGTTTGATGAAACTCAATTTAAATTATTCGGCGTCTAANTATTTTTCTGTCATAGCTCGCCGNGGNCGCAANGCNTCTAANCCCAACTTTAGAAAGGCCCTCGAAGCCCTAGGNACTATCAACAATAAGATTCGTTTAGGACAATCACAAATCATTCAATTATTCAGAACAAAGGTAAATGCATCTGATGTCCCTGGCAGAGCTCGAGGNTTCTATTTCTATTATAAGGGCATCGAAAGTTTCTCAAAAAAAAGAATGGATACTGCTCTANGGCATTTCAAAAAAGTACCATCNGGTAGCGAATATTATNCCAANGCAGTCTTCCACATTGGNGTTATTTCAACNCTNTCNTCNAATCATAANAAAGCAATTTCTAGCTTCGAAAAAGTTTTATCCCTAACTCGNAACAAGAGCCGCTATTCTGAGATGNGGGAACTAGCCTATATCAATATCGCCAGAATTAATTTTGAGATCAAACGATTTACTTCNGCAATAGAATATTATGGTCGAATCCCTCGATCCTCTGATCATTGGCTTGATGCNATTTGGGAGTCATCTTGGGGTTTTTTCTATATGCAAAAACACAACAATACATTAGGTAATATNCATACCCTGCATTCACCATTCTTTATTAATAGATTTTATCCCGAATCATATATCCTGCAGGCAATCACTTTTTTAAGGCTTTGCCGATATCAGCAAGTAAATGCNTCAATGAAAAGATTCAAAAGTAGATATAAGCCNGTATTTAAAGATATTAAATCAATACTNAAGCGATATAAATCAAANCCAAAAGGTTTCTATCGTCTCATATATGATTACAACAACACTGAAAAAACTCGGTATCCCGGGGCAGCNGAAATCTTAAAAAAGTTAACATATTTAGATATTTTTCGAGATGCACGGGACACAATACGATTTTCGGACCGAGANCTNAGTACTTTGCAACGAACTCAATCTANNTTTCGAAGCNCGAAGCTATATTCATCACTACGAAACTTCTTGAAACGAAAAAAAGTCGCAGCAGTTAATGATGCAGGGCGACGACTCTACAAGCAAGGCACAACATTTTATTCNCAACTATTAGAATTNTCCAATCAGACTAAATTNATNGTNGCTGAAATGCANCTAGGAAAATTACANAAATTGAGATCAACTATATCAAAATCNAAAAATGGTTCNAATGTAAGATTNATTGGNGGAATGCAAAAACTAGATATNGGNCAAAGTCTCGANTTTTGGCCTTTTAACAATGANTATTGGGAAGACGAANTAGGCTACTANGTATTTAACGTTGACAGCCAATGTAAATAACGAAATCGTCATTAATAAGAAAGAGGAGATTCTCTTTGTCTCTCATATCGAAATTAACTATNNNNATCCTCTTTGCATCTTTTTCCAGNACNGGAATATCCCAAGCAAAAAAAAGAGCTAGTATTGATGTGGAGGAGAGAATCCGCACTAAACGAAAGCCAAGTGATGCACCGAAGCCAAAACGTTCTTCAGTTTTCGCAGTACAGGTAGAGCGCAAACTAATCAAAGGCATTAATAAAACAGTTTCCTACCTAAACAAAACGGCCAATTCTTTACCGAGAAAATCTCCCCAAAGATTGGATATCTTAGAANGAGTTTTAAACCTACACCTTGAACAAGCGACTTATGTGAGATCAGAAGAAGAAAGANGCTATGACTCTAAATGGCAGGCTTGGGAAGCNAGGGGGCGTAAAGGGAGGGAACCAGTCCTCAACACCCGCAAATCAATAACTCATTGGAAAGCTGTTATCCGTCAAGCCACCAAGATTTTAAAAGAATACCCAAGAGCAAAAACTGCTGATGTCATNACATATAATCAGGCTATTGCCCTTCAATTTATCNGCAAAGAAAAACAAGCTGCTGTTATTTATAACCAGTTAATNAANAACTACCCCAATTCAGATATCGTCGGNGCGGCTTACTCTTCTCTTGGTGATTATTACTTCGATCGAAATGATTTTTCTGGAGCAGAAAAAAACTATAAAAAGGCGATAAGATACAAACGNTCAAACCGTTATTATTGGGCTATATTCAAACTAGGCTGGTGTTCCTATAATCTTGGTCGATATAGTGGNGCCCTCAAATATTGGAAAAAATTAGTCCGAGAATCCAAAAGTGCTGGCAGCAAAAATGCTATACAGTTAAAAGAAGAAGCTTTAAGAGATATGGTGTACGCATTCGCTGAACTCAAGGATGTTACCAGTGCGATAAGATACTATAAGGCCAACGCTGGCACCCAATTCATCGGACCTTTTCTAAATCTGCTTTCACAAATTCTTTCCGACCAAGGACAATATAAACAAGCCATAGGTGTACTCAAAAAATTTCAACGAATCATACCCTATGATCCCGGTGGACCGACTGCCCAAAAAGAAATCGTCGCTCTCAATTATGCACTAGGCAGAATTTCTAACGTTTGGAAAGAATTATCTATATTTGAAAAAAAATATGGTATTAAATCTAAATGGGCTTCAAGAAACCCGAGAAAATTACAATTGACAACCCAAATTCTGATTAAAGATCAGATGATCTATTACTCATCTATAACACATCAAAAAGCTATCAAAGATGGGAATAAGAACCTCAATAAAGAAGCCAGAACAGGTTACAAATTATTTCTTGCCAACTACCCTGGGTCCAAAGAAGTTCCTAGTATCCAATTCTACATCGCTGATATCGAATATTATCTTAAAAACTATCGCAGTGCTGGTAAATTCTATTTACAGGTTGCGAGCCTTGGAAAAAAGAAAGCTCTTCGTTATTCGAACAAGACAAAAAAGTTTGAAAATATACATAAACAGGCTTCGATCTACATGGTTGATGCCTATGTAAAAGATTTTGAACCTAAATTTAAAGTACTACAAAAGCAAATACCTAATTTCAAAAAAAAGCCTAAACCACTTTCAATCGAATCTCGGAATTACATTAAGGCATGTTCAAAATACATGGGGTGGTATCCCGGAGATAAGAAAAGAAAGAAATCTTGCGAAGCTGGTATTACCAAGATTTACTACCATTCTGGAGACAAAAAGAACGCCACAAGATATCTAAAACTCATTGCTACAAAGTACTCGACAACTAAGGAAGGGCCTGCTGCTGTAGACTTACTCATAACTATCGTCAAAGATAATAAAAAAGATCTATCTGGGCTAGCGGCTACTCTTCTTAAAATACCTAGCTATCGTAAAGGTAAAATGGGCATGAGCCTTCGTTCCATCCAAAGAGGGAGTGAAAAGGCTTCGATATCTAAAATATCTAATACTCTAAAAAGGGCTGCTAAGTACGAAGAACAAGCAAGGAAATATCCCAATGATTCTGAAGTTGACAAACTATGGTACAACGCAGCGATAGATTATACTAAAGGCGGTAATTTAGATAAAGCTATCGAAGCATATAAGGTCATCGTTCTACGTTTTCCAAGAAAGAATCAGGCTCAAAACTCACTTATCACTATCGCCAAAATATATGAAAAACAGTTAAAATTTGACTTAGCTAGTAACTATTATTTGGAATACTACAAAAAGTATTCCAAAGCTAAAGATGCTCCTGGCGCTTTTAGTCGTTCATGCGAGCTCCTAGTGGCGATTGAATCAAACAAAGCTTTGAAAACTTGCCTTGGTTTTGCTAACAGCTATCCAGCAGGATCACAAGTTTTTATAGAGAGATTAATCGAAAATTTCGAGTATCGAAAGAAATATAACGAAATGAATAGATTAATTAGAAATTCCTATCTTAGAAAATATAAACTGAGTCCTAACCAAAAAATCGTTGCTTTCAATAGGATTTACAAAGCCAGCAGAGGACAAGGATCTGCAGCAAAACAGGCCGCAGGATCTATGTTCCAAGTATACAATAGTAATAAAAGGAGTGTTTCCGGAGAAGCATTACGCTATATTGGAGGCATTTTATTCGCACAGAATAATCAGGTAATGAACCGCTACAGGACAGTGAAACTTCAGGGTGGTTCTGTAGATAGACTACTAAAGTCAATGCAAAATAAGGCTATGGCATTACAAAAATTAGAAGCCTCATATAATAAAGTGGTTCAGAGCGGGGATGCTTATTGGAGTATCGCTGCTTATCATCAGATAGGGTTAGCAAATGAATTATTTTCTCTCTCAATGCAAAACCCCCCGAGCATTACTGGAGCTACTAAAGAACAAGTATCCAGTCAGCTTGCACCCCAAGTTAAAGAAGTTAAAACTAATGCACTGAACTACTATAACACTGCTGCCAAAACAGTTAGCAAATACAAGGTCTATAATGAATGGTCGATTAAAACTATCAACAGTATCGCTCGGCTATCAGGACAGGCCTTAACGTTTTCTGATGAATTGATGTTACCTGACTTTGCTGGCATAGAAATACCGACTGATATGGCATCAGAAATTAAGGGAGAGCCAAACTAATGAAAAGCTTTCAAAGTCATATTAAACTGGCTTCTATTTGTATATTAGTATTTTATCTAAGCCAATGCTCTTCTTCATCTTCTAGTCGTTCTTCTAATGATATGGAGAGCAGTGATATTGATGAGCCCTCCAGGCCTTCAAAATCCGCTGCTTTTTCGAAGAAAAAATCTACTTTTGCTTGGAGTATAAGTGACAATAAAGAAAATATTGTTGTTGCAGACCAGTCAGAAGTTCAATCGATCATCCGGCAACTAAAATCAAAAACTCAAAAAGCCCGAAACGGGGACCAGAGTAATCTGGAAGCGTTAATTGCAGCACAAACGATTGGTAAGAGACCATTAAAAGAGATATTAGTTAATTCAAAGAAATTAGTCGACATAGAGATGAGCACCAATATCAATAAAAGCTTACCTGAATTCACAGAATTATCTATGGCAGTCTCGGCCTGGAATAATAAAAAAATAGGCTTGGCTAGGTTCTATATTAGTAAGTTAAGTAACAGCAAACGACAAAAAATTAGGGCCGGCATCAAAAATTTGAATGGATTAATCTATCTGAACCAAAATAAGATACCTGAAGCGATGGCTGCTTGGTATAGTGCGATCAAGGAAGATAGCAACTATACCCCATCAATACTAAACATCGGACTTCTTTCATTATATTACGGTGATTTTGTAACCGCACGAAAATTTCTCGAGAAAAGATCAAATACTCTCATCTCACAAAAAGCCATGATCTCGTTAGAACGCTTGTCTGGCAATACTAAGAAAGCAGAAAAGCTATGTTCCAGATTGCTTGATGAACTTTCTAATGATAAAGCGATCGCCTTGAACTGTGGACTCAATAACTTTGAAGGTCTTAATAATGTTTCAAAGGCAAGGACTTTGCTGTCACGAGCTTCGGCAAGTTCTAACCGAAAAATAAAGACAAAAGCCACTGAAACTCTCAATAAAATCAGACAACAAGAAGCAATGAAAGCCCAGAAAAAATCAAAGAGTAAGAAAAATTAATGAGCAAAGTAAATTTACAACCTGTAAACCAACTCTTTTAATTTTCTACGTAACCTTGGATAATGGAAGGTAAGGACCAGAAATTTCAGCAGCACTTGTAGAGAATTTCTGAAAACGTTCAAACGAGGATCCTGAATGAGTCTTGAAATAAGATATTCGCTACCAAATCAAGCCGAGAAATGTACTCCGGTTTCAAGCGATAGACTATTAATCGGAACTTTGCTCTCTAACGAAATTGTTTTAAGAGCTGAGAATGTTGAACCTATCCATGCCATGGTCGAAATCATGGAAAATGGAAAATATCTGCTTACTGACTTAGGGTCTGATACTGGAGTCAAACTGAATGGTCAGACGATCGATGTTGAAAATTTTCTAGCCGTCGGCGATAAAATCACCATTGGTAGTATTGACCTCTTCGTCTATGAAGAAGGAACTCCTTTAAATAACGAAGGTAGTATTAGCCTACCTAATGAAAACCCTGGTTTTGTGCCCCCCACAGATATTGAGGTGAAAACTCAGGATCAACCCCAGACTGAGATACCTAAAAACCTTAACCAGCAAACACAGGAACTAGAGCGCACGACACTAAATGTGACTACACAGACTAGTCAAACAGCACGACCTGAAACTCAATTAAGTGCCACCACTCCATCAACCGCCCAGCAGGGAGGTAATGAAGAGGTGCTGTTCAACCCCCGTCAAGCCAGACCAACAGGCAACGTCCTAGAAGTGGTCTCTTATTGGGGAAACACAGTATTGGAGGTGGAATTATTTCATAATGGCTACAAAAACTATGATCATGTAACCATTGGAGATCCCAATAAATCTCATTTTCTAGGCGGGGGCTCTGAAAAATCACCAGAACATACTTTAGCTCACTTGACCCAAAATGGTTATCGCGTTGCCTTAACCCAAGATATGGATGCCCGTATCCGTAAGGATGGTAAAACGCTAAAAATCAGCGGTGAAAAGAAAAAAGTTAACTTAGGCAAGCGTGATATAGTAAAGATCAAACATGGCGCTATTCGCTATTTTCTAATGTTTGTAAAACAGCCTTCTATACAATTACCGCCAAACCGGTCGAAAGACCCTATGTTTTCATCACTTCTAGCTTTGGCAACCATCATTTATATCTTGACCGTTCCTTTTATCTGGATGGCTACACCAAAAGAAAAAGAATTAGATCCAGACGACGCTTGGACACTGATTAATGTGCCTAAAAAATATGAGCCCCCAAAACCTGAACCAAAACCAAAACCAAAACCTGAGCAAAAACTCGTGGAGAAAAAACAACCTCCACCACCTTTGCCACCAAAGCCAAAACCAAAGCCTGTTAAACCCGTGAAACCGGTTGAAAAAGTGAAGCCACAACCGAAAAAGGTGAATAAAGTAAAAATCGCTAAAAAGCCAATTCAAACTCTACAAAATAAAAAATCAAACAGGCCTATTAAAAGGCCTACACCTGTGAAACCGAAGCGAATGGCATCTACTGGTGCAAAGAAGCCCAATTTTAAGCTTGCCGGTCAAAAGTCAAAGATCAAGGCTATTAAAACAGGAGGCCCTAAAGGTGCAGGGATGCGCCAAACCGGAGGTGCTATTAAGGGCAATAAATCCATCAGTGTCAAAGGGGTCAAAGGGGTCAAGAACAATAAAGCCTCCGGAATCAATCTCAATAAACTAGGCATTGGCGTAGGTAGCATCCTGAAAAAGTCGGGACCTGGCGCTATTAAAACCAATTTCCAGAATTCAGCAGGTGGTGCGGGAGGAGGCAGCGGCTCAGCGAGTAAAACCTACGGCATGGGCGGCATTAAAACGGGGTCTTCCCTTGGTATAGCAGGAGCCGGAGAACTTGCAAAAAATTTCGGCAGAGGCTCAGGTGGACGCGGTGGTGGCCGCGGAGGAACTGGTGGTATTGGTGGAGCCGGACTTGGTTCAGGCTTTGGCAAAAAAGGGAGAGGCCGCCCCACTATTGAGGTTCCTGAAGGAGACCCTATTATTAACGGTGGACTTACTCAAAACGAAGTTCTGGCCGTAATAAGAGCGAATCTTAATCAGATTAGGCACTGCTACGAACAATTGTTACAGCGGTCTCCAAGCTCATCAGGAAAAATTAAGGTTAAATTCCGCGTAGAGTCCAATGGCAGGGTAGGCTCGGCCAAAATCTCTGCGTCAAGTATCAGAGATACGCTCATGAAAAGCTGTGTCACTGGCAAAATTAAAAGATGGAAATTCCCTAAACCAAGGGGCGGAAAACCCGTAAATGTAAATTATCCATTCGTATTCAACCCAGTTTAAGACTATACTAACCGGGTTTATTGCAACCAAAGGTAGCGGGGAAAGCCCGCTAAGGCTTTTCCCAAAATGGTAACACTATGTCTAAAAAACCTCTGTTCTTACTAACTAACGACGACGGAATTTCAGCACCTGGCATCAAAGCTTTAGAAGAAGCCGTACGTCCTTTTGCCGATGTTATTGTTGTGGCTCCAGCCAAAGAAAAGTCAGCTACATCGCACTCTATCAGCCTACATGACTCAATGGAGCTAAAGAAAATAGATGAAAATCACTATTCTCTTGATGGCACACCTGCAGACTGTGCGCTTTTTGCTCTTTATCGCTTATGCCCACAGAAACCGGACTTGGTACTGAGCGGCATTAACTACGGTGCAAACCTGGGGCAAGACACGCTTTATTCAGGAACAGTAGGTGCGGCTATGACTGCGGTGGAATTAGGCGTCTCCAGCATTGCATTCTCCCTGGCGGGCCGGAAATCACCGGTGCACTTCGAAAGTGCTCAAAAGGTAATAACCGAAATTTTGGACCGTAAAGACTGGCTGGAAACCAGTAAGAACAAAGTTTTAAACATCAACATCCCAAATCTGCCATTTGATGAAATCCTAGGATATCGGGCCTGCCCATTAGGCTTTAGAACCTGGAAAGATCAGTTCGCCGATGATGAAAGCCGCCCCAATCATTACCGGTATTCTTCAGTACCACCGCTGGATGAAGGAGCTGAAAATCTAGATACCATGAGCTGTAGAGAGGGATATATAACTCTATCAGTGCTTCAACCAAGCCTATATGATCAAACTAGTACCCAGAACCTCGCTTCCCTGATAGAATGAAATTCGAAATTATAAAATGAACATTAGTGGAGGCGATAGTGAACATTAAGCTATTGCTAATCATTCTCTGCTGCCTGAACGGCTGCGCCCGGGTTCTTGCTCCGCAGGGATCAACTATTTATGAAGTTAAGGTTCAGCCTGGAGACACACTGCAGGCCATTGCTCACTATTTTAAGGTGAGCGTTAACGAGATTGCTAGCTTAAACAAGATAGAAAACCCTCATATTTTAAGGGTTGGACAACTAATCAGAGTCAAAGCTTCGCGCAAGTTAAAAACAGACCAGCCTATTGCCTGGTCTCTTCAGCCTGCAAGCCAAAATGTTCCCAGCATAACAACTGATACCGAAACGAGTTTGCCGGCAGAGGTAAGAAGTAAAGGTTTTTTCTTTAAAGAAAACAAAATTCCTTTTCCGGTAAAAGGAGTCATCACTTCACACTTCGGCATGCGCCGAGGGCGTTTCCACCAAGGGATCGATATTGGAGCCAAAACAGGAAGTCGAATTCGAGCTGTTGGTTCGGGTAAAGTCACCTATGCCGGTTGGCAAAAAGGTTATGGCAGGGTAGTTAAAATCGCACACGATGGCTTCAAAACTGTATATGCCCACATGAGCAAGATAAAGATCAAAAAAGGACGGCGAGTAAAGGCAGGAGATATTATCGGCCTAGTAGGAAGCTCTGGTAATGCGTCAGCACCGCACCTGCACTTCGAATACCATCGGAATAATCGCCCACTTAACCCAATAGCATGGCTCAATAAAGGCAACGCTAGAACTAGTAGGCAATAGCTCGGGAAATAAATTAGGGTCTTGGCTTGTTTGTTGATGTCAATAGTGCACTATCACCTACAACAGCACCAACTAAAAACTTTTGTAAATGAGGTCGACTCATCGGCTTAGGCAAAAAAGCCTGAGCACCAGACCGAATTGCTTCTTCATAATCACTAGGCAAACCGCGATTCGAATGAACACATATCGATTGCATAAAACCGCGACTTCTCAGGGCAGAAACGAGCTGAAAGCCATTGATTTCATCAACACCCAAATCAATATCACAGATAAATGCATCAACCTTTTCGACTTCAAAGTAAGAAAGAGCTTTATCGGGATGATCAAACATAACCAACTGAATACAATCTTTTAGCCTATCAGAAGAACAAGCTAGCTCCTGAAAGCCTTTGCGGTACAATTCTTCATCATCTAAAAAACCGATTTTCAGACGACGCCCTTGGGCCTGCACCCACTTTTCTATGGCTTGTTCGAAGGCATGTTCGCGAGGATCATCAATTAAACCAGATTTATCGTTAAAAGAAGTTTCTAAATCACCAAGAAACCAATTATGCACCAAATCTGTGTGTAATGGTAACTGCTCTCTCAGCACCCCAGAAACCTTAGCTAACGGAATCGTTAATTTGAAAGTCACCATATCTGGGTTTCTGCTCGATTCACATGATATTTGACCACCATGAGCTTTAATAATCTTATGAGCAATAGCCAGGCCAAGACCTGTGCCATTTGCTTTATTTTTGGTGTAAAAGGCATTGAATAGATTAGGAATTTGATCTTTAGCAATCCATGATCCGC
Source organism: Pseudobdellovibrionaceae bacterium (assembly GCA_002725955.1). Taxonomy (GTDB): domain Bacteria; phylum Bdellovibrionota_B; class Oligoflexia; order Oligoflexales; family Oligoflexaceae. The sequence goes on from PBRN01000092.1 coordinate 34,537, forward strand.
TATTGCTAATACTGATTTCCAGCATTTTTTGATTGATCACCCGGGATGAAAACCACAGCCGGCCATCAGCATCCATCGCCTGAAATGCATTAGAAATAATATTTGAAAAGACCCTTTTCACTTTATCTGGAGATACCTCGACAAAACTATCCTGATCGAGAGCCCAACTAACATGACATCTTTTTTTACTAAAAATGGCACAACATTCTCGCAAAGACTCTAGGATCAGCTTATCTAAAGGTGTCGTTTCAAAGTGAGGAACCGCATTCGAGCCGATTTCCATAACATCAGCGATCATACCATTAACAGACTGAATCGCTAGCTGCACGTCCTGAATATGATGCTCAGCAACTTTTTTTATTTTCTCAGGATCGTTACTAGAGCGAAAAATGATCAGTAAATTTTCTATTAAAGAAAATGGCTTTTTTACATCATGAGCCAACATTTGAGTTGTTTGAGCGATAGCAAGAGTCTTTTCGTTAACTAAAGCCTCTTTATATCTTTGATAAATCGTATGACAGACTAAACCAACTAACAATAGAATGGCAATAAACCAAAAGTATGGTCCCAGATTATTCACGAAAATATCACGGTAAAATACCCGAAGCGTATCATTCAGCTGTCCAAAAGCAACAATCCAAAAGGATAGTGCAATAATAGTTCTTTGCAACCATTCTTGACCAAAGCGATACTGAGATAAAGAACATAGCAAAGCAACATAAAACCAGCCAAAAATCCCTACAATTAACTGAACTTTGTATACATCAAGCTGGGTAGACATCGGTGCATATATAGCCAAAATCCCCTGACTTAAAGAAAATAAGAAAGATATTATCGCAACCGCTCTCACACTAATTTGAGGGACTCGATTTTGAAACCAACTGGCTACTGTAAGTGACAAAAAACCCTGAATGAGAAAATAGATACAAAATGATATTTGATTGATATAGCCAATAAAAGGGAGATCATTAACAATACGAGAAAAATAAACTGAAATCCAGGCCATAGCTATGCTAGCCAAACCCAAAGTGACCAAGCCATGTTCCCCGTGAAAATTGATACCGATCATAATCAATACGAGAGACGCAGTAATAAAAACACAAGCTAAGCCCAAGAAACCATAGCTAGTCAAAAAAGTCTTAAAGAACTTACTGACAGAAATAGCACGAACATCACCCACCCCGGACATATCAAGCAAGATGAAGTGGTCTCCAGTCATGGAGGTCAGCAAATAACTAATGGTAAATTTACTATCGGTTTTCTCTGGAGGAAACGCTACCATCGCAGATTGAATACGGGGAGGAGTATCGTAAGAAAAGTTACCAAAAGTCTCAACCACTCCCGAACCAAAATTAACCGAGGTAGCCGTTTGCATTGGTTCAAGGTATAGAGCTGCTTCTTCACCACGCAGATTCCAGTCAATCGAGACCTTCATCACCCATGCCCTAGGGTCCAAGGGCTTAGACTTGATTTGTTCAACAGTACCCTGATCTAAAATATGTCCCGATTTATCATGAATCTGGACCATAGAAACCAAATCAACGAGTCGAATTTGATAGTTAGGTTGTGAGACTGAGCTGGCGAAATAGATGAGACCCATCGTGAGACTGAGAGTAATCGCCATCGTTACGATCAGAGATTTTCTTCTTTGAAATTGTATGGACACTAAAACTCATACTCCCGACAGAGAACATTCAGATGCCCAAACTTCTCTACGGAGTTNCCTCGGTATTCTCCNCCAGCTTTCTCAACCATTCGGAGACAAGAACCATGCACTTCCGCAACATGCGCACCTATATTTTGTACNGCCTGCTCCTTACGCCAATCAGCCANAAAACGGATGAGAGGAGCACCTAACCCCCTGGCTTGNAGATCAGGCGAAAGCAATATNCCTAANCGCTCACGCCCTGAAGANGGGTAACGCCGATTAGTCATAATACCAATCCTNGTNCCTTCTTGATATATCACATATAAATGGATCACTTCAGTGGGTTTCTGNATCGGAATCTGAACAACNGCGTCNTCACTATAAAAGGAGCCTTTCCAATTTTCATTAAAAGGCAATAAGCCATGTGCTGGGTTAGCACATTGATCAAATATAGAACGGTAAAATTCTATATCGTCCTCTGAAGCCCGGTAAATAGTACAACCAGAAGTTTTACCAATATAATGTTTGATTGATGGACTTGCACTCATGCAGCCAAACTCCCAATGGATACCTGTATCATTAGACTTAATACATGATGATTCATTGCAGCCGAAAGTCATTAAATTTTATCCTACTTCAAATNAGCAAAAACGGCATAGCCACTTCGGCGCAAGTATACCTCTTCCTGCTTAAAAAGAAAGCATTTTTATGCANTATTGNCGGCCTTNTAAAAAAACNAAGTCCAGAATTCTGGCCTAACAGCCAATAAAACAACCTNGAACATGGACAAAACAAATGAGGTCAAGGGCAGCAAANTCCTATCTATCCTAANTTATTGGATAAATTTTTGGCACATGAATTGCTTAATAGAAAAGCGAACACGTTGTTAAAAAAAAATACTCGAGGGAATAAAAGTGAAAGCTCAAATCATTTCGACAAAGCAGCCCTTAGATTTTGGACTCAATTCTGAAAACTCTNTAGANCACATAAGGAAAAACTTCGATCAAGTTTANGTGTGTCACCTCGGATCTGTAAAAAAGACGATTCANAGGTTTCGCTTTTCGGCACCACAAGCTGAAGATCTGGTCCANCAGATTTTTTTGACAGCATGGACCAAGCTACATACTTTAAAAGACCCTAAGGCATTGCCCGGNTGGATTAAAACCATAGCGAGAAACCAGTGCTTAACAGAGATCAAAAAANAAAGACCAATGATTTCGATCTCTACAACAGATCATATNGATGAAGCCAATGACAGCTGGCAAATGATCCTTGAAGCAGATGACGACAAGGAATACCTCGAATGGAAATATAATATGGAACTTCTTGCGGAAATGATTGAAGTTCACCAACATCCCATAAGAGGTAAATTAGCAAAGTTATTTTATCTCGACCATCTGTCNGTACAAGATATATGCCAGNTCATGGATATGAANCAAAANACGGTGCTATCTCATCTGAGAAGGTTCCGTATTCAAATAACTGANGCAATGATAACNCTCTTGGAAAGCCAAGAAGANATGTTCCATTAATCCAGCTAAAAAGGTGGTGTTTTTGAAACAACACCTAAAATGCCNAGGGAGTTAAAATCCTGATCAACATACCCTGTGGCTAACCAAATCCGATGAAAGCCTANAGCTTTTAGCTTNCCTGANAGTTCAGTACCGGACATCCCGTCTCCCAAATCAACGTCTAGATAGAATGAAGTTGATTTGGGAAGTTNTTCAACCCGNTCTAAAAGAATTTCAGCTGATTCAAACGCCTCAAACTCGATCTCTGCCTGCTCTGCTTTCGTTTCCCAGCCCATGCGGATCAAGAAGTCATCATCNACCAACACGACTGGTTCAGATATTTCACCGGCCTGACNCTGATGGNCNGGANCCTCTGGAAATGACTNTAAGCCAGTCATTTCATATNTGCCTGGATCTCCGGNCGCAGAAGTAAGTGGCTGTGTTTTAACTTTACGAAAAACTAACCAGCACCCAAAACAGATCAAGGTAAAAATCANGNCTATAGCAACAGNGTTCATTCTGGCAATCTCTCACAACTGGTATTTCTGCTTTTTCTGATTCAAACTGGATCGGGAAATNCCCAATGCAGCATAAACATCNCTACGACGATCATGNCGCTTNAAAGANGCTTCTANTACAGCTTTTTCCACTTCAGCCAANACATGATTTAATGGCANATCATTACCAAGAGCTGTTTGCACNACATCCATGACNGGATGCCCNGCANCAACCATAGNTAGCTGNTCCCCCAAAATNCTTTTTTTNCCGATATCANCTAGATCTTGGTTTACTGGCTGGCCCACTTCCAAATTTCCCATACAGCTCAACCGAATGCTTTTGGGTAANTGAAAAACGGTNAGCAAACCTTCTTCTGCTTCCACGGCACAGGCTTGAATAGCATTCCACATTTCNCGGATATTACCCTTACCCCATTCATACTCTAAAAATACTTTACGAACCTCAGGGGTCATAATGATTTCATCAGCGTTTGCACAAACCTTTTTCTTCAGCTTATTCAAACGCCCCATCAAATGGTCAATNAGGTCATTNACTTCTGTTCTTGANCTTTCCCTCAATGGAGGAAGATAAATTTCATAGGTTTTAAGACGCTGNAGCAAATCACCACGAAAGGAGCCATCAAGNACCTTTTGATCTAAATCAACATTNGTCGCCGCCAGGATTCTCACGTTCACATGGTCAGTGCGATTACTTCCCACCGGNCGACACTCTCCNGTNTCCAAAACTCTTAGAAGAGCACTTTGNCCNGCCAAAGATAGGTTAGCCACTTCATCAAGAAAGACCCAACCATTATTTGCCTGCTGAAAAATACCTATGCGAGAGTTAGTGGCACCAGTATAAGCACCTTTTACATGACCAAAAAATTCGGATTCAATTAGATTGGAAGCAAAGGCACCGCAGTTGACAGAAACAAAAGGTACTTTTGATCCTAGATATGCCTGAAACAACTTGGCTGTAATTTCTTTGCCTGTGCCACTTTCCCCCCAAACCAACATAGAGGTCAGAGTTGATTTGACTATCTTTGGAATCCGGGACTGAATATTTCCCATAGTCCAACCAGAAAAAGTGGTATCAACTTCATCCAGGGCTGGCTGCGCTCTGGTATTCAAAACATGGCTAATACGGTATGCCAACTCAACTTCACTCATGCCTTTAGTCACAAAATCATTGGCTCCCGCTTCCACGGAATGGGCAATGATCTGCGGCTCAGCGACACTCGTCAACATCACAGCGGCACCTTCATAACCCTGCTTTCTAATCTCTCTGAGCAAGTCTAAGCCGTGGGGTTCGTTGTCACCCAATAAAATATCCAAGAGGACACAGTCGGGCCGCAGGAGATCAAAGGCGTTCATAAACTCTTCAGGTGTGCTCACCATATGATATTCAATGGCAAGTCCGAAGGGATTTTCTTGCAACGAAATCTCAGTTTTCATATGCATCATCGGATCATCATCCAGATGCAATATAATAACAGCCATCAACACTCCAGTAGTACAAATAGAATCTATCAAGACCTATTATTTCAATGTCATATAATTGGTTTGACAAACCGACATACTAAATACCCTATATTTGTCCAAAAATATAGACACTGACTTGATTTTTGGACAAAAAAATTCAAATAGTAGTCTTTAGCCTGTGGATAATTTCAGTTCTCTTAAGCTAAGCCTCTTGAATTATTAAAATTTGCGTGACGGAATGATAATTGCAGAATCGTAGTAGGAGAAACCTTAATAAATCTCTATCATTATACCTACTAAGGAAAACCATAATGGATAAGACCGTGGGTGAAGCTTTACATAGTAAACAACTACATGAATTAACAGGCTTCAAAAATGGCTTAGAGTTCCTGTCTCATCAGTTACAAAAAAATCCACAATTGAATGAAGGATTGTACCAAAAATTTGCTACGGCCGTTTCGCGCTATGGAAATCTTCTGCGACAAAATCACCAACCTAGTGCTGCAGTGACAGACTTGGAAATACGGTTTCCTCAAATATGCAAGTTACTTCTAGAAAAGGAACCAGAGAGAAGTGTTCCTGAGCTCCTGCAACAAATTGGTATGACGATACAAAAAATAGAAGATATGATTCTGGAGCTCAGATCGAAAAAACAGTCTGACCTACAAAGCTGTCATTAAATAGAAGTGTTGATAAAGCGGTACTTTTATACCAAGTCCGCTTCCTATAAAGTCTTTACTTATCTAGCTTGATTCTCATTCTCTTACATAATTGAGAAACCCATTAAACCCTGCCAATAGATCAAAGTTATTTTCATACTCTCCAGATAATTCAATCAAAATCCATCAGGTTATCTTGACCCTTAGGTTGAAGAGGCCTATTCTGACTCCAAAATGAAGCAAATTCAGACCGGTTAAATAGAAAGGTTTCCCATGGAAAACTATCAAGTGGCCAACAGAGCCCGCATTGGCGTAATCATTCCCTCAACCAACACTGGCGTCGAGTACGATCTGCAAAAAATTATACCCGATGGTGTCACTTGGCACCCCTCCCGATTTTGGATCGAACTATCAGATTGGCAGAATGAAGTCGAAAGTACTGGTGATCATGTCAACCTAGTCTTTGAAGACTTCTTAGAAAAGATGAGAAAAGAAATTCCAGGCGCAGTGCGTAATGTAATGAGCGCAAAAATCACACATCTTATGTTGGGAATGTCTGCAGAAACCTTTTGGGGAGGTATTCAAGGGAACATAGATTTTGAAGACCGCATCCAAAAACAAATTGGCGATCTTCCCTTAACCACCGGGGCAGGGGCAACCAAAGACGCCTTAGAAAAGTTTGGAGCCAAGAAAATATCAGTCATCACTCCATACCCTCCAGTAGGTGATGGACAAGTAGAAAACTTCTATCGTGAACTGGGATATGAAGTCAAAGCTGTCAAAGGACTTTGTTGCCCTTCAGCCACGGCTATTGCCGAAGTACAGATAAAAGAAGTATTAGACGCTGTCAAAGAAGTTGATGGAGATGATGTTGATGCTATTATCCAGGCTGGCACCAACCTTTCTACAATAGATATTTTTCCAACACTGGAACATATTCTAGAAAAACCAATGATTCCGATTAATGTCGCTACCATATGGCATGCATTAAGAGCTTGTGGCGTTAAGGACACCTTCACAGGCAAAGGTAGATTACTAGAAGAGTTTTAATCAAAAAAACCACTTTAATACTATTAGATTAAAGTGGTTTTCTTATTTATTCTTTCTAATAGATTAGTGAGCAAGCATANCTTTACTATTATCAATATGAACCGAGTAGGATTTGTTCGACACATTATTCACATTATCAAAGACCTGAACATCAACAATCATCAGACCATCTTGCTTCAAGTAAATNGTNGAATCTTTCAACTGCTTTTTCTTGGAACCATTCACTGAATACATAATTTTTCTAACTCCAGACAAATCATCNGTGGCACCTACATAAATCGACGTGCCTTTCATATGAGATTTAACCTTTTTCCCTCCAATGACTTTTTCTGCAACAGGCTTACTACTAGGATGGAAGAAAACCTGAGGCGCTTCCTTGTCTAAGATAATTTGCAACCGCTTATCTTTACTTCGATTATTTACCTGATCCACTGCATAATAAGAAACAATCTGNGGGACAGGAGACGTTATCCGAAACGGCTTATCATAGGTTTTAGCTTCAGCTGCTTTATCAAGACTGTAATGTAAACTCTTAACCCCAGCGCCTTTATCCGTACCTAGAAATGAAACTTCCGTTTGCAGACCCACGAAATACTTTTGACCTTGATTATAACGAGGCCCAATAAATTTTAACGATATTTTAGGCTTGGTGGAATCCAGCCACCAGGACTGTTTAAAGTGCTGCGAGTAATTTCCAACCTTGTCCAGAGAACGAAAGTTGACTACATGCCGACCNTCCGGCTTATTAAGCATAAAGGGCTGAGNATAAGGGNTCCATTTTTTACCCACTTTATATTCGNTGCGCTCAACACCNGCTTTATTATCTTCAGAAGACANTTGAATTTTNGTTCGTNTAGAAACCCANACTTTNCCCCTNAATCTATAAACNTCNTGAGCTGCTTTGTAGTTAACCTTNGGTGGGTTGCGATCTAAATAAAANTNCCATTTANGCTTACTTTCAGAATTCTTGACTTGATCNACTCCATACCANCTAAGCTGNTAATGACCCTGCTTTAACTTACTTATNTCNAAATCATCCTGACCATAGAGACCACTTAATTCTTCTTTTCCATTTCTACTGATNGAAAAGTGAATATGATTCAAGCCNGAACGACTGTCTNTTCCTACTAACTTTATCTTGGATTTGGGCGAGATATTGCCTTTATGTTCGTATGATGTCACTCTTTTCTTTGTCGAGGGAGGAGTCAAATCAATGGAAAACTTCTTTCGAACCACTTCAGAAGTTAAACCAACTTGGTCCAATCCATAACCTGTAAACACATAGTCTTTTTCTTTATCAAACGAAATACTTTTATTAAAAACCTTATATTTTTTTCCATTTACTGAATAATAACTCCAGCGCACACCCGAAGTAGCATCTGTAGCAGAAATAGATCCTTTCAGACCTTTACCGAACCATATCTTTTTNCNACCCTCGTGACGAACTGCATTCTTTAAGGCTATAGTTGCTTGAGGCACATCATCATCTACAGTTACCGAAAATACGTTCGATTTATCCTGACCATCTTCAGCTAAACCTCCTGTTACATCACCCAGAGGATGGACCAGCTTATGCTTGCCTGGACCAAGAAACATGAAAGGCTGAGCTTCTTTCAAGTTAATATTACTATGTAGCAATACTGATTGACCGTCACCTTTATTGGGAGATGTCGCCAAACGAAGATAAACTTTCTGATACTTTGTCAGAAATACTTCGTTGGTGTCTTTATTTTTATAGACACGATAGCTATGAGAAAGCTTTTCACCTTTTTTATCAGATTTTCCATGATCTGAAGATTCAGATNTCTCACTATAGCCAATCGTTATACATAAAANGATTGTNAGGGTTTTCAGTAGTCTGNTCATCATTATCACCCAAGCTATTTGGTTATAAACTAATACACTTCCTGCCCAGCTTTTCGGAGTCANATAAAAAATCTGAATTGATTAGGTAATATTTTTCCTAACTCNCTATATTNANNATGATTTAATACCTAAAGATNNTCATTAGTCGCCATTNGGTTTAAAAAACCACAAAAAACGAANAAACTAGAATGAGTCATAGCTTGAAAAAACCACCTTGAGACACCTGCAAATAATACCAATTAAAACTGTATTTACAATAACTTGGTCAAAGCCTTCAAGCGAGGGATTTGAAGGTCCGATCAGATGTAGAGTGCGTAGGAACACTGACCGGATCGTATGAAAATCATGGGGACATAGTTGAATATTTTATCGATTAAAGCATCTAGGCAGTTGATTTACATAGCAATTTTCAGCCTTTGGCTTGGATCATGTGCTGAAGACGATATGGAATTCGCACAAAATGTCGCCAAAGCTAATATGAGAACAAATCCAGAAAACTTTGATGCAGTACCTGCTAAAACTGTCATCCGAAAGTTCAAACCCAAATTCACTAGAAAAGATAAAATCAATTTAGTCATCGACAACAATACAATCACTCAAGAAATAAAGGTGCTTCCTAATCATTCTTCTGGTACCAGCAATTTCAACCAAACAGAGCAAATACCAAGAACTAAAATATTCAAGCAAGGCGCTCTTGACAGCATAACCCAAAAGTTTAATCAAAACACATCCGGATTGATAGATATTCTGTTTGTAATAGATAACTCTGGATCAATGAGACAAGAACAAATCAACCTCGCAGACAAACTAAATCGACTGCTTACCTATATTAACGACGCTAATTATCGTATCGGCATCATCACTACTGACCAAAAAGCATCCTGTGTAAGAGCCGTCATCGACAGAGGACCTAATGCAGCAATTCAATTTAGTAATGCTGTTACTGCGGTTGGCACCAGTGGTAGTGGTGATGAAAAAGGTATTTATATGGCGCAAGTAGGACTCACCTGTAGTCAAAGTCACTGGCTGAGGCCAGGATCTAAGATAGCTGTGATCATTGTCAGTGACGAAGACAACTGCAGCAATGGCAAGTGCCCCGACAAACTAAGTTCTCCCAAAGATCTTCAAAACACATTTCGAGATATAAATCGAGAACCTGCAATTGATGCAAGGGTTTATGGTATTTTTAGTAAACCGGGTATGAAATGCAGCAGCGCTTTTAAAAAAGCTCATATATATCAGCAACTGGTCACTGAGACTAAGGGCGTCAGCGGCAATATA
>PBRN01000093.1 GCA_002725955.1 Pseudobdellovibrionaceae bacterium
TACTGCCAAAAAAGCTACTGCTAAAAAAGCTACTGCTAAAAAAGCTACTGCTAAAAAAGCTACTGCTAAAAAAGCTACTGCTAAAAAGAAAGCTAGTAAGTAACTCAGGAGGTCTGCTCTGATTCGTAAATATTTTATTTGTGGAAAACAGATCTATTTACAATCGAAACCTAATGAAGGCTACAATGATTTAGGGAAGGTGATTGAACTCACTCTTCCTATAAAGTCTTTATGGAAAATCAACGATATTATACAGGAAGCAAACTACCTCACCGCTTCGAATGAAGCAAAATCAGCTATATATGCCATCCACAAAAAGATATATAAGATGGCAGCCCCCTTTGCCAACTCTGAAGAAGACAGACAATGGCTATATCAAAAATCGGAATAAAACATCCTCGGCCGGCAATTTTCCTTGATCGCGACGGAGTCATCAATAAAGACAGCGGATACGTGCATCGGGAAGAAGATTTATTTATATTTAAGGATGTTCAAGAGATTCTGGCAAAGTGGAAACAACACCAGTTTTATCTTTTCGTGGTTACCAATCAATCTGGTATTGCAAGGGGTTATTTTTCCCTACAGGATACGGTGCACTTCCATAAACTAATTGAGAATCAAATTGGCCATGAAGTTATCGATCAATTTTTTATCTGCCCTCATCATCCCACCGGAAATGTCAAAGAGTTAGCAATAATGTGCGATTGCAGAAAGCCAAAAACAGGTTTACTGGAACAAGCTGCTGATACTTTTGAGATAGATTTAAGAGAAAGTTGGCTTATCGGCGATAAGCCCTCCGACATTGAATGTGCAAAGTCTTTCAACATAAGATCGGTACAGATAGATACAGGTCAGTACCCTTTACATGATAATCCTGATTATATTGTCAAATCTCTCACTGAAGCCGATGCTATCATAACCCAAGGCTAGATGACGCTATTACGACTAAATGTACGGTGATCATTACTTGGATTTTCTGTTTTTCATTTTACTAAGTAAGATTTTAATTCTCGGACCACATCGCTCCCCCTTACACCCACCTGAGCCAGTTCCAGCACATTGATTAACTTCGGCGACGGTACTGCAGCCGTCTATATGACTCAATACGGATTTAAGGTTTATACCCTTGCATATACAAACAACCCGCGATAGTTGCCGCGCTTTCTCTTCCTTAAGCTTGTTGTCTTCATCATCCATACAAATCCTAAATATACAGAAAACCAAGCCAATCCAACCACCTTTCATCAAGCAGCGCAAAGATCAGCACAGTTCCATTACAAACAGCATGAGTCACAATAGATAAAGTAATCCTACCTGTCTTTTTAACCATATATTCACAAATGGCACCAAGTAAAATAGGGCCTAAAGGAATCCCGGTATTGAGCGAAACCAAGTCCGACAAGGTTGGCATACTATGCACCCATGCAAAAATAACAACCGATGCATAACGCCCCCAGAAATCCCCGTAATATTTTGTTAGAATACGGCTAAGGCCACCTCTAAACACCAGTTCCTCTACCACAGGAACTACCACAATATAAAGAAGTATCCGGTCAGGTAATTCCCCAAAAACAGGTTCATTACCAAAAAAACGGCTCGCAGCAGCTGCCATCAAAGTCAATAGCATCAGAAACAAGGGCACTAGCCAAAACTTATTTGATCCAATTGAAACACCAAAACAAGTAACAATATCTGGTTTATCAAATGGCCTAACTAATAAAAAATATAATGCAAAGGTTCCCAGCAAACCATTCACACAAGCTGCTGCGATAGCTGCATCAGCGTTAATAGGAAACCATATATAACTATAAGAAAAAGTCAAAGTCACTAAAATGATATTAATCATTAAGTGAGATACTTTAAAAAGCGATATTTGTCCCATTTGAATTAGCCTAGCTAGGCTCCTATAGAAAAGGGTATTTCTTGAAGGTACTCTCGAACTAAGCTCAACAAGTTATTCAGGTCGTTTTTGACGACATAGCCATTCGCCCCCACAACTTGAGCTTCTTGCCGCGAAGCTTTGCCACTCAAAGAAGTATGCAAAATAATTGGGATATGGGCAAAATCAATATTCTTACGAATCTTTTTTATGAAACTGAGACCATCCATTCTTGGCATCTCTACATCAGTAACAATCAAGTTAAGAGGACCAAAGCCGGAATCTCCGTAGGCAATTTCCTCTAGTTTTTCCATGGCAGTATAGCCATTATCAGCAACCACCACTCTAAAACCGGATTGTTTAAAGATATTACTTACATTATTCAGAACTAATCTCGAATCATCTACCAATAAAATTCCAGGCTTTGAGTGGTCCATAGGTCTATAGCGGCTATCATTATTCATAACCTGGACATTACGAACAGGCGTACCAGTATTGACTGCATCTACATTTTCAATGTTAGTTAATATTCTTTCCAAATCTAGAATAAACATAAACTCTTTGTTTTCGATGAGAATCATTCCACTCATACAATGACCACCCTCAGCAGAGGTGGGTAGAACTTTATCCCAAGCAACCCGACGAATTCTATGGGTGGTTTCGACTATAAATCCAGCTCTCTTTTGGCTGAACTCAGTCACTATTATTTGCTGAGATTTTCTATACTCTGGCTTTGTCTTATCACCTAAGATACTGCACAAATCGATGGCCGGAATCGGAACACCTCTAAGTTCAAAAATCCCAGCAACACCTTCAATACTAGAGCCTAATTTATTTATTTTTGGCAAATGTACAACTTCCCGCACCTTAGCGACATTTACCCCATACAAGCCTTCCACGACCTCTCCATCAGGAAGGTTGCGAACAAGGGAAAACTCTATTATTTCTAGATAATTTCCACCTACCTCAAATTTTCCAGGATAATTTTTTGCGCTGTAGCTATCCAATGCAGGCCCCTATAAAAAAGTTGGCTGCACTGGATATCGGAAGGTTTAAAAAAAAATTAAGGAAATAAGATCATCAAAAAACTAAGATTTCTAGTTTGCTTGTTAGATCTCGCTATCTGAAAATGACCTTAAAAAGGATACTAAACCTTTCCTTTGCAAATCTGTCATCTTAGAGAATTCTACGCCAACTTCACCTTCGCATATCCAAGCTACAGTGGCCTTCACTTTTGTCTCTAAAGTGGCTGTTTTACTCGGCGTCTTCGGCTTTTCTGCTTTTTTCTCTGAATCAGCAACTTTAGGATTCGGCAAAGGCAAGGAAACAGTCAACTCCTGCTCTTTCTTCATTTTCATCGCACCATCAACCTTCACACAAGCTCCGCCAATACTGATATTAATTACTCGCCCCTTAACTTTGGGAGCTCTTTTTCCCCGCCCCGAAGCCTTACCAATAAGTAAGGTATTAACATCCGAATCGAATCTTCGATTAATACGCTCCTTGTTAATCATAAAGAGCTCTATTTTTTCAGCTAGCTCGTCAAACTTAATAGGCTTCGATATCCATGAGTAAGCGTCATTATATGCAAAAAGGTTATCTTTAACTGCTTTCTCAACAACTTTATCTGGGAAAGCTGTCATGAGAATAGGTCCCGAATATTGTTTGCGCATCGCATCAACCAGAGAAACACCATCCACATCAGGAAGATCAAAATCAACCACACATAGATCCGGATTAGAGTTTTCCAGGTGATCCAAAACCTCCTGACCATTTCCAGCCACCAACACTATAGTCCCCGGAATCTTATCCTTGAATATCTCTGAAGTCATTACCAAACTAGGTTTACAAGAATCTGCGATTAATACCGTTGTCATAAAACTCTCCGCTCAATCGAGGACCGAAAGCAAACTCAATTGCGATGATCCCATATCACCTCATATTCTCTAGTATACCCTAATATTGATCAATTTCGGGTTGATGTGAAGAAAGCGGATATTTTTACCCACNTAGCCGGTAAAAATTTACCNACCAAAANGNAAAAAAAATCTAAAGAATTGGTATCTTACACCGAAAATAGCAAGGAGCACCAAGGGAGGAAAACTACAACAATGCTGGTTGCATTAGCAAAAAGTATATTTTGGCCAAGAATGAAATACTTGNTATTNTTGATATTATTTCCCAGTGCTNGCTACGGGGTTACTCAATATAAAAGTCTGACAATNCCTTTCACTCGTGAACCTTCAGAATTAAACATAAGCCTNGCTATTCCAGTCAAAGACAACATCGAAAANTTGAGTGTACCATCGAAGAAGATAAGATTCCGAGTANGAAAGAATATTAAAGATAAAAGAGTAGAACAAATTAAATTGTCNGTGGGAAGAAGCAAAAAAAGCATACGTGAAATGGCTAATGAGATNGCAAAACCAAAATATCAAGACCAGCTATANACAGTNCTATCTGAAAAAGTATCAAAAGCGAAAAAGACAAANTTCACTAACATAAAAGTTNNGATNACTAAGGATGACCTAAAGNTAATTCAAACATCNGCGTTAGGTCGAGTTTTAGAAAAACCGCATCACCGGGTCNAANTCGTNGGAAAAAAAATATCAGAAANTCAGATAAGNAGACTNCTAAANCAGATTCGAGACCATATACCNTTCAAGCAACGTAAACGAATACGTAATCGNTTAAAAAGAAAAAAAGACGTNTCGGTGGATAANTTCNTACTCCCCNCTTTTGCAAAAAAAGTAATAAAAAAGTTTCTAGTATTTAAAGGACCNAACTGCTTCCATGCAGCTTTAGCGTTTCACAATGTTAATATTACNAAAAGCCCTCTTATCAATGTNAAAAAGGAAAAAGGTTACCATCGAGCGATGATTAACTATGATGAGCTGTGGCGCGCTATCAATATGAACTTTTATGAAGTACCGCCCAAACAGTCTGATNTNCAGTACGGNGATATGCTTGTNTTTTTTGATATGCCCCAAGATGAAGCGACTAANTTTGTTAANTTNAGATGGATTAGACATACNGCAACATATCTTTTCGGGTCCTACACCTTCTCNAAAGGCTCCAAATCNCCAAATACGCCTTATACTGTTAAAACCCTTGATGAAGAGTGGCNAACTTGGCGCTCATACACCAAAAACCTTGGTGTTAAAGTNTTCCGTAGAGCACGAAAATCATTAGGGGCAAGACCACCTGAAGATAGANTTGACTGGCTGTATTAGCTCAAACTTCACGAAANTTTCTCTCCCTGNNAATAAATACGTCAATATGCATATATTCTCTTTCATTCCGTNGTAATTGATGGTATNTAAGGATCCCCTTGTATTTGAGGGNCAGNAAGATTTCCTGGACAGCTTNATATAGAGAAGNANTCCATGCCATCNGGCGATGCTAAATTGAATAAAGATATGCAGTTGGATAGTGANGAGAACCAAAATACTAAAATTATTTTTAGAGGGGATCGTTGGAAAAAGCCTGGCAGAGCTANGGCAGACTTTCCGGAAAATGANNCCACAAACGAACCATGCAAAATAAAAACTGAGTGTGGTGTTTGTAAATCTATCAATGATGAATATAAAGAATCACTTGATAGTAAATTTAAAGATGGAATANATNTTCTCGANCAGTTTAACGGATACTGTTCAAACCAAGTTAAACCTGTTCCAGCTGAAAGAAAACTGGGTTATCGTTGTCACGCAAAACTTGCNGTCCGAAAATCGGANGATCCNGACAATCGTTTCTCCATTGGTTTATTCAAACCTGAATCTCACGACATAGTCGATATTGAAAACTGNCCTCTTCATNGGGCTTCTATTAATAGGNTAATTGCAGACCTCAAACCTTGTCTNCAAGAGTCATCGATTGAGCCATANATTGAATCTGAAAACTCTGGGGACTTAAGATATCTTGCAGTCAGAGCCTCTCATCATACAGANGAGGTAATGATCACCTTTGTAATGACNAATAAAAGCCATAAAGAAGCTTTAAAGCGCATGGTAATGGAATTGAGAAATCANGGNCATGTNATTAGCTCAGCACATATNAACATTAATTCNGATGTAACGAATGTCATCTTCGGNACCACATCAAGCCGTATTATGGGGACCGATAGATTANGGGAAAGTATCTGCGACTTAAGCTTTGAAATNGGNCCCACAAGCTTCTTCCAGGTAAACCCNTGGCAAGCCGAAACTATATATCGAAGAGTCGAACAACTAGCAGGGTTCGGAAATAACAAAGTTGCCTGGGACTTGTATTGTGGCACAGGTCAAATTGCTATGTTGCTGGCAAAAGCTGGCTACCGGAGTCTCGGCATCGAAGTTAANCCTCAAGCTACCCGAGATGCTCAAAAAAATAGTATCCGCAATCAGATANTGCCACCACCAAGCTTCATTACTGGNAAAGTGGAAGAATTGCAGACAAGNTTTCCGGACTGGGCTACGGAACCAGAACTAATAGTGGTAAACCCAGCCCGCAAAGGACTAGCNCCTGAAGTCCGAACTTACCTACGCAACAAGATAACCACGACTAAATGTCAACTCATTTATATTTCCTGTGAGNTGGAAACCTTAGCAAGGGATCTCAAAGAAATATGCCAAGGTGNACCTAAACTNCGACAAGTTGAATCCTTTGACATGTTCCCTTTNACGAAAAATATGGAATGGTTAGCCGTGATTAGCTGATTTCCTTGAGTTTCANCTAACTTGTGGATAGTGTCTGTCAAGCTGAAGTCATCACGGGGCTAACAACCAAACTAGCATTAGGGGAATATAGATGGGGTTTGAGGAATCAGATCGGCTTATACGTCCAGATAAAAAACAATTAACTTACAGTTCATACTTAAAAGTTGATGANTTAGTCCAACTCCANCTNCCTGTAGCCGATGAATCAGCTCATGACGAGATGTTATTTATTATTATCCATCAAACCTATGAGCTTTGGTTTAAGCAGATTCTCCATGAGCTTCAATTAGCCCCTAAACTAATTGAAGCGGGTAATTTAATGCATCTGCTNCATACAGTTAAAAGACTCGTAACAATCATGAAAACCCTAACCCAGCAAGTTGATATTCTAGAAACTATGCCGCCCGATGATTTCAACAAGTTTAGGGANGCCTTAAACCCTGCAAGCGGTTTTCAGTCATGGCAGTTCCGCCTTACTGAATTCATTCTCGGTTCTCGAAATACCAACTATTTGGAGTTCTATAAGAGCCAACCCGAACACAGAAAGAAACTGGAAGATGCATTAAAACACCCAAGTATTTGGGATCAGTTAATCATTTATTTACGCAAGCAAGGTTTTCCCATACCCGAAAGTGAAGTGACAAGAGATTTCTCTTTAAATAGGGAAACTTCTCCAGAGGTCACCGAAGTATTAAAAAATATTTATAAGAATCCAAATAAGAACCCAGAACTATACGTGATTCTTGAAGGCCTTACTGATTTCGATCAACAATTCCTGCTATGGCGTTATCGGCATTTTGCTATGGTTCAACGGATGATAGGGTCGTTAAAAGGTACTGGAGGTTCTTCCGGAGCCAAATATCTCGGTACAACAATGTCAAAAAAGTTTTTTCCAGAACTGTGGGAACTGCGCGACAGCTTGTAAACTTAGGAGCGGTATGATGTCAGTAAATTCCA
>PBRN01000094.1 GCA_002725955.1 Pseudobdellovibrionaceae bacterium
TAAAAATTATGGTTCTCTTGAAGCGATCCCTCAAGCAGAGAAGTTACGGTTAGAAAAAGAAATTCTGAGAATGTCTGTAGCGGAAGCTTGGGAAGAAACGAAAGCTTTTTGGCTTGATAGAAATCCAAAGGAAGTCGAGCGAGCTAATCGAGATCCTAAGCATCGGATGGCTTTAGTTTTTAGAGCATATATTGGCCAATCTTCCCGTTGGGCAATTACTGGAGATGATGACAGGAAAATGGATTATCAGATCTGGTGTGGTCCGGCTATGGGAGCCTTCAATTCATGGGTCAAAGGTAGTTTTCTTGAGGATCCTTCAGAGCGGTCGGTTGTTCAGGTTGCTCGTAATTTAATAGAGGGTGCTGCTTTGGTGACACGAGCACAGCAGCTAAGAACTTTTGGAGTCCCTGTGCCCGCGAAAGCTTTTAGTTTTACACCAAGACGTTTAAAGTAAAAGATTCCCTGGTCAAAAGATGATTCATATTTGTAGGCAGCCACCGGAGGAAAAAATGGCTCATGTGAAATCTAAGAAACAAACTAAAATTGCTGTGGTCGGTGCGAGCGCGTTATTTCCGGGCTCCGTATCACCGCAGGGTTTTTGGCAAGATATATTAGCAGGCAAAGATCTTCTCACAGATATTCCTGAAACTCATTGGTTAGCGGAAGATTATTATGATGAGAACCCCAGTGCTCCCGATAAAACTTATGCCCGCCGTGGTGGTTTCCTGGATAAAGTTAACTTTGACGTGATGGAGTGGGGGATTCCTCCGGCGATTGTGCCAGCCACTGATACTTCACAGCTATTGGCTCTTATTGTTGCCAAGCAAGTTCTGGATGATGCTTCAAAGGGCCAATTCGCTCAGATGGATCGTTCGAAGACCTCTGTTGTGATTGGGGTGACTTCGGCTCAAGAACTTTTGTGTTCCATGGTGTCTCGTTTGCAGAGACCGGTATGGGTCAAGTCGATGAGGGAAGCAGGGCTTGGTGAGGATCAGGTCCAAAAAATCAGTGATGCTATTGCTGGTCATTATACCCCATGGCAGGAGTCCACTTTTCCAGGCTTATTAGGAAATGTGGTTGCAGGTCGTATTGCCAATCGGTTGGATCTGGGGGGGACTAACTGTGTCACTGATGCAGCTTGTGCTTCGGCGTTTTCGGCGGTTTCTCTTGGGGTGAATGAATTATTAACGAATCAGTCTGATCTAGTTTTAGTGGGAGGTGTCGATACACTTAACGACCCCTTTATGTATATGTGTTTTAGTAAGACTCCAGCTCTGTCTAAATCGGGCGATTGCCGGCCGTTCTCAGATAGTGCGGATGGTACGATGCTCGGGGAAGGTATTGGCATGGTAGCGCTTAAGCGTCTGGAAGATGCAGAGCGCGATGGAGATGCTATCTATGCAGTCCTGAGTGGGGTTGGTACTTCATCAGACGGGCGATCTAAAAGTGTTTATGCTCCAGTATCTGAGGGTCAGGCAAAAGCATTGCGTCGTGCTTATGATCAAGCAGGATATACTCCAGATACAGTTGAATTAATGGAAGCTCATGGTACAGGCACAAAAGCGGGTGATGCAGCCGAATTTGGTGGCCTGAATATGGTGTTTGGAGAAACGGGGCGTGAGCAAAAGCAATGGTGTGCTCTAGGCTCTGTGAAGTCGCAGATTGGTCATACTAAAGCGGCAGCTGGTGCTGCGGGCTTATTTAAGATCATCATGGCTTTACGGCATAAAACTTTACCTCCTACTATTAAGATAGAAAAACCGTCCCAGAAGCTTAATATCGAAGAGACTCCTTTTTATCTAAATACTGAGACCCGGCCGTGGGTGCGAGATGGTAATCATCCCCGTCGTGGTTCTGTGAGTGCTTTTGGCTTTGGCGGATCAAATTATCATCTGACGCTGGAAGAGTATACGGGTAGCAATGAGTTAGCTGGGCGCTTTCGGACTAATGACCAGGAACTTGTGGTGATTAGCGGTGGGTCTATTGATGAAGTTGTAGCAACGATTGCTGATTTTAGTTCTCATTGTCAGTATCCAGGTGCTTTATCATGGTTATCTTGGAGGTCTTGCAGTAACTGGAATGGTTCAGGAGACTTTCGTTTAGCTGTCCTAGCGAAAGATGAACAAGATTTAGTAGCTAAGTTAACCGCTGCTGCAGATAAATTAAAAAATGAAGCGAGTGATTTCAATTTGCCGGGAGTGTGGTTTGGTGCCGGGCAAAAAGTTGATGATGTTGCTTATTTATTCCCGGGGCAGGGGAGTCAGTATGTGAATATGGGTAACCAAGTGGCGATGGCGTTTGATGAAGCCATTGGTGTTTGGGGCGATATATCTGATGCTGTAGTAACTGAAAAACCTTTGCATAGTGTGGTTTATCCCATTCCAGGGTTCAGTGATGATTCAGCTAAAGAGCAGCAAAGTAAGCTAACCGAAACCCAGTGGGCTCAGCCAGCTATTGGTGCAGTAAGTTTGTCGATATTGAGCTTGCTGGAGAAAATGAAGGTGTCTCCGAAGTGTGTGGGCGGGCATAGTTTTGGCGAAGTCACTGCTCTTCATGCTGCCGGAGTTTTCAGTCGTAGTGATATGATGAAGGTGGCTCACAAAAGAGGTGAGCTGATGGCTGCTGCAGCTTCAGTGACCTCTGGTTCTATGACTGCAGTCCCTCGACCTATTGAAGAAGTAAGAGACTTGGTTGCAGAGTTTGGTTTAGATGTGGTTGTGGCTAATCATAATAGCCCGAACCAAGTGATTCTATCTGGCTCCACCGAAGCTATTGATCAGGCAGAGAAAAACTTAAAGAAGAAAAAGATAAGAGCCAGGCGTTTACCGGTAGCGACAGCATTTCATTCATCAATTGTAGCTGATTCGACCGAGCCGTTTGAGAAGTTTCTTTCTGATATATCATTTCAGAAGGCTCATATTCCTGTTTTTTCTAATACTACTGCAACTCCATATCCTTCTACGGCAAAATCCAGACGCCAAAGACTATCTGGGCAGATTGCTAAGTCCGTTCGCTTTGTGGAACAAATTGAAGCAATGTATAAGTCTGGAGTCAGAACTTTTGTTGAAGTTGGGCCAGGCTCAGTCCTAACTAATCTTACGGGGCAGATTCTTGAGAATAAACCTCATAAGTGTATTGCTACTGACCGTAAGGGGCAGAATGGTTTGCAAAGCCTACTCGAAGCCGTAGGTTCCATGTTCGCAGGAGGTCTGGTTAAGGATTTGGATATCCTCTGGTCAGGCTACCGAGTTCCTGAAAATCCAACCAACCGTGCTGAACAAAAAATGACGATCAAAATTAACGGCAGCAACTATGGTAAACCATACCCTCCTGAGGGTGGGGCGAAGGTATTACCCCAGCCTAATGCCAATGTGAAGCCAGTGGAGGATGTTCCGTTGTCTGCTCCTGCGGTTCGTGATCGTGAGCCAGTTGTATCTGCTGCGGCCATGAATGTTGCTCGTCGAGATAACAAATCAGAGATCTCAGCTGATTCGACTGTATTACCTTCTCATTCAAAATCTATGGCAAATAAAGGAAAGGCTTCTTCGATGGAGAAAAAGCATCAACCCCAGGCGAAGCCAGTCAATGCTCCTGTAGCTGCTTCGGAACCTTCTGCGGCGATGTTGCAGCAATTTTATGCGCTGCAAAAGCAAACCGCAGATGCTCAGGCAGCTTATCAGAAGGCCATGGCAGAGTCTCATTCTGCTTTTCTTAAAACTATGGAGGCCGGATTTAAGCATTTGCAAGGTTTGCAGCCTAAAGTTGCTGTAGAGCACAATCACACTGAAGCGCCAACTGAAGCGCCTTCGTTTGAGGGCAACCATAGTGTTTCGGCTCCTTTGATCGATAACTTGGTTCCAAATGATTCACGAAGAAGCGTATCAGAAACACTTCTTACAGCTAAACAGCATGTAGTCCCTAATAAAATCGTGACCCGTCAGCAAAAGATGGTTCCAGAAGTAACTCAAGTGCGTCCAGAACGATCAGCTTTTGAGGCTGCTAAAGAAGCTGTTCCTCAGATGGCCACTGCAACTCCTAAAGCTAATGCTCGGCAAGCTATGCGTGTTGATGCCAGTGCAATTTTACTTAGTATTGTTGCTAATAAGACCGGCTATCCTGAGTCTATGTTGTCACTCGACATGAACCTTGAAAGTGATTTGGGTATTGATTCTATTAAAAGAGTGGAAATTATGTCTGCTCTGACTGAAGAAAACCCGGCTTTTCAAGATGTTGATGCCAATGCTATGGGGGGCATGAGTACTTTAGGTGAGATTACCGCGTGGTTGCAGCAGCAAGTTACGACTCCCGAGGAGAACGTTTCTGCAAGTCCAGAGACAGTGGTTGTTGATAGTACTCCGCAAGATGCTGCACCGGTTACAAGTTCAGCTGTTTCAGCTTCAGCGCAGACTGTGAATGGAGATAAACTCTTATTTAGTATTGTTGCGGAAAAAACAGGCTACCCAGAAGAAATGCTAGCAGCAGAAATGGATCTTGAAGGGGATCTTGGTATTGACTCAATTAAACGAGTTGAGATTCTTTCGGCCCTCTCTGAAGCAGATACTGCCTATGCTGAGATAGATGCTAATCAAATGGCAGGTTTAAGAACTTTGGGTGAGATATCCGCATATTTGCTGCAACATATTGGAACATTATCGTCTGCTCCAGTTGTGAGGGCGTCTGATGATACTCCTGATTTGGTTGTCTCTTTGGAGCCGCAAGTAGATACGCGTCAGCATGAGGAAGTAAATAGTGCCGGAGATATTCCTCTCATGGATGTGCGCAGCATACTATTGGAAGTTGTGGCGGATAAAACTGGTTATCCCGGTGAAATGCTGGCCATGGAGATGAACCTTGAGGGTGACCTTGGTATAGATTCAATTAAACGAGTCGAAATACTTTCAGCTTTGGTTGATAAGGAACCTAGGCTGCCTGAGCCTGATGCAGGACAAATGGGAGCATTACAGACTTTAGGGGAAATAGTTTCATACCTGGAAAGCCTTGTTCCAAGTAAGGTAAAGGTTTCTGAGCCTTTACCTGCTGAACCTCTGGTTCTTGAAGAGCAACCCCATATATCTGAAACTACCAATCAGCCTCCGGTTGTTGCTGCGGATGAGCAAGATATCGCTGCTTTGTTGTTGCGTATTGTGGCCGATAAAACTGGTTATCCAGCTAACATGCTCACTCAAGAGATGAATTTGGAAGGTGATCTTGGTATTGATTCCATAAAACGTGTGGAAATTTTATCAGCCTTTACTGAATCCTACGGTTCTGATCTAGAACCAGATGGTCAGCAGATGAGTGCTCTACAAACATTGGGCGAAATTACTGAATTTTTGCAACAGACTTATGCTGTTTCTAATGGAGGGGGTATCGATGCCTTTGAGGCAAGTGAATACACTGCGCCATCGCCTAAGACGGAACAGAAAGAGGGGCGAACTCCTGTAGATATTAGCGCAGTCCTGCTGAATGTGATTGCTCAGAAAACCGGTTATCCGGTTGAGGCACTTTTCCTTCATATGAACCTTGAGAGCGATTTGGGGATTGATTCGATAAAGCGGGTCGAAATTCTTTCTAGCCTCTGTGAGTCGATGCCGGAATTACCAGAACCAGATAATCAAGTATTGTCTGGGATGCAGACTCTGAAAGAGATCGCTATTTATTTGGATCAGATTTGGAATGAAGTTCAGACTGATCAGAGTAATCCGGTACAAGAAGTTAGAGAACAGACGGCGACCATTTTGACTGCGGGAAGTAACTCTGCAGTAGCTACGGCTCATAATGAGGGAGTCGCTTTTGGTCGCTGGAGTCTCAATCTTGAGCCGGCCCCTTCTGTTGGTATGGTTAGGCATGGTCTACTTGGACAAGGTATTATTTGGATCACTGATGCAGGAGCTTTAACAGAAGCTTTGGTACAAGAGTTGAAAGGCAGAGGGATTCAAGTCGTGACGGGTAAGCAAATACCCAGCCAGTGTCATGGTATTATCGAGCTCTCAGGTATGAATACGACCTCATCTGTCGAGGAAGCGATTCAACTCAATCGAGATGCATTTAGTCATGCTAGACAGCTCGCTAATCAGAATCAAAACCCCGGAGTATTTATCACGATTCAAAATACCGGTGGTAGCTTTGGTCTGGACAATCTTGAGGAGCAACAGGCATGGCTTGGAGGTATTCCGGGACTTGCTAAGACTTTTGCTCAGGAGTTTCCTGGAGCCTCAGTTAAAGCGATTGATATCTCCGTTAATGGAACCCTGGAAGCGCAGGCCCGTATGATTGCAGAAGAGTTATTCAGCGGTGGTCCTGAATTGGAAGTAGCTATCAATGAAAGAGGGCGATTCACTCTGAAATCTGCCATGACTGAAGTGGTTACAGGTGAGCATGTTCTGGAGGCAGATGATGTCGTGGTTGCTTCTGGTGGAGCCCGGGGTGTCACTGCTGGTAGTTTGATCGAATTGGGTCGAGCGACTCGCTGTCGCTTTGTCCTTCTGGGTAGAACGCCTTTGGTGGAAGAGCCTGCTTGTTGCGTAGGGTTGACTGAAGATGGTGCTATGAAGCATGCGTTATTGCAGGAAGCACAGAGAATCGGACAGCCAGTGACGCCGATGGAAATTGGGCGCAGAGTTTCAAAAATTAATGCCAATCGCGAAATCTGTAAAACCNTGGAGACTNTTGAAGCNGCTGGTTGCCACGCAAGATATGAAGTGTGTGANGTTACGAGTAAAGCCAGCCTTGATCTAGTGCTAGGTCAGGTGCGCAATGATTGGGGNCCTATTAAGGCCATCGTNCATGGGGCTGGGGTCATTCAGGATCGTATGATTAAGGATAAATCCGCTGAGCAATTTAANCGTGTCTTTGATACTAAAGTTATGGGTTTGAAGGCTCTNTTGGTTGCGACAGCAGGCGATCCGTTGAAGGTGATCTGCTTGTTTTCATCTGTTGCTGGTCGAGCGGGTAATGCAGGCCAATGCGACTATGCTATGGCCAATGAGATTTTAAATAAAGTAGCTAATTTNGAGANCAANCAACGATCTGGTTGTTTGGTCAANTCACTGGGCTGGGGACCATGGGCTGGTGGNATGGTGACTCCNGAGTTAGAAGCTCATTTCGGNCGAGCGGGTGTGCCTCTGATTGGTTTGGGNGAGGGNGCTAATATGTTAGTTTCCGAGTTGCAATCCACTCANACCNCGCAAGTTGAGCTGGTGATGGGNGGNTTACCTGAAGCTAAACCATTGATCTCNTCTGATGATANTCAGGTTTTGAGTCTCGATGTTTTGGTGAATGAAGAGAGTCANCCATATCTCAAAGATCACATGATTGATGGCAAGGTCGTATTACCCGTNGTCTTAGTGTTGGAATGGTTTAGCCGTGCTGTTCGGGTCTTTCGACCTATGATGCANGTCTCANCTTTGGAGAATTTAAAAGTNCTNCGAGGGGTCAAGCTGGAAGGNTTCCAGAGGGGCGGAGATATGCTGATTGTGGTGGTTAAAGATCTTGGCGGAGATCAATTGGGTCTCGANCTAAAGGGGCTTGGAGGTCAACTNTACTTCTCTGCTCAAGTTAGTATGGTTCNCAATCGTGGAGAAAGTAAGATTCAAGTNCCAGCGATTCAANTAGACGATAGGCAGGACCCCGTATACGGTGGNGTATTATTCCACGGTAGTGACTTTCAAGTGATTAAGANTTTAGATGGGGTNTCTCAGGAAGGTACTGCTGCTCTCCTTCATGGNGTTGTNAAGCAGGAATGGCCAAAAGAACANTGGCAGACAGATGTAGCTGCTTTTGATGGTGGTCTGCAGTTAGCGCTCTTGTGGTCAGAGCATGTCCTTGGAGGNTCTAGTTTGCCCACCAGTATAGGTCGGGTGATTCCTTTTACTGATAAGGCGCCCAGTGGANCGATTCGCTGCGTGTTGAAAGGTCAGAAAGTTACCGGAAATAAAGCCTTATCAGATTTAGTNTTTGTNGATGATCAGAATCAGCCNGTAGCNGAGTTCACCGGAGTTGAAACTCATCTACTGCCNGGACGAGGGAGTTCAGTATGAGTTTTTCGCCCATAGCNATTGTTGGGCAGTCAGGTGTTTTNCCGGGGGCTCTGAACCCAGAAGATTTTTGTGATAAGTTGATGGCCGGTGAAAGTCTGGTCACTCNGGCTCCCGAAAATCGAGGGCGATTGCAGGCCCAAAAGCTGGCGGCGAGTCCGGAAACNGCTCATTTAGANAAGAGCTACGGCGGTTATGTTCAGGGNTTCGATAGGGTTTTTGATCCCNAGGGCTTTGCTCTGGATCCGGAGCTAGTCCAAAAACTAGANCCTGTGTTCCAGTGGTCCTTGCATACTTCACGTCAATGCCTGCAGCAGGTAAAGAAACAGGAACGTGATACCGTTGGGGTCGTTCTGGGTAATCTATCTTTTCCGAGTCAGGGGTTGACTCGTTTTGCGGAGAAAGTCTGGCTNAAGGATTCTTTGCCCGAGGCATTTGCTAATAGCAAAGATGTTNGCGAAACTGCNGANAATCGTTTTATGTCCGGCTTGCCGGCNTTAATGATTGCAAAGGCTTTGAATCTGTCGGGNCCAGCTTTTGCTTTGGATGCGGCTTGTGCAAGTTCGNTATATGCTTTAGCNCAGGGCTGTGACTGGTTACATGACAACAAGGCNGATATTGTTCTGGCCGGCGCAATCAATGCGGTGGACGACCTTTTNTTGCATATGGGNTTTTCTTCCTTACAGGCTTTGAGTCGCAGTCATCAAAGTAGGCCATTTCATAAGGAAGCTGATGGGTTATTGCCGGCTGAAGGTGCCGGGTTCCTAGCGCTGAAACGTCTGGAGGATGCGGAGGCTCAGGGAGATCATATTCTCGCAGTGATCCGTGGGGTCGGTTTGTCAAATGATGGTCGCTCCCGGGGACTGCTTGTACCTTCTGAAGAGGGTCAGGTGCGGGCTATGCTTAAGGCATATGAACAGGCGAACTTGAAACCAGAGGACATTCACGTGGTTGAGTGTCATGCTACTGGTACACCGGTTGGTGATAAAACTGAGCTCAATAGTATGGAGCAAGTTTTTGGTAAGCATCCACTAGTGGTTGGTTCCCTTAAGTCTAATCTTGGTCACCTTATTACCGCCGCTGGGATGGCTAGTGTGATTAAGGTTTTGGGGGCGATCCGTACCAAGCAGTTGCCACCCACTATCAACTGTGATGACCCTATAGATATGTTTGAGAACGGTAGCATGAAGCTACAAACGAAATTAGAACCATGGGTATGTGAAAAAGGGCCTCGCCGAGCTGCTATTTCGGCATTTGGTTTTGGTGGAAATAATTCTCATTTGATTCTTGAAGAGTATGTAAAGGATGGATCTGTTTCATCGACCCAAGCGAGTACGGCGGAAATTTCTCGGTCGCCAATCGCTGTCGTGGCTTTAGCAATGCAGGCAGGTAAAGCTAAGAATGAATTTGAAGTTCGAGACATTCTAGAAGAACAAGACGCACATGGATTGTCGGTCGACTCTTCTGCAGCTGACGATAGTTTGTATGGTAGGATTGATCAAATTCAGGTGCCGGTAAAGGGGCTTAAATTTCCCCCTAAAGACTTAGAAAAAGCATTACCTCAGCAGGTGTTAAGCCTATCTCTTGCCGAACGTGCGATTAGACAAACTGCAAAATTATCGCGAAATACTACTGGTGTGTATATCGGTATGGGGACTGATTGTGAGGTGGCCCGATATGGAGCCCGCTGGCAGCTAGCAAAGTGGCTGGATGCAGGGGAGCTGGCGCA
>PBRN01000095.1 GCA_002725955.1 Pseudobdellovibrionaceae bacterium
CAGTGGTAAGAAACAACCCATCAAAAATAGCCTCGGCACCCTCACCATTAAGATGAATTTGGATCATCTGTCTAGCTAACTTAGCCCCCAAGCTCACATCCAAAGTTTCAAGTTTAGCGTCTCGCTCTAGATGAAAATTAGTGTAACTAAGGTGGTTACTCTCCAAACTTTCCTGTTGGATTTTGCCGTGATATAAGCAGCTATTTGACTCCATCTTGACTGTAGTATGAGTGTTACAGTGGTAAACGCCTTCTTCATAACCAACATATGATTCCAGCAAGGTAGCCTTAGCAGACTCCTCAATAACGACTAAATTTTTAGGAAAAGTAGCAAAAGGTTTTGGTTTAGCNGTGTTAACAAAAACCAAATGAATAGGCTGATCGACCGANACACCCTTTTTGACCCGAAGCATGGCACCTTCTTGCANAAANCCATGGTTCAACGACAAAAATGAGTCATCTTTAGCACCAGAAAAATCTATATGACTCTTCAAAAATTCTTCATCTTCCTGCAAAGACTTCTTCANTGATTTTAAAANGACACCTTCAGGAAGAGATTGACTCATATTAAANGTCGAGTCTAATACACCATCAATAAAAACTAAAACTATGTCGTCTTTTTCNTATAGATTCTTAACAAACTTATTATCTACCATNCCTCGAGCATGGGACCATTGGTAATCGTGAGATANAATCGGTTTTAAACTAGTNTACTTCCAAGCTTCGGACTTTCGAGTAGGAATACCCTGCTCCGAAAAACGCTCCAAAGCAGACTTCCGGACCTCTTTAACCCAATTTGGAACACTTTGCCCATGAGTATCAAGTTTATTAATTGCATTATTAAAGTTCATTACTATGCTCTCTTATATCAGCCAATCATAACCACGTTCTTCAATTTTCTTCACTAACTGCTTATCACCAGTTTTGATGATCTCACCATCGTGAAGAACATGAACATAGTCGGGCACAATATAATTTAAGATACGCTGATAATGAGTGACCATTACGATAGCGTTGTTTTCGTTCCTTAGTTTATTAATACCTTCAGAAACAACTCTTAGAGCATCTACATCGAGACCGGAATCAGTCTCATCTAGAACTGCCAAGCGAGGGCTNAGTACTGCCATCTGTAATATNTCGTTCCTTTTTTTCTCGCCNCCAGACAGATCAACGTTAAGCTGCCGATCCACAAAGGATTTATCCATTTTCANGAGNTGTAACTTCGAGTTCAGAAAATCATCNAAGTCAAGAGGATCCATTTCCTCTACNCCCTGATGNCGNCAANTNGCATTAAATGCTGCTCTCAGAAAGACTGAATTAGGAATCCCAGGAACTTCAACTGGATACTGATAAGCAAGAAAAACACCGTTNCTTGCNCGCTCGTCAGCCTCCATAGCAAGGAGGTCCTTATTTCTTAAATTAATCTCATAATCAACAGTGCCNTTAGTGACAACATAGTCTGGATGACCCGCTAGTACTTTNCCTAAAGTACTTTTNCCTGCGCCATTAGGTCCCATGATAGCATGAACCTCATTCGGCTTAACTGANAGGTTCAGACCCTTCAGTATCGCAACCCCGTCGATTTCCACATGTAAATCTTTAATTTCTAACATTGATGATACCCTGATTTATCCAACACTATTTTCAAGCTTCATTTCTAGTAACTTAACTGCTTCTACNGAAAACTCTANTGGNAGCTCTTTAAAGACTTCCTTACAAAANCCATTCAATAGCAAACCAATAGCTTCCTCTTCGTCAACNCCCCTNCTTTTNAAATAAAANACCTGTTCAGCACTAATTTTTGATGTAGTAGCTTCATGCTCTAATGTCGCTGTTTTATTTTTTATTTCAATATACGGGAATGTATTTGCACTACACTTATCACCGACCAACATGGAGTCGCACTGGGAATGATTACGCGCATCAACGGCAGATGGCTTGATACTCACTTGCCCTCTATAGCTATTTATAGATTCNTCGGCTGAAATTCCCTTTGAAACAATTCTACTCGATGTTCTTTTACCGATATGAATCATNTTCGTTCCTGTATCGGCTTNCATCTTATTATTAGTCAACGCTACCGAATAAAATTCACCCTTAGAGTCATCGCCCTGAAGTATAACACTNGGATATTTCCAAGTAACAGCTGACCCAGCTTCGACCTGTGTCCATGAAATATGAGATCGTTTGCCTTTGCATATACCTCGTTTAGTCACAAAGTTATAAATGCCNCCATTTCCTTCTTCATCACCAGCGTACCAATTCTGAACCGTNGAATAGCGAATTGATGCATCTTCCAATGCTATAAGCTCGACAACAGCTGCNTGCAANTGATTCTCATCNCGCTGGGGAGCTGTNCAACCTTCCAANTAATTAACAGAACTACCNTCATCNGCTATAATGAGAGTCCGCTCAAATTGACCTGTTTCTGCNGCATTTATTCTAAAATAAGTAGANAGATCAATAGGGCATTTTTCGCCTTTAGGTATATAAACGAAGGAACCATCNGTAAAAACAGCTGCATTAAGAGCTGCGTAAAAATTATCCTTATAAGGTACTACTGTTCCTANATACTTTTTTACTAATTCAGGGTATTTTTTCACGGCTTCGTTAAAAGAACAAAATATAACACCNTGNTTTTCCAACATCTCAGTGTGAGTTGTGCCAACTGAAACACTATCGAAAACAGCATCAACAGCTACACCTGTNAGTCTCTGCTGCTCTGCGAGAGGAATACCCAATCGGTTAAAAGTNTCCAAGACATCCTGATCAATCTCNTCAAGACTTTTGGGACCTTCTCCCTTTTGCTTNGGCGCACTATAATAAATCAAATTTTGAAAGTCGGTCTTTTTATAGCTAACATGAGCCCATGATGGTTCCGTCAAGGTTAACCAATGTCTAAATGCCTTNAGNCGATATTCCAGAATAAAGTCNGGNTCACCTTTTATCGAAGACAACCTTTTAATGATGTCTTCATTTAAACCTTTAGGAAATTCCTCTGTTTCAACTTCAGTAACAAAGCCATACTTATATTCTCTNTTTGAAAATTCAGACAACGTTTGATCCTGATTCATTGAATCATCTTCCTTTTTNTNACCATCATTTGAAGGAGCCATTTCACTCTCCGATCATATTATTCGTATACCTGTGAACTNGATTTACCAGGCTGNCATTCCCTTANCCCTAAAANAGGNCACATTTTACTNTCANCCATCGATTTCTTACACAACGNAGCTAAAGTGAGATGCTCAAGAGANTTAGTAACGGAATCAAAAATCATATGCCANGGGTCAACAGCAATACATGCCNTTGTATAACTGCATTCATTTTCACCATGATCAGTTANGCAACGAACAGGATAGATTCCCTCTTCTACNGCAGAAAAGATCTCCCACACANTGATATCTNNAGCTGCTCTNGCTAAAGCATAGCCCCCNGATCGCCCTCTGATACTTGCAATAAGTGANCCCCTTCGAAGTAAAATCATAATCTGATCTAGATACTTTGCNGGNACACCNTGTCTTTGAACAATATCTCGACGCCGNACCAAGCTANCCTCGGAAGCATGAGCCAAGTCCATCATGATTTTAAGAGCATAGCGACTTTTTGAGGTTAGATTCACNCAGACCCTTCTNTNCATANGATCAGGCGAAATGTTTATCTAAAAACTATACTTTATTCAAGCACATTATAAAAAAACNCTACTAATTTAATCAACTTTTATTTNNNNTTTTAAGTNATTGTTTTTATTNNTTTAAATTGAAAAATGNGATTNCTTCTGNNCNCCTNNTGAAATATTANAGGNCAAAGCATAGNCGNNAAGATTTCNAGNCNACTGACCACTAACTATGTATTCGAATCTAAATCTAGCTTAAAGTGTCACCCGAGTGTACGCATACAAAGNCTTNTCGATTTTGATTATCANAATCGATTGGAAAATTAGATNAGATTTGGACAAATTAAAAATGACCCACGAAGACAAAAACTTTGGACAAAACCATCTAGAAACAAGGCAAATATGCCGGCGCCTCTACGACCTGCTACCTATGCGTTTAAAGCAACTTAAAGACCNGCATGTAGGAAANCTTGCTGCAGGNCAGGCCGAAAGACNAGCACTTACCTCTCCAGAATACAANAATGCTATTGAAGAATACGTANACATAGCGGCCCAGTATAGNCGACAAAGAGTTAGGTTTGAGATATTAATGATGAAAAAGAACGCTGAACGCAGCCTCAGATCATTCTTAAATAAATGAAATAACTATATCCCTACCATGAGCGGACTTTGATCTCGACAATTGAATCTTAGATCGTTAAATTATAAAGCACTTCCACGATACGGGGCTTAGGGTGGCCTGACTTCTTATAATAANTGAATCCTGTTTCAATCAGCGGCGTTCCATAACCAGAGGAGAGTATAGTGAGTATCTTGTCGCAGTTATTTTTTGCCTGCCTTGTGTTTGCTACATTTGGCTATTTCGCATTCAATTTACGCAGAATATGGTTAGGAATAGCNGCCGTAGAAGGCAAAGAAGAGAATCGAACTGACAACCTAGCCAAAAGGATCAGNGAGGTTGTTTTTTTTGGCGTGCTTCAAGGCAAGATGTTTAAGGATAAAAGCGCAGGGATCATGCATGCTTTTATATTCTGGGGGTTTGTCACTGTATCCATTGGCACCTTGGAAACGATCGTTCATGGGATGTTCCGGTCATTTAACTTCAGCCTAATACTTGGTAATGGCATCATCTATAAAATNTTTCTNGGATCTCAGGACTTAGGNAACTTTTTAGTTGTAGTNGGCATTGTATGGGCTTTCTGTAGACGGATTTTTGCTCCCCCCAAAAGGCTGCAATCTCTCNCAGCTGAGTCAAGAAAAGATGCATACATATGCTTAGGGTTTATTCTAGGCTTGGTCGTTACCACTCTCATGCATATGGGAGCACAGGCCAACGCNGGGGAACTTCCGGGAGANCCTCTAATATTTTCCAGATTATTTGCNGCACCNGGAGCACTATTCGGCTGGGAACTATTCGGAAGTTTATCATGGTGGCTTCATGTCTTTATTCTTTTAGCTTTTACAACATTTTTGCCCTTTTCAAAGCANCAACACTTGATCTGGGTCTGGCCAAACATTTTCTTTCGAAACCATAAATCNAGAGGCCGNCTCCGCCCTATGGAATTCGATGAAAATGCTGAATCATTTGGAGTCGGCAAAGTAGAAGAGTTTACCTGGAAACAACTACTTGATGCTCAAACCTGCGTTGAATGTGGTCGATGCACCNATGTGTGTCCAGCTAATACCACTGGTAAACCTCTTGACCCNCGAAAGATCATGCATGACCTCAAATATTCACGACTTGAAAGTCAGGCGCCTGAAGAAAAGAAACCAAAAGAAGCACAGGAACTGATCCGCGGATTTATTTCAACAGACGAGCTATGGTCGTGCACCACTTGTGGAGCCTGCATGGAGGCATGCCCACTTTANATCGAACATATCCCGGCTATCGTAGATATGCGCCGTTATCTAACACTTACCGAGGGTGATATTCCAGAAGAGCTCAATAATGTNTTTAAAAACCTAGAAAACAATTTCACTCCATGGGCTTTTTCAAATTCTACCCGTGCTGATTGGGCCCAGGATCTTGGCATCACGACTATGAAAGAAAAGTCAGATGTGGAATATCTGTTTTGGGTAGGATGCGCAGGATCTTTCGATGACCGCTACAAAAAAGTATCTACATCTATTGCAAAAGTAATGCAAAAAGCAGACATAAGCTTCTCAATTCTGGGAACAGAGGAGAAGTGCAATGGAGATACCGCACGTNGGTTAGGAAATGAGTATCTCGCTGACATGCTCATTAACGAAAATGTCGAAACAATGAAAAAATACAACGTGAAGAAAATAGTCACTGGTTGTCCACATTGCTTTAATACAATTAAGAATGAATACCCTGACTTTGGCTTTGAAGCTGACGTGATTCATCATAGCGAAATGATCTCAGACTTATTGAAGTCAGGGAAAATCAACCCCAAGAATGTTCCTGAAGAAGCCAAAAACACGACCTTCCACGATTCTTGTTACTTAGGCCGGCATAACGATGTCTATGAGAGCCCCAGGTCCTCGTTATCTCAGCTACCTGGCGTGCAACTTAAAGAAATGCCAAGAAATAAGGAGAACGGCTTCTGCTGCGGCGCTGGTGGTGGCAGGATGTGGCTGGAAGAAACGATTGGAGATCGTGTCAACGANAATAGGGCCAANGAAGCACTGGATACAGGAGCAACAACGGTTGCTACCGCCTGCCCTTTCTGCATGACAATGATGCAAGATGGGGTCAAGGCGCATGATGGTACTGCAGAAATAAAAGATATCGCAGAAATAGTGACCGAGTCTCTATAAATAGCAAAGCACCATAGTTTTTTGATAAAATAGAAGGACTACCAGTCGGTAGTCCTTTTTTTTGGACTTTTTTGGAGTGATCAATGCAATTACGAAGAATCATTTATACCCTAACTTTCGTATGCTTAGCTCTGAGTCATAAACTGCATGCTCAGACAAGCACTTTCAAAGTAACGAAACTTAAAAATGGCCTNGATATTGTCGCTATGGAATCGAACAAAGTTCCCCTAGTCACCATTGTTCTGGCAGTAAAAGCAGGNGCTATGACAGAGACACCGGACATTAATGGGTTAACTCATCTTTGGGANCATATGTTCTTCAAAGGTAATAAAGCATTACCTAACCAAGAAGCATTCAAACAAAGAGTGCGCGAACTTGGCATTATTTATAANGGAGACACTTCNTCTGAAAAAGTNCGCTACTACTTCACTNTGCCCTCCGCCTGGTTAGAGGAAGGCCTTAAATTTATGGCAGATGCCATCACNAGCCCTCTTCTCGAAAAAGAAGAACTAAAAAAAGAACGGAAGGTNGTAATTGATGAATACGATAGAAATGCATCTCAACCAGGATTCAGACTTTATCACGCAAGGAGAAACCTACTATATGGCNCTCTNTCCTATCGNCGCAACCCACTCGGNACCAGAGATAATATTTTAAACACNAACCGAGCACAACTGCTGAGAATCAAAAAAGAGGTTTTCGTACCTAAAAATTCTGCNATCCTNGTNGGAGGTGACTTTGANCCNACTAAGCTAAACCAACTAGTGAAAAAATATTTTTCTGATTGGAAAAANCCANCTAACTGGAAACTACCAAGCCATCCTCAATGGCCAAANTTTCCGCAAAGCCAAGAGCTCGTCGTCACCCACCCACAAGCCCAAAATGTTATTTTAGCAATGACTTACAATGGACCAAGAGCGAAAGAAGATATCAAAGCAACTTTCGCAGCCGATATGCTAATAACTTTACTTAATCAAAGATCTGGCAAGTTCTACAGAAAATACATGGACTCNGGTTTAACCTTAGGAGCAAGCCTCGGCTATCACACGCAAGCTCAGNCAGGAGAGCTTCATGTATCGGCTCAGGTGAAGGCAGAAAATGCTAANANAGTGAANAAAATGTTNCTCAAAGAGCCTATGCAATGGCTGAAAAAAGATTATTTCTCCGATAAGGAGATCGANAATGCNAAACGTTCTTTGCTTGTAAACCGTAAATANGAAATTAACAAACCAAGTGAATATGTCAAAAACTTGGCTTTCTGGTGGGCNATCACTGGCTTAGACTANTACCAGAANTACCTCCCGAACCTTCAAAAAGTTAGCCGCAAGGATATACAAGACTTTGTCAAAAAGTACTTTCAAGATAAGAGTGTTATTACTAGCTACTTTTTGTCACCCGATGAAGCAAAGAAATTAGATTTAAAAGATAACTCGAAAAAATTTATGAACAAATCCTGAAAAAGGTGGATGAATATGATCAACTCAATTCTTTTAAGTATATTAATGGCCATCACTTATAATAGCAGACTATCTGCCAGCNCATTAGTTTCTAAACANACGATTGAGAAGCAATCAGAAACTACAACAACATTTAAACTAAAAAATGGAATACCTGTCATCTATCGTAAAGTAGAAAACTCAGATATTTTGTATTTAGAGTTTAACTGGCGATGGGGCTATAAAGATCAATCNACTAATCAAAAAACNATTGCCCCTTTAATGTTTCAGACAATGTCTGAAGGNGCNAAANAATGGTCGAAAGGAAAGATNTTTGAAACTAGCGAAGCGTATTCTTCCTCAGTTAAATGCTTTAGTGGGATAGAAGTATCATCT
The DNA here is from genome assembly GCA_002725955.1 of Pseudobdellovibrionaceae bacterium. Taxonomy (GTDB): domain Bacteria; phylum Bdellovibrionota_B; class Oligoflexia; order Oligoflexales; family Oligoflexaceae. The sequence goes on from PBRN01000095.1 coordinate 8,229, forward strand.
TGCAGCCTTAGTGGCCTATCTGATTATTGGGATAAGACACTACCTATGTTCGCTGCCATCATTAACAATCCATCCTTTGAAAAACGAACTATCGAAATCGCCAAAGAGAGAAAAGAAGCAAGTATCAAGGAAAGTAAACTCAACCCTGAAGCATGGACCAATGAAGTCGTTAATAAAATATATTACCCAAAAGGCCACCCTTATTGGATCTCTTCTGAAAAGTCGTTGTCTCAGATCAAATCAATTAATCCTGACTCTTTAAAAAAACTACATAAAAAACTACATAACAGTTCTTTACACTATATTGTAGCAGTAGGAAATCTTCCCCTAAATAAGATGAAAAAAGACTTAAACAAAAAATTTGCGGGCATCAAAAAACAAGCAATCCAAAGGACAATGCCCATCCAACCAAATTTCAACCCCAAAAAAGCACTCAATTTTGAAGCTCGAAAAATTCCGACCGCTTATATTCGTATAAAATTCAACACACCAGGCAAGCATGAGAATAATGCACCGGCAGCAGAACTAATGCTTAGAATATTAAGTGAAGAACTCGGCAATGAGATCAGAACTAAAAGATCTCTTTCATATGCCATATACGCCTATGGAATCCAATATCATATTGGGATAGGGTTAATTGCTGCAAGTACATCAAATCCAAAGGAAACTATCGAAGCAATTCACCAGGTGATTCAAAAAATAAAAGAGAAGCCTTATTCAAGAAAAGAAATAGCAAACTTTAAAACAGAATATACAACCCGATACTTTCTGACATTGGAGGAACATAAAACACTTGGTTCAGCATTATCTGATCATTTCCTTTATCACAGGGACCCGCTGAGCCTTTACAGATACCCTGAAAAAATCGATGCAATCACAGCTAAAGATATTCAAACAGCTGCTAGAAGCTATCTCAAAAACTTCCGGATCGGAGTTATCTACGACGACACAAAATTCCAAAAAAAATGGGCCGTCAAATTTATAAATGAAAATCAATAACTTCTAGTTAGAGCCAAGATCCTTAACTTCTTCGATCAGCTTAAAAATATCATCTGTATGATACAAACTAACTGATCGAGGAAGGGATTTCCTTGCCAAGCCCCATAGAACACGTCCAGGCCCCAAGTCCAGCATTGCATTTACACCAGACTCATAGGCCACATCCATAGATTGTGCCCATCTAACTGAATGATCGATCTGATTAATCAAAGCTTCACAGGAATAATCCTTCACTATCTTACCAGAAACATTTTCGATCATTGCTCCAGTTCCCGGCTCCCAATGCACAGCTTCAATCAGCGGACGCATCTTTTCACATACCGGATGCATTAATTTGCAGTGAAATGGGGCACTAACCTGCAGAGGCACAAGACGCACCTTTTTATCAGATAGTCTACCCGCTACTGATGCAACGGCCGCCTTATGGCCGGAAATGACTACTTGCTTGCGAGAATTATAATTCGCCACTTCTACAATACTGTTTTCGGTCGAGCTTTCCTTGCAAAGCCTGTCAACTTCATCACTATCACAACCAATGACAGCTATCATTTGACCAGCATCTGGTGATATAGCCTGTTGCATATACTTACCACGAGCATGGACTAGACTAACAGCCTCAGAAAACAACAAGCGACCACTAGCCACCAATGCCGTATATTCACCTAGACTGTGACCAGCAAAAAACTCTGCCTTAAGACCAGCTTCCGCAACCAAGACCTTCCAATATGCCATTGATATGGTCAAAATGCATGGCTGAGTATTCTCAGTAAGAGTAAGAACCGGTTCCGGACCTTCGAAGCATAACTTGCGAATGCATAATTTAGAAAAGTCTTCGGCCTCCTCGAAAAGAGGCGAAAGGTAAGGGAAGTTGTCCAGCAGCGCCCGCCCCATACCCACATAGTGCGAGCCTTGGCCGGGAAACATCGCTAATAACATCGACACTTAAGCATCTACATCAAGATTCTGGTCTAAGCCTAGATTTTGCTTTGGCTCAATCACCTGCTTTCCACGATAATGACCACATGACTCACACACACTGTGTGGGAACTTTACTTCATTACAGTTTGAACAAAGGGAAGAACTCGGTGTTTTAAGCGCATGATGCGACCTGCGCATATTTGTTTTTGACTTTGAAGTTCTATACTTAGGTACTGGCATTTCTCAATTTCCTCAAAAAAACCGTCAACTAGTTGTCAACAAGGATCATACCTCTTACATTGATCGAGCCAATTGGTCAAGAAACTTCCCGTCTTCCTCCATCAATGAGTCCGTTATATATGCTGTTTTATAGGAGGAATCAAGTTTCTATTAGCGTATCCTGCTAACAATAATGACATACCTATTTTTCTTCACTACAATCTTTCCAGTTACATATAGAAATCTCATTTGTTTTGGACTAACACGCAACAATTTTTTCTTATCCGCCACAGCCAAAATAGAGGTTCCATTATTGCCATTTAAGGTAAAGTCACACTGCGCCGGGCAACCTTTAAGTTGATTTTTATTGAAACGAAAAGGCCCGATGGTAATAACTTTACCTCTGCTTCTTTTTAGTAAAGCTCTGAAATCACCTGCCCCATTATAGTTAGACTTAGGAGATATACGTATGCCAGACATTAAAGAGCGAAGAGATTGACCCGTTGTATTCAAGTGCCACCCCATCCAACCAAGACCAGCAACACATGCAAAAGCTGCAAGCGTAAAAAAGAGTTTTTTCTTTAGCCGAATCTGAATTTTTTCCGCTTTAAAGCCCTGTATAACCTGATTAAGTACTTTCGAGTTCGCTAAACTGACTTTATTACCTTTTTTTGCGGGATCAATATTAATGGACCGGTTTTGCTTAAGTTCATTGACGAACTTCTTAACAGGGATCGGTTTAGCCCCTTTTTGAACCACCATCATTTTTTCTTCAATAATTCTTTTGTTATACAACGACAGAATCTCATCTGAACTCAAAGGACCCAGCCGACTACCCTGCCTATTATATACAAAGTAAATTTTTGTCTTCCGGCCTATCTGAGAAAATTCATTATGGGCTGAACTCTGGTCCCAGACCGCATTATGTTTCTCCTGACTCTTCTTCTTTCTTCGGGAAGAAGATGATGATTTATTCTCGTTTTTCTTTCGCTGTTTTTTAGGCTTTGGCTCCTCATCAGCTAGAATATTATCCTGGGCTGGAGGAGGCTGCTCACTATCCGACGCTGGAGTATTTTCCAGCTTTATTGGTGGC
>PBRN01000096.1 GCA_002725955.1 Pseudobdellovibrionaceae bacterium
AAACCAATCGCCAATCCTGAACCAATCGCAACAAGACCGCCCATATCAAGGGAGCCGTGATCACTTGCAAAAGCTAGGGAACTAATAAAAAGCCCACCTAAAACCGTAAAAAAATAACCTAAATTTCGCTTCATAAAGCTTTACCCCGCCCAAATATTAATAAAAACTTTCTAATGGTCATGAGAAATTGCCATCGAAATATAAATGCTACTTAATAACGTAAAAACAAAACTTTGAATACTAGCTACCAACAAACCAAAAAACAGCAGAAAGAAAGCACCAAAGTGAGTCAGCGAAGTGAAAACCGATAGGACCAGATGGTCACCAAAGATATTTCCCAAAAGCCTTAAGCTCAGAGATACTGGCCGAGCCACATGTGCAACTACCTCAATTACAAACATTAACGGCATCAAAAATAAAACAGGACCTAAGAACTGCTTTATATATGAAAACCCATGTTCCTTTGCTCCCGCAATATTGTAGATAACGAAAACTGAAAGCCCCATCGCCAAGTTAGTATTGATACTATCAGTCGCTGGGAAGAGACCGGGTACCAAGCCGCTTAGATTACTAACAAATATAAAACAGAAAATACCTGTTAAAAGAGGCAGGTATGGCTTGTAACTGTCCGCCCCGATTACATCTTTGGCAAGATTGGTAATGAAGTCAAAAATCGTTTCTACCAAACCTTTAAGCGAAAAATGACCTTCTGGCATAACATCATCGCCTGCACGACTCACTGCTGCGCGGTATTTCAACCCCACAACTGCCAGCACCATCAAACTAAACAAAGCCGCTAACACTGGGATCCATTCACCCCTAGTGTGAACGTCGCTTACTCCAGCTTTTAGAAGTATTAAGTCGAAATAATTAATAAACTTGGCACCACCAGCACCATATGCCGTCCCGCCAAACATGAATAGCAATGCAAATATTTTTTTCACCATGCCCTCGTTCCTCGAACAAAAAGACAATTATTTCCCCAATTGGAAGATCTTATTAACTGATTTCTAATCGAATTAATAGACAATAATTGCGTCTAGAAAAAAATTTATACTCCCTGAGCCATTTGCTTAAGTCGCGATATTATTACGGTTAAGCAAAATAAAACTAAGGAAAACAGGGAACCACCCGCCAAGTATAGGCCTGGAAAGTTCCATTTGACGATAGCTAAGTAGAGAACCCCGGTCACTATGAATATCTTCATTAAGCCCAAACAAGCCATCAAGCCTTTATTATAGGATTTAGACTCATCACCTTTCGATTTACTCGACACTCTAACTTGTTCGAGAATAAAAATTCTTGATAGAGAACTGATTGCAAAAACATCGATAGTGAAAACTCCATACCCGATTAAGAAAGCAGCTCCTTTTTCTAATTCTAGATAAAAGCCACTAGCTAAACACGCTAGTGTGGTGCCTGAAACGAAAATAAACCAAGTCAGCTTTTTATCCACAGTCTAACCCCATTATTATTTTATTTATCATCCTTATTAAACTGGCTCAGTTTAATAAAAAGCCTTGCCCAAGATATAATCACAATAACAACTCCCAATAAAAATGTGATTAACAACCAGTTAAAGCTCTTAGGATAGGAACTATTTAACCATTCACCTATTTTCCATGCTCCAAGGAATACCACTATAGCTTCAATATTAGCTGCCATGACAAATCCAAATGGTCGATATATTTTACTCAAGATTTTATTGCCTCTTTTAAGACCATAATTCTATTTTATCCACAGGTTAATAACTATCTTATCTGCCTAATTTTATTTATTTTTTTTCGATTCATTTGCTCTTGCTTATGCTGGTAGCCCTGTGCTAATTTTTCCTCTGCACTTTTTTCATAACCGAAATACAGGCCTACTGAAACTAAAACACACCTGATGACATGGACTCGCAACAGATGCAAAACCTCTTTCCTCCAGATAACACAAGTTTCAATGAAACTCCTAAAAATATCGCCCCCACCGAACCATCGGTGTGGTCGCAAATTAGCCAAAAGCTACTTCTCATCCTCTCGGAAGAAGATTACATTCGAGCAATTAAACCTCTCAAAACTACGACAATCTCTCAAGGAGAGATTGTCTTGTCCGTTCCTGACATGGTTCTCTACCAAGAGATAATGGATCGGTTCCTAGATAAGATCGACTTTTGTAAAGAGTCGTTGGACCTCAACGTAACCATAAGGTTTGAAATTGGGACAGTAGAAAGTCCTCCCCCTGTATCTCCGGTGGTCAGCCCGCCGACTGGCATACCTAAAGAACCTTCTCCGGCTGGCGCACCTAATTATGCGGGCGAACATGGGCAAAATATGATCGTGTCAAGAGCACTGACACATGTCTCGCATTTAAATGATGAATACAAGTTTTCTTCTTTTGTTAATGGCCCAAGTAACCAGTTTGCCCATGCCTCGTGTCTCGCTGTTGCCGATAACCCCGGCCAAACATACAATCCTTTATTTCTATACGGATCTACTGGTTTAGGAAAAACCCATCTTCTCCATGCCGTGGGAAATAAAGTTCTAGAGACTAAGAAAGATCCGGTTGTCACTTACATTTCCTCAGAACGTTTCATGAATGAGATGATATATTGCCTGCGGTTTAATAAAATGTGGGATTTTCGGAACAAGTATCGGCACTGTGATGTACTTCTAGTCGATGATATACAATTCATTTCCGGTAAAGAGCGAACTCAAGAAGAATTTTTTCATACCTTTAACGCTCTTTACGAAATGAAAAAACAAATAGTAGTCACATCAGATGTTTTTCCACAGGACATCCCCGATATTGAGGATCGGCTGCGCAACCGTTTCCAGTGGGGACTCATTGCTGATATTCAACCACCTGATATCGAACATAGAGTCGCTATACTAATGACAAAGTCAGAAAAGCAGGGGGTGAAGTTAGATGATAGCGTTGCTCAGTATATAGCGACTACAACCAAGGGTAGTATCCGAGTCCTTGAAGGAGCTTTACGGCGGGTNGTTGCNTTCGCANCTCTCCAAGGTCGGCCTTTAGATACCCAGCTAGCTTCAGAGATTCTGCAAAACGTNTTNGGTGAGNCNCCTAAACAGCTNACCATTGAAACAGTTCAAAAGCTTGTTGCCGANCATTATAAAGTNCGAGTNGCNGACCTNAAATCCAAAAAACGGCAAAGAGCATTTGCANTNCCCNGACAAATNGCCATGTATTTGGCTAGAACNAGNACGAACGCTTCGTTTCCCGAAATTGGCAGTAAGTTCGGNGGTAANGATCANACAACTGTCATGCATGCCGTTAANAAGATTAANGCCGANCGAAGTAAGGACCTAGACTTAAAAGCNGGNATTGAAAGTCTTGAAAGAAAAATGGATCANCAAATGTANAGATATCANTTTGNCNGTGTGTATAGCTTGTGGTTTAGTTATGAATATTATGGGGGACAATATGAGGATAACTTTNNNAAAAAACATATCCACANAAGTATCCTCANCAATATCCACCAATTTTAAACAAGTTAATCACATGATAAATNCTAGATTAATNNTGTAATAANAGTGGNTTAAAANANATATCCACTGANNACNAAGGACACTATTACTACTACTATTTATTATCTAAATAACATTCTACTTTAATTAGATAGGGAGCNAANAAAAAATGTTAGCGAGANAGATTACAAGNCNNAANGATTTTGTTCTGATTCATCTCGACATNGTTTAGCTTTGAAAGGACAAGANCATGAAAATTAAANTAGATAAAACAGAGCTCAACCTCGCNACAAATAGATCACANGGAGCNATTTCAGATAGAGCATTAGCNCATATCGGNNTGCGNGCTAATCTCGATAAGTTACAAGTTATGGTAGCNGACCGTGTTCTTGTTATTTATTCTACTCTTGAAGCCGAGNTTGAAGCTGANGGNGGNGTNTTTGTACCAGCTAGATTATTTTCTGACGTCGTAAGACAGCTNCCAGAAGGAAAGGTAACNCTGGAAAGCGATAANCAATTCTTAACGATTAAGGCTGGAAAATCNGANGAATTCATAATGAAGTTACCNNTTATNGCTGATAAGCANTGGAAGGAACCACCTGAACTTGATTCAAAAAATGAAGCAGANCTCCCNTCTGAGAATCTATTTTATATGATNGAACAGGTNCAATTCTGCGTNGCAAATGAGTCACCTCGTAATTATGGAGCAGTAGGCTTCTTNCATAAACCAGAGTCCGAGAAAATAAGATTAGTCGGGACNGATGGCTTNAGGCTNTCTTATTCNGAAATTGANATACCNCTACCNGANGCTTTCCTAGGTAATGGAGTTTGTTTGTCCAAGCGTGGNTTGAATGAGCTTCAAAGAATGTGTGGTGAAGGGTTTGATACGATTAGGTTATCTATTTCNGAAGATCANACCACCTTTTTTGCCGCAGTGCCAAATTATAAAATTTTTATTCGNTTATCGGCAGTTAAATACCCCAATTATCANGGTGTGTTACCCAAGACNAACCTAGTGCCGGTTCACATATCNAGGCCNTATCTTCAAAGTGTCACTCGACGAGTNCTTTTAGCAGCAGATAAGACTAGAGCTTTACAGTTGTGCTTTTCAGATTCCTCGCTTACCTTAAGGTCTAGGACTTTGGGTAGTTCCGAAGGTAAAGAAAGTATTGCCTTGAAAGACTATCAAGGAGGCGAGCAGGAACTCGCTATAAACGGTAAATTTCTTACAGATGTCTTTTCGACTATTTCCAGTGAAGAAGTCAGCTTGAGATTTAGNTCCGAAAATGATCCAATCGTTTTAATTCCAAGATCGGAACCNGAGGATTGCCATTCAATGCATGTGCTGGTNCCNATAAGGGAAAGTTAAAACGGTTTTTTGGTTAATAGAGTTTATTGCAACCACTATATTTGAAGAAGGATCTCCCAAGGTGACTAACACTTACACACCCACTGGAGAAAGTGAATACACTGCNGATAATATTCAGGTCTTAGAAGGTCTTGAAGCCGTTCGNAAAAGACCTGGTATGTATATAGGTTCCACCTCTACAGANGGTTTACATCACCTTGTGTATGAAATTGTGGATAACTCCGTAGATGANGCTATGGGNGGNCATTGNGANACNATTGAAATNCATATNCANATGGATGGATCTGTATCGGTNAGAGATAATGGTCGNGGGATACCNGTTAGTATTCATCCNAAAGAGGGNAAGTCAGCATTAGAAGTNGTTATGACGGTGCTNCATGCTGGNGGAAANTTTGATGATAAGGCTTTCGCTTTTTCCGGCGGNTTGCATGGTGTTGGAGCTTCGGTNGTTAATGCTTTGTCAGAGTGGTGTTCTGTGGAGGTGCGTACNGATGGNAANTTGCACCGCCAGAAATATAAAATTGGTAAACCGGTAGGCCCACTTGANTTGGTTGGTTCAACCGATACTTCNGGNACNCTAACTACATTNAAGCCTGATACGACGATTTTTAAGGANACNCAATACAACTTTGANACCCTATCCAAAAGACTNAAAGAGTTAGCNTTTTTGAATAAAGGTCTNAAAATCNTACTCTCCGATGAAAGGACTGATAAATCCGCTGAATTTTTTTATGAAGGTGGACTAGTTTCTTTTTGTGAATTCTTGGTTAAAGGAAAAAATTCACTTCANCCAGANCCNATTTATATTTCGTCTGAGCAATATAACCAAGACGGTGNAATATTNGCTCAAATAGAGGTGGTCTTGCANTGGACTGACTCNTANAATGAAAACTTATTCTCTTTNGTNAATAATATTAATACNNTAGANGGTGGTACTCACCTAACNGGAATGAAGTCAGCCNTGACTAGGGTGGTAAATAGCTTTGCNGAAGGTACNGGGCAATTAAAAGGCTTCAAAGATGGAATAACNGGCGATGATATTCGNGAGGGNCTATCTGGTATNGTTGCTGTTCGAATCAAGAANCCTGAGTTTCAGGGGCAAACTAAAACAAANCTTGGNAANCCNGAAGTTCGACCTTGGGTAGAGGCAATNGTTTCAGAGAAATTAACNGACTTTTTTAACGAAAAGCCNGANATTCTGAANCGTGTTGTTCAAAAAATCATTGAAGCTGCNAGAGCTCGTGTGGCNGCAAGGAAAGCCAGAGAGTTAACTAGGCGAAAAGGTGCTTTGGATTTTGCNGGTCTNCCNGGTAAAATGGCTGACTGNCAACAAAAAGATCCTGAGGTCTGTGAGCTGTTTTTGGTGGAGGGTGATTCTGCGGGTGGATCTGCAAAGCAAGGTCGTGATAGAGCGACGCAAGCGGTNTTACCTTTGNGAGGNAAAATNCTGAATGTTGAAAAAGCTCGTTTTGATAAGATGTTGTCGTCCCAAGAGATCAAACTATTAATAAAGGCTCTTGGCACAGGTATTGGTAAAGATGAATTTGATATTTCGAAAATCCGTTACCATAAAGTAGTCATAATGACTGATGCTGATGTTGACGGTGCACATATACGGACTTTGTTATTAACCTTTTTCTTCAGGCAGATGCCACAAATTATAGAACGAGGTTATCTGTATATCGCACAGCCTCCTTTGTTTAAGTATAAAAAAGGGAAATTAGAGAAGTATCTGAAAGATGAACGAGAGCTAACAGATTTTCTTACTGATGTTGGGATGGACTCATTGTCGGTGGAAGATGTTAACAGCAAATCTGTCGATAAGTCACTAATGAAGAGCCTATTAATAAAGAATTCTCGTTATTCTGACTTAATTGCAATGTCGTCAAGGCGAAGGGTTAAAGAGGCTCTTGAGTTTATCGTAGATAGCCCGAATTTTACTATGGAGGGAATCGGATCAGAAGATGGCGCCAAGTCTCTTTTAGATGATTTGATTCAATATATTCTTAAAGCCCATGAGGGGACACGGGTCTCGGCAACTGGTGAAGTATATTATGACAAAGAATACAATTGCTGGCCGATCAAGTTGTCGACTAGGATTTCTGATGTCCCTAGAATATCGATTATAGATCCAGCTTTACTAGAAAGTGGGGAGATTACTGAACTTCGCAGGATTAAAACTCAGATTGATGAGCAAGCAAAAGGCCCTTTTAAATGGCTGAGAAAAGCGAAGAAAGAATCTGAGGCCGTTCCTGAAGATCAAGAAACCGGCACATTATCTAATTTAAGTGAAGTACTGGATTTAATTGAGCAGGAAGGTAGAAAAGGCTCTTACGTTCAGCGGTATAAAGGTTTGGGAGAAATGAACCCAGATCAGTTAGCAGAAACTACAATGGATGCTGAGAGACGACTGTTTCTAAAGGTTGAAATTGAAGATGCAATGGAATCAGAGCAAGTTTTTAGTACTCTTATGGGTGATGATGTAGAACCACGGAGAGATTTTATTCAAGCAAATGCTTTGAATGTAAGAAATCTTGATATCTAAGTCTTGAAGGGATTGATTTTCTGTTATGGAACAGTCTTCAAATGTTATTCCGATAAATATCGAAGAAGAAATGAAGGTTTCTTTCCTCGATTATTCGATGAGTGTTATTGTATCAAGGGCTTTGCCTGATGTCAGAGATGGATTGAAACCGGTCCACCGACGTATCTTATATGCGATGTATCAGTTAAAGAATTTTTATAATCGTCCATATTTGAAGTCGGCTCGTATAGTCGGTGACGTGATTGGTAGGTTTCATCCTCACGGAGACTCCTCCGTATACGAAGCTTTAGTAAGAATGGCGCAGGATTTTTCTATGCGCTACCCGCTTGTGCAGGGGCAGGGTAACTTTGGGTCAGTGGATGGGGATAAAGCTGCCGCAATGCGTTATACTGAGGTTCGCCTGCAGCAAGTAACCGACCTCATTATGGCTGATATTGAGAAAGAAACTGTTAACTTCATTCCTAATTACGATAATAAGGAGATGGAGCCTCAGGTCCTTCCTACCAAACTCCCTACCCTGCTGATAAATGGTGCTAACGGCATTGCCGTGGGGATGGCGACTAATATACCTCCTCACAATTTAGGTGAGGTTATTGATGCCACTTTGGCTTTAATAGAAGACCCAGATACAGACTTGGGTCAGATAACCCAGCATATTCAGGGACCTGATTTTCCTACAGGTGGTATTATTCATGGGATGGCAGGAATCCAGCAGGCTTATACGACAGGTAAAGGATCTGTTGTTATGAGAGCTAAAGCCCATGTTGAGGACTTACCAAGGCAGACTAATCGTGAAAGGATTATTGTCTCGGAACTACCTTTTCAGGTTAATAAAGCTAAATTAATTGAAAAAATAGCTGATTTAGTTCGAGACAAGTCGGTTGAGGGTATTTCTGATATTCGTGATGAATCAGTTCAGGAAGATGTTAGAGTTGTCATTGAACTGAAACGCGGTGAGTCAGGTGAAGTTATATTAAACCAGCTATATAAGCATACCCCGTTGCAAAGTTCTTTTGGTGTTAACATGGTAGCTTTGGTAAGCGGAATACCGAAGCTATTGAACTTAAAGGTCGTCTTAGAGCAATTTATTCTACATAGACAAGAAGTCATTATTCGTAGAACGGCTTATGAACTGCGGAAGGCTGAAGAGCGAGCCCACATTTTGCTAGGGCTTAAGACAGCAGTAGAGAATGCTGATGACGTAGTAGAGTTGATTCGTAAATCTCCTGACTCTCCTACTGCTCACCAACAGTTGAAGCAGAAATTTGATCTATCTGATGTTCAGGCGAAAGCTATTTTGGATATGAGATTAGCTCGATTGACTGGTCTCGAGCGGGAAAAAATTGTCAAAGAACATAATGAAATTATTGAGAAAATTGATGACTTGAAAGGTATACTTGATTCCGAAGATCGAGTAACTCAAATCATCAAAGATGACCTAGTCCAGCTAAAAGAAGATTATGGTGACGAGAGACGAACCGAAATTGTAGCTTCGGATGCTGACGAATTTAGTATGGAAAGTTTGGTTGCTGATGAGGAAGTGGTCGTTACCGTTTCTCACGCTGGTTATATAAAGCGCACACCATTAGATCAGATAAATGCCCAGAAACGCGGTGGTAAAGGCCGAAAGGGCATGGCAACAAAATCTGAAGATATTGTGCAGAACCTATTCATTTCAAGTAACCACCAATCACTGCTTTGTTTTACAGACTCGGGTCGGGTCTATGAAATGAAGGTATATCGTATTCCGGAGTCTGCGCTGGCAGGGCGAGGTAAACACTTTGCCAACCTTCTAA
>PBRN01000097.1 GCA_002725955.1 Pseudobdellovibrionaceae bacterium
AGGCAATAGCTGCATGCCATCTGGACGTAATTCAAAGCTCTCTCGCTCAATCAGCCTCAAAAGGAAAATTACTGCTTGCATATAGCAGAAAACACCATACATTTTGACTGAGCGCACCATCTAAACAGATGGACACATCAGTAATCACGGTCATCGCCATGAAAAAGAGACTGGAGGCACCATGAAATATAGAAAGCTAGGAAAAACTGATATTGAAGTGAGTCTGATTTGTTTAGGCACCATGACCTGGGGTGGTCAAAATACCGAAACAGAAGGCCATCAGCAGCTGGACTATGCGACAGATCGAGGCATCAACTTCATCGACACAGCAGAAATTTACGCAGTCCCCCCTTCAGCCGAAACCTATGGCCAAACAGAGAGGATCATCGGCACTTGGCTGCACAAGACCAAAAACCGCAACAAGGTTGTTCTGGCAAGCAAAATAGCTGGCCCCGGCCCCATATGGATCCGAGAAGGACAAAATAAAATCGACAAAGAAAATATCATCACAGCAGTCGAAGGGTCTCTAAAAAGATTGCAAACAGATTATCTCGATCTCTATCAGATACACTGGCCAAATAGAGAATATTATCACTTCCAAAATCAATGGAACTATAAGCCTAATTTCGATGCTGAAAAAGAAAAGGCTAATATCATCGAGGTATTACAAACTCTCGATCAGTTGATTCAGTCTGGAAAAATCCGACATATAGGACTCTCCAATGAGACCGCTTGGGGCATCATGCAATATCTAAACACGGCAGAGCTCTGCGATCTTCCTCGCATGGTTTCCATCCAAAATGAATATTCGTTACTTTGCAGACTGTTTGAACCAGACTTGCAGGAAATTGCCATGAGTGAAGCATGCGGACTCCTCGCCTGGTCTCCTCTCGCAAGGGGTATGCTTAGTGGAAAGTATCTAAATGGAGCCCGACCGACCGGCAGCCGCCTAACCATTGATCCACGTCCCGACAGAAGATCAACGGCGCAAAGCGAAGAGGCTATCAAATCCTATATCAACTTAGCTAATCAATATGAAGTCGATCCGTGCCAAATGGCGCTCGCCTTTGTCAATACTCGACCTTTTGTTACTTCGACTATTATTGGGGCAACCAATATACAACAACTCAAAAATAATATTGATTCTATAGATCTTGACTTAGGCAAAGAGGTCCTTGCTGGTATTGATCGCATTCACCGAGAACTACCCATACCATACTAGGCTGCAGAAAATCTGCTATCAAATCGGAAGAAACCAAGCTTAATCGACCTATATCATCTCACCTTAAGTTTATGTGCATGCGAACCAAAATCATCTGCGGTTCGCTTCATGTATCTTGCGTTTAGCTAGTTGTAAATACCAGACATTTCAAAACTTCGAACAATTCGCAAACATTACCTAAACCACACAGACTTTTTTCCCATATGGAGACACCAGAATCCGTAACATGTATAACAGTTAGACAGTAGTACCACTTTTAATTACAGCGACTTAACACTGGTCCAATTTTTGCACTCCATCGCTCAAGACCCACTTAAGCAACCAAAACAATAAGTTGAAATTACTATCCTAAAATGAGGCGTTCTGTGAAAAAGATTTTATGTCTAGTAACTGTCATTGCTAGTATTTATGGCTGTAAGCTTATCCAAAATAGTGCCACCAAAGAAGCATGGAATACACCGAATGCACCTATTAAATTCAAACTCGACCCCATCAATTTAAATCAATTACAGAAAGCGGATCACAAAAAAGGAAGTATTACTCTCCAGGCATGGAGTGATGACTATTGGCCATTGAAACAAGCCGGAGCGGCAAAAAGATGGTTAAATACGAGCATTAATGAACCGTTCAATTTCTGGGGCAACGACTTTAGCTTTATCGATAAAGTCACTGAAAGAAATTACCAACAACCAAATTTTATTTTTAAGTTGTACTACCAACTAAAAACCCAAGATCCAGATAAAACCCCCCTGACAGGAGCCCAACTCACAGAATATAACGATAATGTAAATGCTATATTCAGCCTTTTAGAGACGACTACTGTTAGAGCGGCCTTCCAGGCAGCTCTAAAAATAGATACCGAAGATCAACCACAACAAGAAGATATCGATACTTTTGAAACCGAGCTACAAAATATTGACGGATCACTGATTGAGTTTTCAACCATCAAACCATTACTTGAAAAGCTACATGGTCAACTTCAAAACCGTATAAAAATTGGCGGCATAGCAGATATAGACAAATACCTCGAATCAATCAACAATGATCATATATTACCTTGGCAGCATCGTATTGCTGTGTCATTCGCTGAAAAATATGATTACTTAACTAATGATGTTTTTGCTTTCACACGTTCAGAACTACTGACTTACTTGAGCAATTATCTATTTTACGAATCCAAAGACATCGATTGGGGCTGGATGGGACACTGTCACGGCTGGGCAGCGGTCGCTCACCTATATGACCCACCAAACCATGCTGTACTTGTGAACAAAGGTGGTAAAGAGGTGTTAATGACTGAAGGAGATATTCGCGGTTTGTTAACTAAAGCGGCTGCTGACAATAGTTTCGCCGGTGAAGAACAATTTTTAGGTACCCGCTGTAATGAGAAAACGCAAGATATCCCAAGAGATAGCAACAACCGTATCATTGACGCCCATTTAGGGACCTGGAACAAAACCGATAAACAGTTCAGTCAACCCGTTGCCATAAAAATACTAAACAACAAAGAGATCTACCCTGCCATTGAGAACAAGATCGAAGATAGCGAATATGAATTCATGTTCCAATTTACCGGCGACTCGGCCCAGCAAGTTTATTGGCTAAGAGCATGGGGGGAAGCCGTTGACCAGAGCAGCAAGATCTACAATGCAGCCATATTTAGTACCAGACAAAACGAAAGCAATGTTCTGGTTCCGGATGTTTTAATTGCCTCTACCAACATCGAACACATTGGCCTGGTATATAATTCCGATGATAGTGTCGGTCCAAATCAAGACCTTGAAAAAGCTAAAGCCCATTGGGAAATGGTCTTAACTGAGGTAAGTCACCCACAAGGTCTATCTAAACTCAACATAGGACATTTCAAGTATTATAAACGTTGCCGTGACGTAAACGCTGGATCTTTTCACAGCACCCTAGTGCAACTCATGTCTGATGGGTATACCAAATTCAAAGGGGTAAAAGCATCATCTTTTGTGATGGACAAGACTCGCAGCGATCAAGTATGGAATCATCCTATAAACTCATTTGAGTCCTTTATAGGCGAGAAGACTGCGCTTGCTATCGATGGCATTGAGGACCCATATAAAGCCTTCCGTGCTCTTGGTACAACTAGTATTATCGATGTCTACACTCGGGTCGACTATGCTATCGAGGTAGGTAAAGCTCTTTACCACTATGAGGTAAAAGATGAAAAAGAATCTTCCGTATGGTACCACTACACTCTAGAGTTTGATAAACAAAACAATCTTCTCGGTGGTGAATGGCATGGCAAGATTCGTAACCCAGATTCACTTAAGTTCGAAACCACCCCAAAATCAGGAAAAGATCTATTACTGCACTTAGATCAATTGGTAAAAAAACCCTTCGCTGCTATAGCGGAAGCACCTGACTTCCTTTGGCGTTACCAACCAGGAACCAAAATAAGTTCAGGAGAATATCTCAAGAGCGAAATCTTCGAAAAAATTTATCAGTGCTCTAAGGATTCTAATAATCTGCAAAAGACGACTCTACCTGTGGAGGAAATATTCAGGGATCAAAGCGGTGGAAAGCAGATAAACACTGTAACGAAAGAAATTACTTATAAAAAATGCCAGATTTAAAATCTAAATATCTGCCGGTCTAAATCCTGACCGGCTTTCCCTGTTGATTTAATAGTTATGGGATTAGCAAAAGCACACGAATAGAAGCAAGCGCACGCCTTTATGACACCCGTCAGCCTCCCCACCAAAAATCGCGAGTTTAATATTTATGAAAAAGCAATAGCAAACAACTAGGCTTAAAATTAATATTAAAAAATTAGTAGATCTGAAAAATATATTAAATTCATTTAATTATTAAATAGTCTATGCAGTATAGATGCGATGTTAAGTTTTCGTAACATCAGCCACAATCCTTCAACTTTTAGATGGTTTAGCATATAACAGGAATAGCTTTAAAAATGATATCGAATCCATAATGTTTGATGATCTGGGTAATGTTATACCAATTAGACTCAGTGAAACATCATAAAAAATGCTGTTTTTACTATCAATACAGCCTTCTTTAATAACCCTATATTAGGTGTTTAATATGACTACATTCTTAAATAAACCTAGATTAACGCCTAAAGAAGCCGTGGATGAGTTTTCTTCAAAAATCTATAAGAAAGATGGTCAATATAATTTAAGAACTATAAAGCAAATAGTAGCCATTTTTGGGTTTTCAAGTGAATGTTCAAGACATGATAATGGTAACCTGCACATACTAATTCATTCCGGGCCCTACATAGTTCTCGACAAAGAAGATTATTTGATCTGGCAAACATTTAGCACAGTGTCGGGTAACAACCCCATGGATGAATTGACTAATAGAGAAGAAGTCAAAAGCCTATACCTTCGTTTGGATAATCAATACGAGACATGGCGGCAAAGAATGGAAAATAGCCTTATCCCCCCCCAAGGGAATCACCAAAACCCTGAATCACAAGCTTTTTATGAGTACAGATAAACTCATAGTTTATCTCTTCGCCTCCCGGCCATTCATAAATATCAACACGTCATGACCCGAAGACAATTCTACTGTCATTATGATAAATTAGAGCAAGTTCCCGCACCCTCCCAATTCACAAACGATAAACAGACAAAATATAACCCGTTTAAATGAATAATTCAGGTTGTACTAGAACCATATTTGAGCAAAAATAAATTATAAATTTTTTATAAATTTAAGATATAGATAATAGATGCATGATTCACAAATCTGACATCAAGAAACTCATGGGATTAAGGTCAGGTGAAACCATGACAACACTGAATGTCTAATAACGCTCCTCACGGGAAAGGCTCAATGTAATGATACTTCCCCGAAGAGCTTTCAGAGAGTTTGGAATATAATGGTAAAGCCCACAGATATCAAAAATCCTGAATACTTTCACAAGGTGGTTGACTGTCAATGGGCTTGTCCAGCCCACACTCCAGTGCCTGAGTATATCCGACTCATAGCAGAAGAGCGGTATACAGATGCATATATGGTTAACTGGATCTCTAATGTTTTTCCTGGCGTCTTAGGGCGGACCTGTGATCGACCTTGTGAACCAGCCTGCAGAAGAGGCCGAGTTGAAAAAGAGCCCGTTGCTATTTGCCGCCTCAAAAGAGTCGCAGCAGACAACATGAGCGACAGCGACTTCGAAAGAAGGCTACCAAAAATCGCTCCCCCCAACGGCAAACGCATTGCGTTGATAGGTGCAGGACCGGCATCACTAACAATTGCCCGGGATTTGTCACCTCTAGGGTATAGTATCGATATTTATGATGACCAACCCATCGGTGGCGGTATGATGCGCAGCCAGATCCCTGCCTTCCGTTTACCTGAGGAGGTTCTCAATCAGGAAGTAAACTACATCCTCAACCTGGGTTTGATTCATAAACATTTCCAAACCTATGTTTCTAGCCTAAAAGAAATTTTAGCCAAAAAGTATGATGCCGTGGTCGTAGGAACCGGAGCACCACGAGGGCGCGATCTGCCTAAAATGCCCGGACGACAAGAGGCCGAAGCCAATATTCATATTGGCATCGATTGGCTATCTAGCGTTGCCTTTGGTCATACTAAAAGTATCGGAAAAAAAGTTCTAGTACTTGGGGGTGGTAATACAGCCATGGATTGCTGCCGCACTTCCATCAGGCTTGGGGGTACCGATGTAAAAGTGGTAGTGCGCTCTCCTTTCCAAGATATGAAAGCATCACCGTGGGAAAAAGAAGATGCCATGAGGGAAGGTATCCCTATACATGACAATCATTCTCCCAAAGAATTTATAACCAAAAACGGCAAACTAGTTGCCGTGAAATTTGAGATTGTAAAAGCGTTTTACGATGAGAATGGTAAAAGGACCTTAAAACCAACAGGGGAAACAGTAGAATTTCCTTGTGACGATGTGCTCATGGCTATCGGTCAGGAAAACTCCTTCCCTTGGATTGAGCGGGATCTTGGCATCGAATTTGATGAATGGGATATGCCGGTACTTAACAAACAATCATTTCAATCTGCATTACCACACGTCTTCTTTGCCGGAGATGCTGCCTTCGGCCCAGAGAATATCATTACAGCAGTGGCACATGGTCATGAAGTTGGTGTATCCATAGATTTATTTTTAAATGGAAAAGATACCATAGAGAATCGCCCGCCACCAATCATGAAATCATGGAGTCAAAAAATGGGCATCCATGAGTGGTCCTATGACAACCAAATTAGCCCAGATGAGCGTTATCTTGTTGAACATGCTAAATTAAGCAACTGCCTCGACGACATCAAAACTGAAGTGGAACTAGGATTCACCAAAAAACAAGGTTTTGAAGAAGCTCAGAGATGCTTCAACTGTGATGTCCAGACTATATTCACGGAGAACAAATGCATTGAATGTGATGCATGCGTCGATGTCTGTCCAACAGATTGTATTAGCTTTGTACCAAATGAAAAGGACGAAGGTCAGCTAAGACAAAATTTAACAGGACCAGCCAACAACACGGCTCAAGATTTGATGGTTTCAGGAAACCTTGCAACTAATCGAGTCATGGTCAAGGATGAAGATGTTTGTCTACATTGTGGATTATGCGCAGAAAGATGCCCAACAGCGGCATGGGATATGCAAAAGTTTATTTATCAAACAGCTAAAGCGGGCGATGCTAAATGCAAAAAATAGAAGCACTGAACGATTTCGTAATTAAATTTGCCAATGTCAATGGAACAGGATCAGCCAGCGCCAACAACATGTTTGCTAAGTCCGTATTTCGGATGGGTATTCCTGTATCCCCCAAAAATATTTTCCCTTCAAATATACAAGGTTTACCTACCTGGTATGAAGTGCGAGTGAATGAGCAGGGATACTTAGGGCGACGCGAAGGCTGCGACTTCATGGTTTCAATGAACCCTCAATCTATGAAACAGGATCAATTAGAAGTAAGCCCAGGAGGATATTTTCTATATGACAACACCAAGAAATTTCATGATAGCGCCTTAAGACAGGATATACACTATATTGGAATTCCTTTATCAGCCATTTGTTGGGAGCATTATGAGGATGCCAGATTAAGACAATTATTCAAAAATGTCATATGCACCGGTGCTCTGGCTGCTCTATTGAATCTTGAATTAGAAGTAATAAAAGAAGTAATAACGGACCAGTTCAAAGGCAAGAAAAAGCTAATAGAACCCAATTTCAATGCTCTCGAATTAGGTTATAACTATGCTCAAGAACATTTTAGCTGCCCCAGCACAATACAGGTCGAACGTAGAGATAAAATAACGAATCAAATACTAATGGAAGGCAACCCAGCTTGTGCGCTTGGAGCAGTTTATGCTGGAGCTACTGTCGCAGGTTGGTACCCTATAACCCCTTCAACCTCTGTTATTGATGCATTTGGAAAATACGCACAAGAATTTCGCACCTGCCCAGAAACGGGTCGCAAAAACTATGCAATCGTTCAAGCGGAGGATGAATTATCTGCCATCGGAATGGTTATTGGAGCCAGCTGGAATGGAGCTCGGGCCTTCACAGCAACTTCTGGCCCCGGACTTTCTTTAATGGCTGAATTCTTGGGACTTGCCTACTTCGCCGAAATTCCTACGGTCCTCATCGACGTCCAGCGAACGGGACCATCAACTGGTATGCCGACGCGCACGCAACAGTCTGACATTATGGCAGCAGCATACGCTTCTCACGGAGATACCAAACAGGTTTTACTTTTTCCCTCTACGCCAAAAGAATGCTTCGAACTCACAGCCAAAGCATTTGATTTGGCTGAGCGACTGCAAACACCAGTGATTATACTAACTGATCTGGACTTAGGTATGAACCATCATATTTCGGAACCATTAGAATGGAATGATAGCCAAGAATATGATCGTGGAAAAGTCCTAGAATCAGAGGAACTTGAAGCCATGACAGATACCTACGGTCGTTATGTGGATACAGATAAAGATGGTATAGGTTATCGCACATTACCCGGCACACACCCAAGTAAAGGTTCATTTTTTACTCGTGGTACTTCTAGAGATGAATATGCCCGCTATACTGAAGATGGCGGTGAATATAAAAAAAATATGGATAGACTTTTAAGAAAGTGGGAAACAGCGAAAAACTATGTTCCGGAGCCAGAATTATACGAAGACAAAACACAAAGTGACTATGGAGCTCTTTTCCTAGGAACAACAATGCATTCAGCCATCGAGGCCATCGACACCTTGAGGTTAAATCAGGTTAATATCGATGCTATTCGTATTAAAGCTTTTCCTTTCAATGAGACTGTCACTTCATTTATTGAAAGCCATAAAGTAGTTTTTGTCATAGAACAAAACCGAGATGGCCAAATGAGAACCTTATTAATGAATGAATGTGGGTTCGCCCCTGACATGTTAATTCCAATTCTAAATTATGATGGAATGCCTATTACTGCGAAACATATCGAGCATAATATTTTAAACCATATAAAACCATCGTCACATATAAAATCAGTACAATAAACCCTGAGAGACTGGATATGAGTTATTTTAAACCAAGCTTCCGCCACCCAGAGCTACCTCGCAACAGCCTTTCATATACTAAGGCCGATTATGAAGGGCCGATATCAACCCTATGCGCAGGATGTGGTCACGACTCTATCAGCGGAGCGATCGTACAGGCATGCTTTGAGTTATCATTACCACCGCACAAAATAGCGAAACTCTCAGGTATCGGCTGCTCATCAAAAACACCTAGTTACTTTTTACGTCAATCTCATGGTTTCAATTCGGTTCATGGTCGCATGCCTTCAGTAGCAACCGGAGCTAACATGGCTAACCGGGATCTGACTTACATTGGCGTTTCAGGTGATGGCGATTCAGCTTCGATCGGATTCGGACAATTTGCTCACGTTGCCCGCCGCAACCTCAATATGCTCTATTTAGTTGAAAACAATGGCTGTTACGGCCTTACAAAAGGACAAGACTCTGCCACAGCAGATGTTGATTCGATCTCTAAAGCTGGTTCGAAAAACCCCTATTCAGCTATAGATTTAGTTAGTATCGCCCTGCAATTGGGTGCAACTTTCGTAGCTAGAAGCTTCTCTGGAGATAAGAAACAACTAGTAACACTACTAAAAGCAGCCATTGCTCATCCGGGGTTTTCATTTATTGACGTTGTCTCGCCATGCGTTACTTTCAACAATAATGCTGGCTCAACTAAAGCTTACGACTATGTACGAGAGCATTTAGAAACGACATCGGCAGTAGATTTTATCCCTGAGAAACAAGAAATAACTACAAATTATTCTGCTGGAAGCTCTAAATCCGTCACTTTGCATGATGGATCAAAGATTTACCTGCAAAAACTAGAAAAAGAATGGGACCCAACTAACCGTCAGTCAGCAATGAATATGGTAGCAACAGCAGCCTCTCAAGGAGAGATATTAACTGGCTTGGTCTACGTTGATGCCGAAAGCTCTGATTTTCATGAAACGATTCAGACAAGCACATCTCCGTTGAACTCTCTAAAGCAAAAAAAATTGTGCCCGGGAAATTTAGCTTTAACGGCAATTAACGAAGGTTTACGATAAACTCATCAACGAACAAAACGTATACTGTTTTTCCATAACCTTGCAACTTACGGCCGGGTTGAGAAAAGCAAAAAAAAAACCTCTACAAAAAATAATACCAATAGTTTATGCCTCGAAAGCATAAGAAACAGATTCATACCTTTGACAAAGAACAATCATTTACACCGTCAAGAACCATATATCTGCTTAAGAAACGCCCCCTTAAGCCGATGACAACGTAGATATGGAAAAAATCCTTGGGGGACATAATGAAAGTAGTGTTGGCAATCGATGATTCAAAGGTTGTCCTTATCCAACTAAAAAAATATCTAAATAAAAGACTGCCAAACTGTGAGGTAATGACAGAAACTGATCCCATCAACGGCCTTGAAATAGCGAGAACACATCAGAAAAAAATTGATTTACTAATTGTCGATTATAATATGGATGAGAAAAATGGCATTGAAGTTATGGATGACGCTTTAGAATTCATCAGCGCTGATAAACTAGTATTATGCACTGTAAATACCCAAGAAATATTAATAGAAAAAGTAAGGTCGAGAGGAGTCCGTTACTTACCAAAACCTCTCAGCCAAGAAAAAATAGATTCCTTAATCCAAGAACATCAGCTAAAAACAGCATGATAGAGGAACCAATGGTATTAACCGAATGGCAGGAAGAACTGCTTAAAGAAACATTCAATATCGGCGTAGGAAATGCTTCTGCTGCTTTTAGCGAATTAGCCGGTTGCGAAGTCATACTTACAGTTCCGGATATATCAACATGTAAGCTAGACCATTTAATTGAAAGCATCTCAAATAACCAAGGAGAAAAACTTTCAGCCACTGTGGTTCAATATTCTGGTCCTTTTGAAGGCACTGCCATGTTGCTATACTCTGAAGAATCAAGTCTCGAAATCATCAAATTAATAGCAGACGGCCTTACAGTGGACCTTGATGACATTAAAGAAGATGCACTTATCGAAGTCGGTAATTTAGTGCTGAATAGATGCCTTTCTGGTATTGCCAATCTTCTCGATACTGAAATTCATTCCAAAATACCGATCCTAATTTCTGGAAGTACCAGAAATGTGATGAGCTTAAAAAACAGCCTCAATACACAAAAAAGTGTCATCTTTTTACAAATGGGATTCGACTTGGAAGCACACAATATAAAAATTAATCTCAGCAGTGTCTGGGATGGAGATAAAATCAATCGATTATTAAATTTTCTAGATGAATATCAAACTAGGTATTGCGCATAATGAAAGTGAATGGAGCAAAATTTTGAATGAACCAGCCTACTCAATAGTTAGGGTATCAAACGACTCTGACCAAAAATCTTTTGAATTGATGGAACAAGTCCTACCAGAAGTAGGGTTTAATCTAATCCATATCAAAGATAGCGAAGAATTACTGACCTTTCTTGATGAAAGCAGTGTTGGGATCGCTCTAATATTAATTGACCACACACCTAAAAGCCTTGATGGATTTGAGTTACGTAGAAAAATGATGGAAGATTTTTCTGACCTACCAGTTGTGATAAAAACCGACATTTTTCTTGACAAGTCTGAAGTTGATTCAATTTTGGACTTAAAGATAAGTAGTGTTATTTCAGAGTATGAAACAAAATTGATCAAGAAAATCGCCGAATCCTATAACCGTGTTGAAGATATCGAAATCGAATGCGCTATAAGAGAAGTTTTCGTATCTGAATCCAACGAACTTCTCGAAGAAGTTGAATCATCCATCCTCGAACTAGAAAGTCACCCTAATGACATGGAGGCTCTTAAAAAATTATTTAGAGCAGTCCACACCATAAAAGGCACTTGCCAAGTTATTAGGTGGAGAGAATTTGAAAAGTATACGCATTCGTATGAAAATATTTTATCAAAGGTTATAGCAGGTGATCTGACAATAAATCACATTGTTAGCAATATCTTACTAAAGGGTTATGACCAGCTATATCAAATGGTCATAGCAATATCAGATAACAAAAGGATATGTTTTGACCTGGATCATTGGTTAAATGAGTTCGATATAAAGAACAATAAAAAACGTGTGCCTTCTGTGGAAAGTATTTCCGATCCCGCCCTACGAGATGGACAACAGCCGATCAACAGCGAAGGCACGAGAACAATAAAAGTTGCCATTGATGATCTTAGTCATCTTACCCATTCGGTTAATTTACTGACTCAATATCGTGAGCAGCTAAATGAAAATATTGATATTCTCACAACACGAAACTTAAAAGATGAAAAGAAAGCTTTAAAAGAAGCTCTGCATGAAATGTCTGAACTAGAGAAAACTATCTGCGAAACCCTAGAAGAAGTGCGATGCGTGCCTATGAAGTCGGTATATCGACCCTATGTACGGATAGTAAGAGACCTCGGTCGAAGCTTATCGAAGCCGGTTGAATTAGTCGTCAAAGGCGAAGAAATCCGAATCGAAAACACCATTGCTTCAGTCCTAAGAAATTCACTAGTACATATGATTAGAAACAGTGTTGATCATGGGATCGAAAAAGCAGACACTCGAATCGCTGCCGGAAAGCCTGAAACAGGCACCATCACCCTCACATCGCAAAAGGATGCGACCGAATTAGTCGTTGAAATCAGTGATGACGGCGGGGGTATCGATTTTGAAAAGATAGGTTCAAGAGCAGTTGCCAAAGGCCTGTTTACTCAAGATGAAATAGCTAAAATGGATGAAAACTCCATCGGCCAAATCATGTTTCTACCAGGATTTAGTACATCAAAATCCGTCAGTAAGATCTCAGGCAGGGGTGTAGGTATGGATATGGTAAAAAATAGTGTTGAATCAGTGGGCGGTAAAATCATAATAGAAAGTAAAATAGGACAGGGTTCCCGCTTCCGATTAGTATTCCCTCTTGAAAATGCTGTGATGCTATTCCTATAGAACAATCAATATTAATTTCAGATTTGCTGCTAGATAGCTTGCTACTTCTCTGTTAGAACTAATACTCCATCAAAAGAGGTATCGTTTCTATCAATTTGCTGGCAAAAATCAAGATAGAACCTAGCCGGCCCATCATCAGGGTTTCCTGAAACAACTAACTCAAAATGCATCTTAGCTTCATTGATTTTACTCTGCTGAAAAGCCTCGACCCCTAATTTGAAACCCTCCTGAGAGGCCAATTTAAGCTTCTGACAAGGATCAATATCCAACAGTTCATATATAAGAACTGCCCCTTCTCTCCCCTTCATGCGGACTAAACCAAGACATCTCCATAGCCACTTATCTGCTGAGCCAAGAGATTCCTTTACAGCTGAAGAAACAAGAATATTAACACTCAAAAGTTTACAAGCACCTTCTATTCGAGATGCTATATTAACAGCATCGGACAATACAGTTGTATCGAAACGTTCTGGCTCACCTAAAGTTCCCAACATAGTATGACCAAAATGGATGCCAGTACCCAATTTAAATTTCTGCGTCTTTTCAACCCCATTATACATAGCTACAGCAGCTTCGACTGCATCAGCCGGAGATCCAGGGAAGAGAGCCATAACTGCATCTCCAATATACTTATCGACAAAACCATTTGCCTTACGAATCTCTGGCCCTACAATACGGTAACAACGATTCACCCAATCAAAAACCTGAATTGGCTCCATGTACTCTAACGCATTAGTAAATCCTTGAATATCACTAAAAACGATACTCATATCTTGAGATACCACATCACCCAAATTTACATCAGTCAGATCATTATGACCTAACATACGAATAAAGTCCTTAGGCACAAAACGAGACATAGCTCGTGATGATTTTGCGATCTTTAGATGCGCATCCAATCTCACAATAAGCTCACCTTTAACAAAAGGTTTATGGACATAATCGTTAGCGCCAACACTGAAACCTTCAATTAAATCGTTAACCTGCTGTTTCGCTGTCAGCATAATAATCGGCAAATCGGTGGGTTCGTAATCCTTACGAATAACTCGACAAACTTCATAACCAGTCATACCAGGCATCATAACATCTAACAAAATAGCATCAAAAGGACCATGATCATTGACCATCTGCAAAGCTTCATGTCCATCACTAGCTTCCATAACTTTATACGGTCCATCTGAAAGATGATTATTAATCACACGACGATTAAGGTCATCATCATCGACAACCAAAATGAGAGCCTCTCGTTTATTAGCTACTAAAGCTTGATGATCAATCACCCTAGAAGAAGGCGGTATGTCTTGACTATCTAAACCAGAAACTTTCGAGGTTGGCTGAGATACTTCCTCAACCATAATTTGTTCCTCACTCTCTACAGGCAAAACGCTTACCTCGCTTACAGGAAACCTCAACACAACTGTTGTTCCAACGTCTATGGTGGAGTAGACATGAAAATCTCCCCCTTGGGCATGCATCAACCGATAGGCCAGCGCCAAACCCAAGCCAGTACCTCCCTTTTTTCTGGCACTACCACCATCTTCCTGTTCAAAAGCTGTCGTTAATTTACTAAGACGATCCTCAGCAATACCAATACCAGTATCTCGAATTGCTATTTCTACATAACCATCATCAACTCTACTCCGTATGGAAACACTTCCATGTTCAGTAAATTTATAAGCATTAGATAGTACTGCGTTGATAACCTTACGGCAGTGACTAGCATCTGCTTGAATCGAAGATCCCGAGGCTGAAATTTGATTGACAGTCGTAATATTTTTTTGATTATTCAGACTTGCTTGAGTGATTAAACACTCGTTNACTGTCTTCAATAAAGATACAGGNCCTAAAGATACCTTGATTTCACCACCTTCNAGNGCACTAAAGTCCAATATATCATCAATCAGCTCAGAGAGCCTNCGTGAAGCCTTCAAAATCTGACCNGCNGCTTCACTGGCATCANTACTCAAAGCAAAGTTAGTCGCNAGAGCTTCTGACATACCTATAATCCCATTCAGCGGGGTNCGCAATTCATGAGAAGTATTNGCTAAAAAATNATTCTTTAAAACACCGAGGCGTTTTTGCTCTTCNAAAGCTGCTTCACTAGCNACTAGTGCTCGTTTATCAGCTTCACGGGCTCGCTCGGTTTCTTTCAACATTTCTCTCTCGACTCTTAACTTTTCAGCTTTTATGATGTTGATGCGNGCTCCCAAAGCAAATGATAGCAGAATCATTTCGAGATTAGCTCCTATCAACTGACTCCANGTGGTCAAGAAGTTACGTTCGATAACACCACCNTTACTCAAAATAACCAGACAATTTCCCGACATAACAAAAGCCCATGCTATNGTGAAATATATTGCTGGCGANTANCCCTTCAAGATCATATGACAGCCTGCTAAAACCATAAGAATACCGACCAAAAAACTAGTCAGCATAGTAATGTTATTCAAAAATACGATCTGTCCATGCANGAATAAAATATTAGACAAACTAGTCACTANTGAAATAGAGGCTAAAANAGTTAATAACCAATAAAATATCTTGGCNTTTTCTCTTAGATTCAAAAATCCAATGGCAAAGGCTGCTGCTGTTATCGAAATGGCATCTACGATGACAAAGAGCCCCCAACCAGTCAAAGGGCGATCGGTCCAGTCTGAGAAAACAAAATAAGGTGCGACCCCATAGTAACCAATGGAAAAAGTAAAATAACANGCAATATATAGTACGTAGTAGCCATAATTGCGATCTCGAATCGTNAAAAATAGAAATANATTATAAAAGAAGATTGTAACGATACCACCTAAGAGAATGCCAACAAATATCAATTCTGTTAGTTTGGCATTTTTAAAACCATAANTTGAATAAATTTTGAAATCAAAAAAGACATTCGAAGTGGTCTCGATCTTCACTAAAAAATAACTTTTTTCAGGTCCAATTTGCAAAGGATATGCTGGATGACGATACTTAATGGGNCGCTCNGAAAAAGGCAAAACATCGCCCAAGGTCTGCTGAAAGAGAATGGCTCCNGACTCAGAAACTCTATAAACCGTAATTTTGTCTATGGCACTATATCCTGCCTCAAGAATAATTTCTTCTAAACCTAATTTAGAATTATCGACGACAAAGTAACCCCAAAATGGCCAAGGATTNATNCCNTAACTTAAAGCTTTTTTACCNCCNAGGTCACTNAACCTTTCATTAAAATNACCNNTCATGATCGTAGCGGGCGTCATCTCTTTNTTGGGATCGGCTGCTGTNAAAAGATGCTGACCAATTGATTCCTGCCGATTTAAANNNTCTTCACTGAGAACTATAGGTGNAANCTGAAATGCTAANAGCTGTGAAGACAGCAGAAAGCTGANAGACAATATGATTTTCAAATAAAAAAACCTAAATATCATNGTAAGNATNCAGATATCCATTTATTGGATTGATTCAGCTCTTTTATCGTCTTATTGAANNAATAGGCTTAGAACAATCACTTATCAANCNATTNNTTTTGCNAATTTATTGANTTTTNATCTATGAAANCAAAGAANTANAAAANACAANAGGGCATATNAAANNNCNGCTAAAAATATAANTACAAGGGATCTACTTTNAAATATTNTAGATTTAAATTAATAAAAGAAANTNNAAGTAAGTNAGGAAAATCATANNCCTACTCCTTTTTAATGTGCTCAACTCCAATCTTTTCCCAACCNCCATCAAAAGCGGNCTTATCGGGAGAACCACGNTCCAAGAAACGATTGAGCTCATCATAGACTGTATTCCAAGAATCNGTTGAAATCATCCCCTGCTTATTCGTCAAAATATCATTCACGGTCAGTCCAATCGCCATATAGGTAATCTTCTCACCAGTCTTACTATTAGTTTCTTCNCTAGANCCCTTAAATTTCTTGAATCCAATTGCTTTGAGCACACGAAAAACNTGNGAAGAACATTCTAGAATCACATGACNNACCTTGGCCTGNACTGCAGTCCTGACAATATTCTGAATCACTGGAATAAAAAAATCTGACAGGCTGAGTTTACTNGTTGAATGAAAATTATATACCTCGATGAACGATTTAAGAGGATTTTTTTTATAAAAATCATAATTCAACTTAGCCAGCACACTNTCTTNATGCGAATTAGGAAAAACGATNTCGTATACTGCAATTTGATGCTGCCCNGCAAAAACTTTAAAGCGCCTTGAATAACGCTCAAATTCACCATTNTTTANACTACCGACCCTTGGGGCTAAAACTGTTGACTCAAAATTATCNGGAACTTTTGATGAAGATTTAACCGAACATGTTTCGACTGCGATACAATTTCTCAATCTGGATGTAACAAAACCAATATCTTGTAACTCAGATGGTTTAGATTGCCCTCCAAACATAATCAAATAATCGGTGATACTTTCTTCACATTCTTTCGAGATATATTCATAATTGAGTAACAACTGCAAAAAATTTTCTTCTTTAGACAAATAAAAATCCTTCTGAACTACACCTCTAATTTCAAAAAGCTTGGTGCAGCCAGGAATATACAATTGCAAGATCAAATTTTGCGCAGGAATAATACTCTTTACTCTTGAAGAAGCCTGTACGAGAATATCATTTTTACTGAAGCCAATAACTTTAAAAATAATCCTTTCTTTAAAAAAGAATGGATCTTCACAATAAGCCTGTGGCTGAACGCCCTCACCAACCTCAATTAAAGGTAGTGATATTGCACTGCGAAAAAGATGTTCTTCCTCATAAAACTTAGCTTTAAAAGCGATACCTAACCTTTGGTGAGGAGCACCATGACGGGTAATATCCATGCAGGTTCTTAGATACCCTGTTGTGACAAAACTCTGGTCTCTTTTACGAAAATTAAGCTCAAGTTCTCTACCCTCTTCAAGATTAAATGGCGCTCCCTTAAGACCAAGCACCAACCCAACACCATGAGGATTTAGATCAACGATAAAGGATCGCCATTTAGACTTTCCAATAGACACATAGCAATTGATATTTTCACCAATATAAATTGGCTTCCTTTTATCAATGCGTCGTTCTTCCATCTATATTCCCTCACTCACATTAGATGAATATGTTCCCTCGGTTTAAATTAACACTAATCGAAAAACATAAATCAACTTAGGCATTCCTTCGGCTTAATTTTAAGTCTATTAAAGACAAGCTCAGCCTTACTGTTGTTCGGAAAGATAAGAGTAAGCTTTAGGGAAAGTCATTGATCTATAAAAGAAAATATCATTCCAAACGACTTCATAAAAACAACAGTCGAGCAGAAGCCGATTCATTGCAACCAATTATAGATTTGTTAAAAATCAGCAAAAATAAACGCACGACAAACAAGAAATTAGTAATAAATGAAATTAATAACAGACACATACCAAACTAAACCAGAACATAGAGAATACACTCTTCCTCTAGTGTTTCCCCCCCAGAAAGAGGGGATGAATCAATTGATACATTTTATTTTTAAGACTGGTAGTAGTATTCATAATACGAGCTGCTAATATCGAAGATAAATTACTCATCACCCGATATCCAATATCTTGACGTTCTTCGAATAAAGAATCTAAATCATCCTTAGAAAAAGTTATATAAGAAGCATGCTTTACAACTCTCGCTGATGCTGATCGCCGATGATCGCCAAATAAAGCCAATTCACCTAAAACATCACCACCATTTAATCTGGTAATGGACTCTTTGGTCTTAGAGTCAGGATCCCGCGAAACCGGCATGAGAACTTCAATCTCAACACTACCATCGATTAGCACAAATAATTTATTGCCTAAAGTCTTCTCCAGGACAATATACTGGTCTACTTCTTTTTCACAAATTTCACCAAGATCAATAATGCGGCGTAATTGCTCTTCGTCCAAACCTTTAAATAAAACTACACTGGAAAACTTCTTCAGCATTTTTTCTTGAAATCTCATTTATTAACCTTATCAATCGATAATCGTAAGACTAAAAGATTTACATTCTTTGGACTAGAATACAATTAGCACAAAAAATTCGTAAATAGATAGTTCCTTTAGTATTTTACCACAGCGAAAAAATACTAACCAGATTGACCAAGGTCGACCATTCGATGTCGATGTATACAGAAAACCGATAAAGGTCTTACAATTAATAAAAAAAAAACCTATTTATTGAAAAGCTAAAAAAGCATAATCTCACCAGGAGCTGCTTTTTTCTTGTGGGCTATCTTTTCAAATCCAGCCGGTAAAAAGAACTTAAATGCCAACTTCTCTTGCTCACTAATCATCGAATTTGCAATATATACATTGAGAACCTTCTCAACCTCTTCCCATTTTATTCGCTTTGCCGCCAAATCAGACATATAACGCTGTATGACATCACCTTCATTGTGTCTATGCTCCAAGATCTGTCGAATGAGATCAAAAGTTTGCAAACTAACAATACAAGTACTAGTTTCCTTATCTAACCGAGCAAACTCCCGCTCAATTTCTAATTTTAAACTTTCCCAACTACCGTCACCAGAAGATTTGATCATATAGAATGATTTTCTAATTTTACCCAACTGATCCTTTGATGGATCTGAAAATGACAAGATTTCATCTTTGATATGATCAATTTGATGAATCTGGCCTACTTTGTTACCTATCATCTCACCAACGGATTCAAGCTCCGCATTGATATCAGGGATCGCACTCATCCTCTGTTGAATCTCAACCACGCAGTCAATGATTGAGTCGTCAGCATCAGGAGCAATAATCTTTCCAGCTACTTTCTCTTGAATTTCTTCGAAGTGTTTTTTGATATCGGATAATTCAGTACCGACATGTAAGCAATGCTCAGCTATTTCTTTAACTAATAATTGAGCTCCTTTTGCATAGGCCTTAGTCGATGGTTGACCAATCACTTTTAACGCAAGTTCACATTCATTTAACTTCTTTGCTACATTGGCTAATATTCTTTGAAGTTTAATGTCAACTGACTGCATTAAGTTACACCCAACCCCCACTGTAGAGATAACAAAACCCAAATAGCTTAACCAAAATTGAGTATGCCTAGGGTTTTCCATGAACCAGCCCTTTGGAAAATTCCACTTCTCTTTGTTCAAGCGGAACAACTCGGGGCATATACTCGTAGCAGGAACCGTCAGCATTTCACCCATCTCAGTTTCAGGAAAAATACCCCTTTTGTCATAAATATACTTAATGTATTCAACCCGAAACTCATGATAAAATAATGTTGCTGAAGTTGTATTTCTAGTCGGCACAATAATACTATAGACCTTGGATCCGTCAAACATACTAAATATTCTTAGCATCTCAAATATGTGCCATGGAATTCGCTTTAAGTTATAGCTGGGAACCTCTTGCAGTAACCATTCTAAGAGATTCTTTACCCCTAACCAACTAGCATAATCCACGTGCTCCATATCGATAAAGATCGAGGACTCCACCATGTCTGCCAGCAAGTCAAACTTCGTGGTATCGGTCAATGTTCCCGACACACATATAGTGCCCTCAAATTTTTGAGCTCTGAAGGGCTTTTTAGTTGATAAAATCAAATCTTCACCCACATGTTATATTAAAAATATCGACTGGTACTCCTATATGATTGCTCAAATAGTTTTGGAGCACAACCTGAATAAAATCAGTTCCTGTTAGAACCACTTCAGATCGGCCACAAAACAAATCTTTATTGATATAATCATATAGTCAGTCATGAACCCATTACATTAGATTTCCGTCAATTTTATTTGACTTCATTTGAGCATTCCTCACCTACCCACCATGAACTGATAGAAGCACCCTATCATTGCTGTTTGCGATCTTTCAGACCTGATCAAACAGCAATCTGGGCCATATCAGCCTGCTTGCCTCGAACGATCCAAACTGTTAAATTCTCGCTGCCTATTGATCAACAGCCTGGAAGATATAGATATGCGTAAAATATTGGGAATTATTTGTCTAATTCTATTGATATTCATAACCTTTGGTTATTATTATTGGTCATCAAAAGCCACCAAGTTGCAAGTAGGATCACTTCATACCGATATCAGCCTAACCAAACCAAAGCTGCGCCTGATAGCAATGGGAGACTATGGAACTGGCGATGAAAATCAAGCAAAAGTGGCTGCAGCAATGGAGAGATACTGCCAGCAATATGGACTAGATGGACTACTCCTACTCGGTGATAATGTATATATGGATGGCGTTGCATCCCTTGAAGATCCCAAGTGGGATATAGCGGTTTGGCAACCCCTAGGCAGCCCATGCCTGAGTCAGGTTCCTCTCTATCCAATTTTGGGTAACCATGATTATAAAGGATCTACCGAAGCTCAAATTGCAATGACTGCTAAAAACCCAAGATGGCACATGCCTAATCGTTTTTATTCCATTAAATTTGGCAACCTACTGAAAGTCGTAGGCCTTGATACCAATATATGTGATTTCTGCTTTGACCCCAAACTGTGTGTGCTCGACTTCTTAAAACAAAGTCTAGGGCATGATGACAGTCACTGGACCTTTGTTATGGGGCACCACCCTGTCAGCAGTGCTAGCTCCAAACATAAAGACAACTTCCAGGGAAAAGTGTTAAAGAGATTCCTGTGTGATAAAGCTGATGCTTATCTGGCTGGACATAGTCATCATCTGGAATTTCGCAAAGAAGAAGACTGCCAAGCTGATTTATTCATTTCAGGCGCTGGAGGCGCAAGCTTATACCCCCCTTTGGAAGACCCAAAAAGTGTGTTTGCAGCCGGAGAGTTTGGCTTCTTAGCCATTGACGTGTCGAGAGACACCCTTGAATACAAATTCTTCAATTATAAAGATGAGCTCCTATATACCCATACAGTCAGCCGGACATCTGAAGGAACCCACTAGACACAAGACCATAGATCAAGTGGCATACCTCCCGGTCACGAGTATCGAAAGTATAAATAATAATGATTCAGGTTTGTCTCAATGGTAGAGACAAAGCCTGAACGTTGGATTTACTGTAATAACAGTAAATCAGCTACTTAGTCCCCCAAACAAA
>PBRN01000098.1 GCA_002725955.1 Pseudobdellovibrionaceae bacterium
TTACCAAACATAAAATTACCAGCAATAGAAGTACCACCTGAAAGCTCTATATGAAGAAAGCCCACTGGCGCAGCAGAACCTTCTGCTTCTGCAGCCTTACATTCTAGGCCGTATGCTTTTTCAGAGGCAAGACCAAGAATTGAAGGTGCAACAATAATAGCACTAGATGCCAGGAAACCCTGAGAAAGTAATTCTCGTCGCGTTACTGGAAGTTTATGATCAGGACCATGAATGTAGGGCGTTCTCATCACCTCTCGCATCATTTCCATTTCTCTTTTAAAGTCGTATGGTTTATTTTTCTTGTTAGACATATTAGTTACCCTCTTAAAGGTTTTAAAGTTAGATTTCGTTTCATTTACTTATTTAGCCTTAACCTTAGTAGAAGGTCACTGGTGTAGAAGTTAATACTGAGGTACAAGCCCCCATAACTATGGCTGGTGTCTGAGCTGCGTTTTTACCAGCCTTGATCACTGTAATTAATTCGTTGATACTAGTTACTGTACCAGCACGATCTGGCAGGCTGTCTAACCCAGTACCCCAAAGTTTATCGACTAATACACCAGCCAAAGCTGAAGTATCATTAAACGCATTATCAGGGTTCGCATCCCACTGAGTAAATGAAGAGCCAAAAAAAGCATCTCTGCGAGCAATATCTTCTGCCGCATTATTGTTTGGATCAGAGACTGTTAATACATCGCAATATTGTGCAGCTAACTTTGTCATAGAAGATACAATCGAAGGAGAAATACCTTTGACTGAACTACTTGCGGCTAGGCCTGACTTTAGATTCATATATGCATCAAAAACACGAGCTGTTGGCACACCCGTCAGAACTGAATAAGTTTTATTTAATGAATCAAAAGTTCTTAAACCAACTGCNTCTGGNGCCTGNGGATCNATTANCNCATCAGANTCTCCANGCTCATCAGNAGAGNCNGNNTCNGCNACCTGAGCTGCATTAGGGTTACCAGGAGTAAACTTNCTCTTTTTTGAACANCCTTCNATAAGCCCCATAGAAATGGTTAGGCTTAAAGCGATGAACCATGGTGTTTGAAATGTCCTTTTCATATTTTTTCCTCTAAATCAGTTTGCTGTGTCCAAGTTATCCAATATATAATAATGTGAGATAGGGTCTCACTTTTCCCTTCATTAATCTGATTTGCATTTCACTGCTGCATTTACAAAAAGCGTCTTCATGTTATGATCCTGANCAAANGTTTTAGCCAAATCATTAATNCGAACTCGATCCTTNCCAGCTGTACTTTGAAAGCAAACATTCCGATATACTTTAGTNGCCATACATTGATTAAAAGCNTCTGTTTGTGCAATCACTTGACCTAATGCTTTTAAACCNCTCCCTTGTTTACTTCCTGCTGGCCAGCCAATGGCTTTATTCGGACCAACGGTCCANAGATTAATCCAATCATCATTNCTTTGTGCCATCCCTGCAGGAAAAACATCNTTGTTAAGATTTGTTTTAGGAGCNACTCCATTAGGATCATAAGTAACTCGATCATCATTGTTATCTAAATCATANCGATTAAAAGCNGCTGACAANGGATCCATTCCCGCATGACATCCAGCACATTTATCGCGGTATACCTTNGGNTCACCNCCAGGAGCNCGNTCNACATCNCGTCTTACATANACATCATTTCGTGTATTATCAGTNAATTGCTCTAAGTCACGACACATATAAGTCATCGACATAAAGCGAAAAGCTCTGCGATTGGTTCCCGCACTATAATAAGCNTGGCCCCAACCTCTAGTCGTCATGCCACCAGCTGTAGCNGCTACTGGNAGTCCGTTAGTAGCTGATTGNACTCTTTTTTCTAATTGAGTCTTTAAAGAAAAACTACCTTGATTTAATATGNCCTNTTCAATGGCAACNTAATGGTNATTTCCTGCACCATTNTANGCAGCTATACCAGAAGCGGCGTTAGCNGTGTAGATAACATCATCATAAAGAATCTTACCAAAATCTTCATTATCACGGATAAGTCCAACAGCGGTCGCTGTATAATCATTAAANGGNAAATCCATTTGCTCATCAACATTGGCCCAACGAGCAACGAGGTTACGAAGGTTATATGCCAANAAATCTTCTGACTCTACAGCTATTCTNGCNGCTTCTTCTGGTTTNTCAGCTGCNACTAGTTCNGTCATCTGATTTAAAACNTCTATACTTGGCTGNACTCCGGTGATCCGATCATACATTCGCTTTGCTTCNTCTGCNGGTCCAGCGAAAAGAGAACTACTGGTTATCATTACNANNCCTAGTGTGATGTTTCGGCTAAAGATCATATGGGCCCCTAAAAGTGAATTACNNGCTGTATTTGCNTNNAAGAATACAGACTAAATCCTTAACCACTTTGTCGGCTANAGTAGGAAAAAACTTTAAGACAAATTGTAGTAAANTAGCNGCATGATNATTTNNACTTTAAATACAGTNATTTATCATTTTTATTAAAGNNCCAAAACAAGCNAAAAATANNCAAAAAGAAAANTCNATTTTGGCCAAATAGCGAAAAACAGTTGGATAAAAATAACATGGGAGCNATCAGNNCCAGCAATCAATTAAATTGCANCNANGGGAAATAATCGGAAAAATAGTAAAAAAAANTTATNGNTTAGCAAAAAGNCCNAAAAACNTAGACGNTTANGANATCTATTTAAAGTCTAAATTTAGAGTATTCTGCTATAATTTCTAAACAACCTTCAATTGTTATGGGGNCTTTGCATGACATCAGTGACTTCCTTTACNGACCATCTAGCCTGCCCAATATGTATGANTGCATTAAGTCATAATAAAAAAGAGCTNAANTGTAANGCNTGNGACCTTGTTTTCCCTAAAACNTCAGAAATACATTGGCTGTANAATGATCCTCTAGCAGCAATNATGGATTGGACGAATAGATTTGANAACTATCTAAAGACNATAAAGCAAGAAGANGATAGCTTAAAACATACGTATGATCAAAAAAACCTACTTAAAGAAACCAGTATTAGATTACAAAAAATGATTCAGGGAAGNGTCGAACANAGAAANTCCGTNACTAAAATTCTCTCACCNCTCAATCCAAGCCATGAAGGTCTTAAAGAAATTCATACGGCCGCAGGNACACCCCTTCCATCCAGCCAATCGCTTATGGGATATTATAGTAATGTTTTAAGAGACTGGAATTGGGGTNATGATGAAAATGAAATTTGCCTCGAACGTATTATAAAAAGCCTAGATGGTGATCATAAATTAGGGAATATGGCTGTGTTAGGTGCTGGGGCTTGCNGATTACCAGCAGACCTTCATNTAGCAACNAATTGNGAAAATTCAATCATGGTCGATATNAATCCTCTACTNTTTTTTGTCGCCCAGAAAGTCTTAAACGGACAAAATGTTTCTCTTTATGAATTCCCTTTAGCACCAATTAATAAAGATGCTTTTGCTGTNAAACTAAAGTGCANAGCCAAACAAAAAATAGAAAANAATTTNCATTTTCTATTCTCTGATGCCATGAACCCTTCATTCAAGGATAAGACTTTAGATACAGTTGTGACCCCATGGTTAATTGATATTGTTCATCAAGATATCAGAGAATTTTTCAGAAGGATCAATCGTATTTTAAAAGAAGGAGGTAGATGGATTAATTTCGGGTCCCTCGCTTTTTTTCANAGCAATCAAGCTATTAACTATAGCCTTGAAGAAACANTNGCTNTTGNAGAACAATCNGGNTTTGAGATCACAAACTGGAATCAAGAACCCATTCCTTATCTTCANTCGCCTTATAGTTGCCAAGCGAGAACTGAAACTGTCCTCACTTTTTGCGCNCAAAAAGTCAAAGATATTGAACAACCTNCACCTTTNACCTACCTNCCCGATTGGCTTACTNACCCTNCGCAGACCATACCNCCATTACCGGAGGTTCAGCAAATGATNGCAGTAAATCAAACNTTTATTGCTCTCATGTCTTGGGTTAACGGANAANACTCNATCAAAGATATCGCCGCAAAAACATGCTACNGCACTAAGAATGCCNGAAAATCANGCCGTTCAATTGATNACACAAATGCTAACCANTATTTATGAAAAGAANCTAAAAAGCACTTCTTTTAGATGAATAAGTTGCCATTAGTCGAAGTTTAGGCTAGGTTGCACGAATGGAAACAGAAATATATCATAACCGNCGTAATTTCANGGCATTCCAACCTGCAGAATCAGAAGAATCAAAGGAAATACTTAGTGTTAACTTTGATAAAACTGTAGACCTAGAAATAGGNTGTGGCGTTGGCTGGCATCCNGTCNCCTACAGTCAGAAGAANCCNGAAAGACAGNTGATTGCGATAGAACACACNAAAAACAAGTTCANTCTATTTNATCGTCGTTTTGAATCTCATGGTAAGCCNANCAACTTATTNCCAGTGCACAATAATGCAATCTCTTGGATCCCATCAAACATTCCNGATAATTCNATTTCTCGCATATTCCTGCTATANCCGAACCCATGGCCCAAACGCAAGCAGTTCAATCAGCGATGGCATAGAATGCCCTTCATGCATTGTCTACAATCTAAGCTNAAACCTGGTGGCTCNCTNATGATGGCTACTAATATCAAAGATTATGCCGAAGAAGCTAACATATGGCTCGAAAAAAANTGGCTAATGCAAAGGACCACTTTNAGGGAAATCCCATCGNACTTTAAGCCACGCACCCATTTTGAAAAAAAATATCTAANCAGAGGAGAAACCTGCTTCGAACTCGTTTTCAAAAAGTCCGAAATNACAGGTTCNATTACANACGATTAAAATCAAAAAATCTTCTATTGNGTAAATATNACNCGAATACCATCTAAACGNGGAATCGTTTTTCTTAAGGTACTTAAGGTTAGTTCTCTTCTAGATTTTTGAGCTTCGACTTCTTTTNCAGAAACAGTGAAATTTATTTCCGCCAAAGCTTCAACTCGATCTATTTCTTCATTTAAAGATTTCTCNGCTTTAGNCACAGCTGCTTCAACCTTGCTAAGGCTCCAGCGATTAGCTTTTTCNTANGCTTTAGCTAACAATGGTTCAAGAATTTGCTTTATCCGCCCCATATCATCGGGAAACTCGTTTTTACTCAGTTCTTCCAGTAATAGAGGNTCATCTTTGTANGCTGTNTTTTTTACNTTTCTACNCTGATGATTTAAACGAATTTCAAANGAACTAATTGGCAGATAACGCCCTAAAGCCAACCACTGAGGACCAGAAGCCTCGAGCANCATTGACATTTCAACNATCANNCCNGGNCCCATTGGAGAGTCCATCCATTTACAAATAGTAGCAACACCCTCNTTNCTCTGNAGGAGAAGTGATAGAGCGCCTTCAGTCATTTCATGATCNANAGTAAGAAAACTAATTTCTTCTCNNCTTAAAGCAACTTCCCTATCAAAAGCCACTACAGTTTCCTCGTGAGAAGAAATACCGGGAAATTTCTCAATAAACATTAGAGACTCNGGCTTAACAATCAAGGATCCACGATCATCAAACTCTTCATAATCAACTCCGTAATGATCAAACATACCACGGAANAAGTTTTCNAGTCGCANATCATCNTCATGGTCATCCACGAACTCGGCAAGCTCATGACCAATATCCTCATCATAGGANTTCATATCNACCAATACATCAACACTTTTNCGATTCTCNACTTTAAGGGCAGCAGCCGATTCCTGGGTATCTATAATCAAAGACTTTAGCGAAGTCTCTCTATCCTCGAAACTTTCGTGCTTAGGCAAAAATTTTCGGAAGCTACTGATCAAGTCTTCGGCAAAATGCTCCAATAGAGTTGACACACCGTTCCAAGATTCTTCAAAAGCACCAAAGCCTTCATGATACCAGCGGAAAAGAACTTCCTCTGGAGTATCTTGCATCCAAGGAACATGAATAACTACATCTTTTTTCTGGCCGATGCGGTCCAATCTACCAATTCTTTGCTCCACTAAATCAGGGTGCCTAGGAATATCTAATAGAACCAAATTGCTTACGAATTGAAAGTTACGACCTTCACCTCCGATTTCACTGCAGAGTAAAAAGGCGGACCCTTCAGCATCTGCAAACCGAGCTGCTTCCTTGTCTCGATCAACAACACTCATGTTCTCATGAAAGATTGCCACTTTAGCAGAAGTATTTTTTTCGAGGCCTTTCTGCAACTCAATCACTCTTTCAGGACTTGCACAAAGAACTAGAGCTTTCTCTGATCCAAAATTTTCTACAAAATCACAAAACCATTTCATTCGAGGTTCTAAGAAAGTCTTACCGTTCTTACTTTCTCTATTACCTCTGCCGGTTGCTAGGTCCATTAGAGCCAATTCATCCATCGCAAGAGGATCCACTCCAGCCAACCACTGATGTATCGACTTCGAAGCTTCTAAGGGGTAGCCCTTTAATATGCGCTTTGGAAAACCTTTAAGTCTCTCACGACGGTTTCTAAACAGAACCCTACCAGTGCCATGTCGGTCGATCATAGCCTTCAAGACTTTATCTATATCTATAGTTGATTCATCCAACAGACTTAACAACGGAGTATCATCTACGAAAAACGCTTTCAAATCTTCAACAAGTTGAGATTCTGCGCCCTCTTCCTGCAATTGACCTGCCAATGCAGCAACGCCGGCGATCTTTTGATGCTCTAATTCAAAATCATCAAAATCAGTAAAGCGATTTGGGTCGACCAAATTCAAAAGGCCGTACTGAGTCTCTAAACCTTTTTGTCGGGGCGTAGCTGTCAATAATAATAAGCCTTTGGTTCTCTCACTCAGTGCTTTCGCAATCAGCCAACCAGCATCTGGTTCTTCCGGATCCCATCGCAAATGGTGCGCTTCATCAATAATGATTAAGTCCCATGCCGAAGATACAGCTTGCTCAAACCTATCCATGTTATTTTTCAAGAACCCTAAGGATACCAGTACTTTTTGGTTGGACTCAAAAGGAGAGTTTTGATGGGTCGCTTCTTCCTGAATACAGCGTTCCTCATCAAGGCAAGAGAAAATTTCACCAAAGCGGCGAAACATTTCAGCCATCCATTGATTGATCAGAGCATCCGGAACAACTATCATCACTCTATCTGCACGACCAAGCGACTTCAAAGCTCCAAATATCAAACCAGCTTCGATTGTCTTACCCAAACCGACTTCATCAGCAAGCAAGACCCTTGGATAGGGGCGCGCGGCAACCGTACTGGCGATATAAAGCTGATGTGGAATCGGTGTTACCCTAGCCCCAAGCATACCTGAGACAGCTGAACCTTCCTTTAACCCTTTCAACTTCCACGCACTTCGCCGTAGTTCATAAGTACGGTGATGGGTAAAATGGCTATCGAAAAACTGCTCAAGAGTCCCCTGATCTTCCAATACATCTTCAAGGTCATACTCCCAGAAATCCCCTTGCTCAGTTTCATATAGAATTAAGTCTTCCTCTTCACGAACTCCTGATACTTCTACTTCACCAGATCCTTTAAAGGCAGCCTTTTGCCCCTCTCGTAACTGAAAACGCTGCAATGGGGCATTTTTCAAATTATAACGGCGAGTTTGGCCAGGACGAGGGAAGTGAACCTCGACAACCTCCTCTTGCAAGATTTTTAAGATATAACCCAATCCAAGCTCAGGTTCGGTCCTACTAACTATTCTCTGCAATTCTTTCCACATAAGGGCCCATAACTCACTATAAATATTTAAGATTATAAAATGAAGACTATTTGGTTAAAACGAAAAACGTTTATAACACAGTAAATCAGGATTTGCGAGATGCCACCGAGGAAGGTTTAAAATTTAATAAAGTCCTGTAATCATATAACTTTCTTTTCCGATGATTCCACCCACGAAGAGGTCTCTTGCTGCAAGCTTTCATCAGTACAAAGCTCTGCATCTTTTACAGGGGTTATAGCCATCTTCAATTCCTTCTCGCGATGCTTATCTTGGTCTGCAATCACTTCATCGATTAAGGGTTGGGTATCGATATTCAATTTTTGACGATGCATGGACTGTTCTAGCAGTTGTTGATGATTTTTCTTTAACCAGGCAGGTAGACTGCCAGTAATATTAATTTTAGACACAGAAGTGTCTGTATATTTCATCACTAAGCCCAAAAATACACCGATCACAATACCGACCACGACTATAATGGGAATAAGTTCAAATATACTCATCCGTTTCCTCCTAGCTTTGCATCGGCAGTTTCACAAAAACCATAAAGCCAAATAA
The DNA here is from genome assembly GCA_002725955.1 of Pseudobdellovibrionaceae bacterium. Taxonomy (GTDB): domain Bacteria; phylum Bdellovibrionota_B; class Oligoflexia; order Oligoflexales; family Oligoflexaceae. The sequence goes on from PBRN01000098.1 coordinate 8,232, forward strand.
CGGAGCAACGCAATTTCCTATTTTATTTAATAAAATCAGANCAANTTCGGATAAATTCCCNGTATAATTGGGATTCAAGGATCAATTACGGNTTTNTGNAGGCCAGCAAAACGGCGACTTATCGCATCTCCNGGGATGACCATTTTTTGACCAATAATTCCCTCGAAATTTTCNCCAAATAAATCATAAAAAAACGAAAAATTGGGAATATTTAATTCCGTTAGCTTATCAGGGTCNTATTCTACCTCAAATTTAAANAAGGTAACCCTATCGCTAGGATAGATAACAAGACCTGGATTAGCTCTTGCTGTGACTTCTACAAATTCATAATGACTAGAACTTTCAGCAGANCCATAGTTAATCATTTTATGATTACGGTCNGTCAAAAGAGAAAAGCTTTTGTTGGCTNGNTTNAAATAAATTCTAAGACANCCNTAGCGAGATATAGCTCTTCCTTTATTTTGTACCTGCAGCTTCAAAANTCCTCTTCTTTTCCCACGNCCTCNAAANANACCTTCTGAGAGNATCCTCGANTCAACAAGAGGAATGGCTTCCCAAGTAACCTTTAGATCGGGCACTAAACGCCTACCGAACATATACTCGAGCTGCCAATGTTCTANTTGTACAAATGAATCACCACTGCGCTGATAATACTTTTTTGAACTATGATGTTCAGCTCTATGAGGGCAGGTTAAGCTTCTGGGAACCCAAGTAACNCCATATCCAATATCATCCGACTCTAGAATCACGTGATTAACNACACCTTCAACTTGCGGCGCCACCATTCTTGAAGCCAAACTATCTAAATGCTCCATAAAATGTTGAATNCCTTTAATCGGCATTTTTTCTCTCACACCTTTACCCACGCCGGGAGCATCTACNCCCCAGATNATNACTCCNCCATCACTGTTNGCNAAACCGGACAGNGCTTTTGCGTAGTTTTTTTTATCNTTTTCNTCAGGATAGTGAGAATCGGGATTAGCCTTTCTCTTNAAATCTANATGCAAATCTTCCCTGTAACCTTCAGNNATCCACCGATCTATTANCGGTAGACCTTGTTTNCGAATTTCCTCGAAAATACTTTCAGAAGCTTTCAAGACCATACTATCTCATTNTATGANANTTTTTTTGAACAATTGATTTTATTTAACCATATCATAAAAAGTTAAATTTTTCAGNGNATTTCTCAGTGTNAATCACTTGATATCGTGAGCNTTATGTAAATCGCCCGAAGCAAGNCGATAGATTAGCAACCAATCTAATGCAGGGAAATGNCCNTCNCTATCTATTTCCTCCCACTTTAAACAGCGCTGGCTTCGGTAAGATTGAGTCAAATCATATTNATCCAAAAAGTCGGCNANACTCAAGCGATTACAGTACCAATCTGTTAAAGGTAAATCCATCNTTTCCGTAATCGAACAAAAAGATCGCTTAGNAGTTTTTGATACATTTTCTTGAATAAAGTCCATTTGAATNAGCTGCAATGTNCCTANATGAACNGGAAAACATGCCGTTAAAGACGACTTAATAAAAGCTGAATCAGCAATGACNGCTGATTCATACATAGCCTTATCTAATGCACTAGGTTTTANAACACCNANGTATTTNGAAAACATAAGATTCATATAATAACCAAANGCTGGTGTAATACTAATCTTAGTAGGATCACCNACNGGAAAAAGTTGAAANCCATTNTCATTAATAAATNGATAATGCTTCTGNAANACATGAANNACCCTNTCATCACNACACCTTCTATAATAATTAGTTAATCCAAAAATGGCTCCNGTCTCCATATCTCTAGAGGTNGGATCATTAAAATAGCTTTGCGGCAGGGGATCAATNCTAACTAATCCNCCCTCAAAATAATCAACNGAGTCGGCAATTTCTTCAAAAATAATTTCAGCATTCTCACAAGATAAGCTNGANAAACCAAGACCAGACCATAATAAAGCATCGCCTTCATCTTTAATTTCAAANTCTTCATTACGAGAAATAATATATCCTTCCTGGATAAAATCATCCATCAACCNNTTTTCCAGNATCTCNTGTTTCTCTTCCCATTGNGTTAAGTTACTTGGTTGAGTNACCCCATCCGGCTCAATATAAACAAAATCCTCCACACTTGAGCAACCTATCATAAAGAATATGATCACAATTGGAATAATAGATTTATAATAAAAATAGTTCATAATCCCAAACCTAGATACCCACTCCTATACCTAATGTTGTTAGATATTGGTCAGCTCCAGGAAGAGGCCCACTAATATCTGTAATCCCGATAAAGTTTTCCATACGAGCGCCTATAGGTATTCCTTTACCTATATCTATAGTCAGAAGGTAGAAGTTATCAGAAGTAAATCTCATGCCAATTTTAGGAACGATGGAAAAGAAATATCTTTTCTTCTCGTCGATATTCCATGCACCCTTTTGCAATTGATTTCGCCATACTTGCGAACCTACTAATGATGCACCCGTAACAAGCTGTGAACCTTTTTTCCCTAATAGAATACTGCGACCAAGACTAATACTCTCTAACTTTCTACCAGCAGTTCCAGTTAAAATATTAGGGGATGATTCGTAATGCCCTAAGCTAAACTCCCAAGGCATACTTCTAAAATTATGATATTCGACACTAAGGCCATTACGGGAAGATGATGACTGTGGATGACCCAACTTAGCCACTACAAATAATAAAGGTTCATTCCACTGGTTAGATAGCTCAAAGACACTGTTTTCGGCATAAGAAGTCCGAATATCTAGTTGGTGAGCCTCTAATTTCGAACTGAAAGGTGCAAAATGTAATATCTGAGCTCGATCCTGAATCTGCAAGACAACTGTATTAGCAACCAACCACTTACCTTTTACAATTATATCGACCTGAGACTCGGTCTGCGGTTCTAGAGCTTTCAGATAGCCACGAAAAGCAAGAGAACCTTGGTAATAAAAATCTATAGTTTGCAGTAAATGAGAGTTGGTAATCTTGAGGTTTTTTTGATAAATCGAGAATCGGCATATGGCATCCGGATGACCAATGCATTCTTGCAGATAAGCAACATCTTTTTCTTGTACTGAGCATACTACATTATCAACAAACGCAAGGCTTGCTATC
>PBRN01000311.1 GCA_002725955.1 Pseudobdellovibrionaceae bacterium
AAAAATACAAAGATTTTATACATATAGATTTCCCACAAAATTAGCGCTATCGCACTTGTAAACACACCTAACTCATACGCAGTATCGGCAAAAATCGCTGTTTCCTTTAGTTTGTAAAAAATTTCTTTTAATTTTTTTTAATCCTTATAATTCAATAAGTTGCAATTAGTTGGGTGGTCGAGGGAGAAACCAACGTTTCGACTTTGATTTGAAGGGGTTGCTGGGGTTTATGAGGTGAGTGCTTCTTAAACATCGTATCTATTTACTTCTATATGTTCGGCAAGATTGACACTAATCATGGCTAGTCTTCTTATCTTATATCCGATTTGAACTTGGTTAATTGATAAAGTTTCTGGTTTTGATGTGGATTGAATCTCAGAAAGGTAGGCTTCAGTAACATACTGTTTTAAAGCAATATATTGGATCAAGTTGTGAACCTAAAATAACTATTTTATGGTAACTTTTGCCTTGATAAGCCTAAGATTTCTGTAGGCATGATTTATCTAGTCTAAAAATATAGTAAAATAGTACCTAGTTAAAAGTTAACTTCATGTGTAGGGAGATAAGTCGTGACTGCTGAGCAGAGTTCAGACCCCAAAGTAAAACGAAGACTTCGTAATATACTTTTGCAACCGTTGGTTCAGGTAAAGTTGGGCATGTATTCTATATGTCTTGCTTTCTTGTTTTCAATTGTGATCATGACGTTGCTCTATATGAATTTCTATCGCTTTTACGATATGGTTCTAGAGTTGACCGATTTGCGTGAAGAAGTCTCGATGCTATTACAGGGATATATTATGGATGCAACGGGATGGTTGTTAACAACTGTGATCGTGTATCTTATCATGAATATAGCTATTTCTGTCTATTATACTCACAGGCTGGTGGGACCGACCTATGCTTTTCGAAGGCATATTGATCTGTTAAGAAATGGAGAGTTTGACTCTCGGGTTCAGCTGAGGAAAGGTGATGCTTTTGAGGAAGTTGCTAATGACCTTAACGATTTAGCTTCTCAGCTAGATACCAATAATGGGCAAATTCAAAAAAAGTCGGGATAAGGAGGATTCATGACTGAAGAGTCTAACAACTCTCCAATGCCAAAAGATTGGTTCGTGGATGCTATCGGGGAAGGTATTACAGTTGAAAATAGTTTAAGAAATGCCATAAAGACTGAAGAAAAGAGAGTTTCTTTTCTAAAATCTCTACAAGTCAACCTGTGTACATACCGTGGTAAATCATCTGATAGTATTACGGAGCTGAGTCGAAGAGTTAATGATCTTGATGTGACTCTAAATTTTAGGATAGGTTTATTGAATCCAGTGCGCTCTGGAGCATGGTTTCGTGAGAGTATGAGTAGTCAGGCTGGCCCCTTTACTACCCGTGTACTTTCTGAGCCGGTTTTTGCTCCCTTTGAAAGTCATCAGGTAGAGGGCATGAAAAATATCATCAGACAAAGCTGGAACAGCGGTAAGATGAAAATGCTACCTTTTACTAAGCAAGGTCCATGTCTATGGCTAACTCTTCTTGAATTAAATCAATGTTGGGAATCTTTGGCTAAATTAGATTCACCTTGGCAAAATTTTAGGCTGGATGAAGTTGGTGTTTTACCCGAGGAATTACAATCTCCTTATCTTGAGATTTATCTTCATAATGTAGAAAAAAATATTAAGTCCGTTAAGGTCGAATTGGATGCCTGCTTCAATCTACTTTGGAAAGCGTCGAGTGAATTCTGGGATCATTTTGCCAAGAAAAATAACTACAGAAGTTCAGCTAGATCCACTCATGAACAACGACAAAAGTTTAAAGAACGTCGTAAGAGTTATTCTCATAGATCTCATGCTACTCGATACAACTATGGTCACGATGATTCAGCTCTAAAATTTATGGAGTTTGCGGAATTACCTTCTTTAGATCAGCTTAAAAAAAGATATCGTGATTTGGCTAGAGTTATGCATCCAGATCTAGCTGGTGGTAACGGCGATGCTTTTAATGAGTTGCATCGCTCGTATACATATTTATATCAAAAAATAACAGCCTAGTTGGATAGATCTTTAATTTTTTCTGCCAGCATGGCTCCATATTCAGAATCAGATCGGAAGAAGACCGGAGGTTTTCCTATAGGTGCATCGACTTCATGAAACCCCTTTTGTTTGACAGTACCGTCCCATAAACTAACCCAATCACCACTTGGTAAGTACAAACCGACAGATTTTTTACCTTTGTCAAGAACAGGAGCAATAATAAACTGATCTCCTAGCATGAATTGATGTCTCAGTGAGTAGGTATTAGGATCTTCCGGGTAGTGCAAGAAAAGGTGGCGAACCACAGGCATACCCGACTGATAAGCTTCATTCATAAGCATGCGACGATAAGGGGTCAGTGCTTTGTGAATCTTGGAAAAGTATGCAAAATGCTTCAGCGTTTCAGGACTGTCATTATATTGATGATTTTCGTCTGGTCTGTTACCTTCATGAGTTCGCATCATAGTCGTAAAGGCATTTAGTTCAGTCCATCGCTGAAATAGCTCCTGAGAACGATGATAATTGGCAATTGGGTTTGAAATGGTAGTGTAACCACCAATATCACTGTGATTTAGAGAAAAGCCTGACATGCCGCTTGAGATCAAACCCGTTACGGCAGTTTTGATGCCATCTTTGTCATCCCATGATACTAGTTGGTCCCCTAACCAGAATAATCTGGAAGCCCCAGGGCTTTTGGTGAAGCCTGAACGCGAAAAGAAAAAAGTTTCATTGCTCATGCCTGCTTCTTCGAGAGCTTGTTTGTTTAAATCAGCCCATACTACTGGATATTGATTGTGAAAGTCTTCAGCTTTCCCTTGGTCCAGGATACTATCGAATGGCAGGGCCTCACCAAAGTCAGCCATCCAGCCACTTGCCCCAGAAGCAATCAGATTATCTTTAATGACTTCTTTAATCCATGTTTGTGCTTCGGGGTTAGTTATGTCGATTAATCCAGCAGAAAAACTAGTATTCTCTATAGAGTAAGCTGATCCAGTTTGATCCTTAATCAGGTAGGATTTATTTTTTGCTTCTTCATATAGGTTCTTGCCGCTATACCCATCTCTCTCACTGGTATCTACTAAAAAAGGATTGATATAGGTTAATACTTTTACACCCTCGCGATTTAGCTCTGCAATTAATTCATTCCAGCCAGGATAAGTTTCAGGATCGAGCTCCCAATTCCACCATAATTGAGAACCAAATGAGGTACTTCTTTTGCCAACCCAGTCCTGGAGCCAGAAAGCCGAGACAGGAATCTTTAGTGCCTTTGCCTGTGCCCAAGCTTTGCGTACTGCTTCTGTACCTCCCTGCATACCGATCACTACTCCTTGATCCACCCATTCTGGCAATGGTTTCATGCGACCTGTGTAATCGGTATATCGCTTTAGTAATTCCTGAGGATCCGAACCTGATATAAATTGTCCGTCAATTTTATTCGAGAAAACTTCGATTCTAATTTGATCCTCAACTTTAAAATCAAAAGTAGAAATCTGAGTATTGCGAAGAAACACTGAGCGATGTTTGTTGGTCATGAACTGTGGTACACTGGCATAACTGCTTTGCCAATCACCCGATACACCTTTGCCAGCTGTGATTTCAGCCCCAAGTGAGACTGGTTGTAACCCTCGACCGATACCTTGCTCTTGCGAAAGAATCGTCAACCGACGCCCTTTCATATTTGCATAAGTATATTGCATGCCAAAACCAAAAAATTGTTCTTCTTTGGCTGATTCGTAGGTAAGGTACAATCGGTTATATTCCGAATCACTTTGAGGGCTTTGGCTGACTATTTCTGCAGAAAAGTCTAGTTTGCCTGGTCCTACTTCTTTAAATATCACTCGGTAATCAATGGCACATTTTTCTTGTCCAAATCTATGTGGTTGAAAATGACCTTTAATTTCAAGACCACTATCTATTTTCTTGATAGAAGATATGGTCTGTTGCGTACAGTATTTTCTAATTCGATTTTTAAAAGTAAAAGAGCCTCTAGTCTCGGTTATGTTGGTAGTTCCAATTGCCGTCGCTAAAAAACTATGACCTTGTTTGGATTGAAAAATCTGATTCGAGTCAAGATCGGATACAGTCAGGCTGGGATGCTTACTGTTACCGTTGAAGGTTAGTTGAAATGATTTCAGGTTTAACTTTACGGCTTTTGCCGCTGCTTTTTCTACATGTAGCTTCCCGAGGCGGGGACATAGCTTTGGGTTCCAGAAGTTCCCACCGCAGTCTTGAATACCAAAAAAATCGGTCTGCGATGTTTGTTCTTCCTTATTACAGCTAGTGGTTAAACTTAGGAAAAGGAGAGCATAGCTCAGTATATATACTGATCTAGTTACTAGTTTCATAGCCTTAAACCTTTATGATAGGCCCCTCATTGGAGCACATGCATTTTGGTATACAAACAGATGCGAATACTAGTAATTTTTGTACTTGTAATTAGTATGAGTTAAAAGCTCTTTTTTATTTCCAACTCGATTTTTTGATGGGCATCGGTAAATTGAGTTTTGGAATCTAAGCTGTTGGATACATATTTTACGACCAAGTGATACTTGGGATGATGATATACCATATCTGACTCTATTGTTTTGGCTCCGTTGTTGTAATGAAGATTTACAATGGGAGCCACGTGATAGTCTGATGTTTTTATATTGAGGATTGACGTTCGGGTCGTATTTCCATCTTTATTGGCATGTGCAGCGATATAGCAATTATTAGCTATCGGTGCTCGCACTTCATGAGTGATAGGATTATCTTTATGTTCTGGTGAATTACTATATTTCAACACATAAAGATTGTTTATTTGATTTATTGTGAGATTGATTGGGGGGGTTTTGGGGGATTTGGCATCATTTGCTGATGCACCAAAGGTCTCCGGAATTAATTTGCCTTTAAAAACTAAGGGTGGTGCTTGCCAAAGGTCCCAGCGGTACTTTGCGGTCTCCCATAAATCCATATCATCTGTTTTCTCAATGATTAGGTTTTGAGAATGGTTGGCTACATTAAAGACTTTATTTTGACCGGACCGATCAACGGGTCCTATATCCCAACGTACCTTGGATTTGCCCGCTAGTTCTAAATCCTTTGGATTGAACTGCCCGAGTGCCGTTTGTTTCACTCCGGTTAAATCTGGCTCAAGACTTTTCAAAACGAGTCCATATTTTATCCCAGCTCTTTGTGGAACAGTTATTTTCGCTGCTGCCGTGCTGAACATATTACCCAGATCTATCTGCATGCTCAGACCCTTTCGCATCTGCTGGATTAGTTCAACTTTACTGGTTAATTTCTGGGTTACATGATCCAATAATCCTGCCTCATAACGGTCAGTTATTTTATCGCTATCCATTTCTCTATTTTGATGATCATAATAATATTGATTAAGATCATTATTGATACCTGGATCGTGAAGTAGGTTATGCAACATCCCGTAGGCAGATTCTTTGATTATATTCTTTTGCTGATCACTCCAGGATTTTTTTTCATCACCAGCATCTCGGATAGTAGTTTCAGATATGGTTTGTGAAGGAGTTGGAGAACTGATGAGGAGTTGTGGTCTTTCCAAAGGCTGACTGCTACTTGCCTGAGTAATAGTGAGAGAAGCGATTATCGCAATAAGGCACCTGAGGAGATATGCGAAGGTGCAATTTCCTTTGAAGATATGACTATCTTGCGGTCTGGTTTTTCTCATTATTAGGTCAAGCCCTCTAGATAACCTAAGCTTTTAATGCAAATAGTTTGCCATTTTGGGTACTTACTTCAGTACCACAAAATCAGTGTCAAAAATTTCAAGCCTCTACAAGCGCATCTGTTATTAACAGATCACTATAAACCAAAGACTTCATCGGATAATTGGCGCTTGTTTTGAAACTTTTAATCAAAAACATTGGTCAATGATTCTTAACAATATTTTTATTAATAGTTTAGGTTGGTTGCCATGTATCTAAACCCTCATCAAGTGAGGATAGGTAGGTCGTTTTAACATACCTTTTTAAGAAATGTTATATTTTTCTCAGGCTTCTTAATGATTTTAGATCTTAACATGTTGGAATATAACGATTTCCAAGAGTTATGGCTCACTTTGTTAAAAGAAAGTTTGTTTGGTCCTTTGTGATTTCAACTAACAGCAACAGAAAATCCAGAAGACATTGTCAACAGTGATGACAGTTGTTTCGTCCTTAGGCAGTTCAGTCTTGGGTTTGCTGTTGTGCTGGCCTTGAATTGTGAGGCCTGCTTATATTTATCCATCGACCACTAGGAAGGAACAATTCCAACTCTGGTCCCTTATCTTGGGTAAATCGAGCCGCAATATTTCTGCGGCTCCCAGGCTGAATAAAAAATCCGCTGTAAGGGACTGGTGCTAAATGAGGCTGTAGACCAATTTTTTTCCAGAACTTTTTCTTATTATTTGGGGGCGACCATAGAGTATAAAGTATGGGGCCAGGATGCTGCTGCATGGCCTCAGGTTGTGCTGGTTGAAACTTCCCAATGATACTTAAGTGATTTTCATTTCGAGGCGTTTCTATCGTTAATTTAATAATCTTATGTCTGCCTTCACTGGACATGCTAATTTTAAGCTTTATGCATTTATAGGTGTCTGTGCGAAACAATTTTTGCAACCCCCTTGGCATGGTCTGAGTGCTTAGCCAATTAGTATTGCAGTTTTCATTTGCCTTGTATTCATGCTTGAATTTATTTTCGTATTTTAGTTTTGGTCTGAATAATGTTGATGAGCCAATAATATATTCGTTGTCTGGAGTTATCCGATAGGGCCAATACTTTGATTCAATTTTTCCGATGGATTCTAACTGGTATTTTGTTTTAAAAATGTCACTAACTTTTTCAGACATTACTGAAACCGAACCGTGTTTCATACCAAAAATATGTCCCAATTCATGCAGAACCATGTGCCTGATTTGAGTTTCATCGTTAGTAAAGTTGTCGATCCAGAGATAACCTTCATTGCGATAGGTATAGTGGTTGAAGCTTTTCCTAATAGTCAATCCTAGAGCATGATTAGCATTTAATTGTCGGTAGGCATTAATTACTTTATTACTTAGTCCAAAAACCATCTGTATTTGATCTGGTAGTGGAGATGACTGAGATTTGTTAGGGCAGATGCCGGTATATTCAAATTGGAGCGACATTTTCAATGGGCTGTCAGCATGAGAAGGCTGAATCCTGCCGGGAGCATTCTTGCGGACTTTGGTGGTTTTTTTATGAAAACCAAATGTGGCTTGATCTAAACCATACTTACTGAAAAAAATTTTCCAGCGGTTAATTGAATCATTCACTAATTCATAAATTCTTTCTTCCTCAAGAGGGTAGTCGTTAGCAACAGTGAGGCACCATCTGACGGGTTTTTCCCCAAGAAACCATATATTCTCGCCATCTTGATGTTCACCTCCGCCATTACCTGACCAGCCTCCTTTGCGCAGATCTCCTAAGAAATCGTTGGCTAGGGTATGGCTATCTATCAAAAGTAATATGATAAGAATATTTTTTATCATACTCATTGTTGGCCTCGCTGAGCAGATGATTATCTTGAAACATTTGTAACCAATTTAAATTGTCTTTCAAGAAAGATAAACGAATATTTAGTTAAATTTATCCTCAAAATTAACTAAAAGTAAATTATGAAAAGAATGAGTGAACTGAACAGGTATTTTAAGGTAGATCGGAAATAGATTTAGCAGAATAATTAATGAGAGGAGTGCTGTGGGTCAGAACTCATTTGATGTTTATGATTTTGATGATTATCGAGTTCTTATTAGAGCCACTACAAAGTGGCAGGATATCAGCTTTAAAGTCATATGTAGTTCCACTCAGCTACATTCCTCTTGGTTTTCGAGAGTGATGAGTGGAAATGCTGATTTCTCTGAAGAGCAGCTATATAAAATTGGTAAAGTTTTTAAGTTTCGTGATGAAGAGTTGGAATTCTTTTTGCTCTTGGGGGCGCAGGGACGTAGTGGTTGCAAGCGACATCAGAGTTTTTTGCGTAAAAAAGTTAAAGCGATTCAAGATCATCATCGCAAGGTAGCTAAAAAGCTTGAGAAAGTTTGTGGTAATATCCCTGATGCTAATATTGCAATGTACTATCAAGATGCTATTACGGCTAAAATTCATATTTTATTGACGGTCGATCGTTATGCCCAGAATCCTAAGCTGATTAGTCGTAAACTTGGAATTAGCGAACGTAAAGTCGAAGCGCAGCTCTCATTATTAGTTAAGCTCGGTTTGATTACTTATGATGGTGTTATTAGTGTACTTAAAACCTCTATCCATTTGGATGAATCACATGCCTGTTCGACCACTAACCATAAGAACTGGCGTTTGGAAACAATAAATTACCTTACGAGAAATGAACCATTGCCATCGGATTATCACCTGTCGGCTGTATTCAGTTGTGATGAAGATACCAAAGTATTGATAAAAGAAAAATTAAGGCAGACTGTAGTAGAAATTCAGAAAATAGTCGGCTCTGCCACTCAAGTTGAAGAAAGCTATTATATCGGGCTTGATGTGTTTTAAATTAACGATTGGTAAAATTTTTTCAGATAATTGATTACAACTTAGTTTACGAGAAAGCATAATTTAAATAAATAATAGATCAGTCGAATCAATATTTTTGGAAAGGATTTATTATGAAAAAGTTAATTCTAGGATTGGTTGCTATTGGTCTTTCTGCTGTTGGTTATGCTGGTGAAAGAGATCCCCGCGGTCCTGGACAAGATAGGCGTGGCAAAGTGGTTGTAGTTAAAGGTAAAGCTGCTACTAATATTTACGAAGCATTAGATATTGAAGCGGTGGCAAAAGACACTCGAAAAGGTGATGAAGTCTTGGTGAAATCCGCTGGGCGCTTGAAATGCGTTTTGAATGAAAATGGTCCGAAACAGAAGACGGCTTGCTTTATGAATGGTAAGCTTCTTCGTAAAGCCCCTAAAGGCCGAAGAGGCCCTAAAGGTCGAAGAGGTCCTAAAGATCGAAGCTAGATGATTGAAGTTAGAATTTTTGGGTAGCTACTTGTCCGGTATATACTTGTAGCTACCCCTTGTAATTCATGTGGGCGTGCTAGCCTGATGATCTTTTTGTAGTAAGAGGAAAATACTGCAGAGTAGAATAACAATGCCAACGTGCATGAGGCTATTACCGTTAAGGACTTCAGTGAAGTCACCATTATTTTTGCCTACGATTCTGTTAACTGTAGTTAAAATATAGAAAAAGGAGGCACAACCGATAACCCAAAAAACATTTTTTCTGATATTTATTAATGATCCAATAAGAATATATCCAACTGGTAGTAGACTACTAATAAGAAAAATCACAATTTCTAATTTTGGCATATCTGGTCGAAAGTAGTGCATATTGTATTGTATGACAATGAATATGAAAGCCTTAATTTTACAGAAAATTTTCCAGTTTCTTAAAGTCGTTTGAGAAGAAGAGAAGATTCGGACTGATACACTTGTATAGAAGAAACTCATAAAGACTGTGATATATAGGATGCAATCCCATATCAGTTGTGTTTCTTCTTTTGTTTGGCCTTGAGATTTTAACAGATGATAATAAAATCCTAAGGCAGTAGAAACCATTCCAAGGATAGCGAATATGGAATAATCTTTTTTCTGAATGTCTGTAACTCGATTTCTCAGAACAAAGCATGACAGAAAGGTAATGAACATTAAAATATTGGTGGATGAAACGATTATTTCTTTCATATGACAAGATCCCAAATGGTTATCATTACAATTATATTATGGTGTTCCAGTAAAGCTGAAACCGGTTGTCTCTAGTATTGGCTGACTTCCAGCCGCAATTGCATTTAGGTGAGCTTTTGCTAGGTGTAGTTCGGATTGGAGGAAGAACTCACTTGCTTGCACTTTGCCGTGATAAAATTTAGCTTCTTCTGAAGAATTTAGCTTCTCTTTAAAACCTTCATTCGTGGGACTTCCGATGATCTTGTCGAGCTTTGGTAATGTTATGGATAACGACCACATGTGCGCCCAACCATATAATATGTATTTGAAGGCCTTCTGAAGTGGTACTGCTTGTGCTAATGCATTCATAGGACCATGAGAGGATAAGTTAGTTCCCAAATTTGATATTGTATCATCTAGATCATTGATGATTTTGTGCATTTGATCGATGTAGGTTAGAGGAACATTGCTCTTGGTAGCACTTTCTAAGGTAGTCATTATTTTTTTTCGCAGTACTTGGTAATTATATTGTTCGTTGTTCATAAGAATTTTGCGCAATATAAGGTCGATAGATTGGATGCCATTAGTACCCTCGTAGATGGATAGAATTTTCGAGTCACGAGCATACTGTTCCACGGGATATTCGCAGCAAAAACCATAACCACCAAACACCTGAATGGCTTCACCCCCGATGTTCCAGGCGTTATCGGTATTACCAGCCTTTAAAATCGGGATCATTATGTCGAGCAGTCCCTGAGCTTCTTTTTTTTCTTCGCCGGTTAGTACCTGAACTAGATCCATTTGCAGCGTTGCGAAATAGGATATAATTCTCATTGCTTCCACATAGGATTTCATGGAAAGAAGCATTCGTCTAACATCTGGATGTTCAGTAATGTATACTGCTCCCTGGCGCCTTAAGGGATCTATACCTTGTTTTCTTGTTTTTGCATACGCAACAGCATGAAGGTAAGAAGCGCTCGCAAGTGACAAACCTTGGAAAGCGACATCTAATCTAGCCTCGTTCATCATTTCAAAATTATCAGGATATATAACCCTTGACATTGGTTCTTCAAACTTCCACGAATCATTTACCTTAGATATTTTTCCA
>PBRN01000312.1 GCA_002725955.1 Pseudobdellovibrionaceae bacterium
CTATCGAATTCCTAAAATAAAAACTAAACTAAATGCGCACATCTTTCGCTATGATTACATCTATAATGACTACTGGCTAGATCACATTAGAGATGGAATTCAGGCAGATATCAATCATCGATTTACTAAAACGATCAGCCTTTTTTTCCAAGCAGAGTACTATCAAGACAATTATAGACTCGAAAACATAAAACTAGGTGGATGCGGCGAGCAGCAATCTAGCTTGTCTGGAACCCAACCTACTTACTGCCGAAGAAATGACTCAGGCATTTCTTACCGAGCAGGTGTTTCCTGGAAAATCTCACAATTTAGGAATATTTCGGGGTATTATAATTATAGGCAAAATAGTAATGCAAAGTTACGTATTTTTGACACAGCTCAACAACAGTTTATTGTCATGGCTTCCTTTGCATTTCCGAATCACGACACAGTCGCCCCTTACACAACTCGCATTGGTGAAGATAAGAATGAAAAGGTCTACTAATGTCTATAGATGAATCTTCAATTGAAGTTCTAAAAAAATGTGCAGAAAAAAAATCACCCGTATTTTTCTCATCGAATGGGTGCGAAATCGTTTTTCAAACCATTGTATTAAAAGTCTTTGAATCGAAAATGGTATTAAAAAATGGTGTACAGCCCCGATACATATCCAGTGTCGTCAACTCAAGAGAATTCTATTTACAAAGCAACATGCTACGTTTCGTTTCAGAATCAATAGAGAGTAATGGTTGTGACATTATCTTTCCATTCGAGAACATGAGAGTGATGGAGGAAACCCGTCAAGCTGAACGATTTCCTTTTGAAACAACTGAAAACGTCTTCGCAGAGTTTGTAAATCCAATGGATGAAGAAACAACAATAAAACAACCAATAATGGATATGTCTTCCACAGGAATATCCATAAAAGTAAATCCTGATTCCCAGCTCTACTCCTCGGGGAGACAATTTCCTGATCTACAAGTTCGTATAAACGAACAGAACTATTTTCAGACTAAGGGAACAATCATATATCGTCGTCCTTTTTTCAATCTCAAGGGAAACTTGTTCGCACAAGTAGGAATAAAATTTGAAAATCCGGTAAAATATGATCATGAGAAAAAATCTAACTGAGACTGTATTAAAATTAGAAAAAAGCCAGAGAATATTTGTCAATAGATCATTAAACATGAAGTCTATAAAATCTATTGGCTACGATATGGATCATACTCTAGCTCCATATAATCGAGAAAATTTTGAAGCCATAGCATTTAGAGCTACGCTAGAAAAATTTATTGACGCTGGATACCCCCAAGAATTAAATGAATTAAAGTTTGATCCAAACTTTGTTATTAGAGGTCTACTGGTTGATAAGGAACGCGGAAATCTACTTAAGGTAGATGGACACAAATATGTTAAGCTAGCATTCCATGGCCGCAGGCCACTGGATAAACAAGAAAGACACATCTTATATAACTCAGAAAGTTT
The DNA here is from genome assembly GCA_002725955.1 of Pseudobdellovibrionaceae bacterium. Taxonomy (GTDB): domain Bacteria; phylum Bdellovibrionota_B; class Oligoflexia; order Oligoflexales; family Oligoflexaceae. The sequence continues at coordinate 1,465 of PBRN01000312.1, forward strand.
CAAAGCACATGAATTCTTATCTATCGACTCATTTTTTGCGTTAAGCGAGGTACAGCTTTTTACTGAAATAGTCGATTACATGAGATTGAATCCCCGCAAAATCGAAAAAACCTTTAGCGAAGTCTACTCGGATCTGAGAAAGTTTATTGACCTCAGTCACCAAGATGGATCAATAAAAAATCAGGTCATGGCCAAGCCAGAACTATATATAGTTAAAGAAAAATACCGATTTAATGCATTGCTACGCCTGATCGAAGCTGGCAAAAATCTTTTTTTGCTTACTAATTCTAAATGGGACTATACAGATGTAATTATGTCATATCTTTTTGAGAATGCTCATGGTGACTTTAAAAAGTGGCAAGACTATTTTTCTCAAATCATAGTCGGGAGCAAGAAACCTGCATTTTTCATCGGTGATAATCCTTTCGAGTTACTTGAGCAATCGACTGGAACCAGTTCCGAAATTGGAGATACTCTAGTTAAGGGTGAAATATATAATGGAGGCAATGCTAAGTTATTCCAAGAATTAACAAACCAAAAAGGTGATGAAATACTATATTGTGGCGATCATATATACGGGGACATTATTCGATCCAAAGAAACTTTGAATTGGCGGACCCTATTGGTAGTCGAAGAATTAGATCATGAACTTCCTATCTTGGAACAAGAGAAAAGAGCCTTCGAAGAAATAAAAGACAATATGGCTATAAGAGAATCCCTAGATGAAGAGTTACATAGACTAAGGTCTCTGATCAATTCTACAGCTAAACAAATCAATCTAGCCACAATAAAAAATGATAAAAAAAAGGCGAGCAGCCTAGAAAAAGAAATCAATAAATATAAGGATAAACAAATCATCAAAGAGCATGAAATATCAGAGCTAGACTACACTATTAACGAGAAAATCAGGCTTCGTTCCAATAAAATTCATGATGTATGGGGCGAACTTATGAAAGTAGGACTCGAAAAAAGTCGTTTTGCCCAGCAAGTAGAAGAGTATGCGTGTGTCTATACCTCTAAAGTTTCAAACCTCAGGTTCTATTCCGCTCGGAAAAAGTTCAGCTCTCCACACGACCTAATGCCCCATGATGTCTAGGAAAATTCACCTAAATTACCTCAAAACCAAAAAAATTAAAGTTTTTTACCATTGCTGCCGATAAAGATAATGCGATTTTAAAGTTGAGTACTACCTGTGATATAGAAGCGAATAGACAATGCAAGGAAAAATCCTCGGAGATCGGTATCAAATCGAAACGCTAATAGGCGAAGGTGGTATGGCCAACATCTATCGTGCCGTCGACCTCAAGCTAAAGAAAAGAGTGGCCGTTAAAGTGCTACTTGAGCATTGGTCCAAGTACGAAGGTATTCGCCAAAGATTTCAGCTTGAAGCAGAAGCTATCTCATCAATAGAGCACCCTAATATTATTAAAGTATATGACTTTTCGGGAGTAGACTCTCCAACGTTATGGATGGTAACAGAGATCCTGTCCGGCAAAAATTTAGGTCAATTCCTTGAAAGCTTAAGATCCAACAAGCTTCACCCTGTATTATCTTGTTTAGTTATATCAGAAGTATGTAAAGCTCTTGAAAAAGCCCATAGTAATGGGATTGTACATCGAGATATAAAACCCGACAATATTATGGTTTCCCGCTCTGGAAAAATCGTTTTAATGGATTTTGGAATCGCTAAAGACACTCATAGGTCTGATATGACAATGGCAGGAACTCTAATGGGCTCCCCAAGTTATATGTCACCTGAACAAGTAAAGTGTCAACCAGTAGATTATAGAACAGATATTTTTAGTTTAGGCGTTACCCTCTATGAAACATTAACTGGTGTGTTACCTTTTTCAGGAAAAAATTCAAATGAGATCGGTAAAAATATTTTGTCAGGTGAGTACGTTGAACCGAAAGATCTTTTAAAAATTAACTTACCCTCTAAAGTCAATGGCGCTATTGTTAGGGCTATGCAGAGTAATCCTCTAAATAGGTTTCAAAAGATCACACACTTTCAAAAAGAAATCAGATCTTTTCTAGATCAGTATGGTTTTGAAGAGAGTCACATTGAGTTAGAACGATTCTTTAGAGACCGAGATAGTTTTAACATTAAATTAGAGAAGCTTAATGCTATATTTCAAAATAATAATCAAATGCTCCCTGAGGATAAAATAAATAAAATCAGACAAAAACCGAGGTTACAGAGTGGTACAAAGCTAAAAATTGCGAATAATGAATATGACTTTCACGAGAAAAAAACATCACACAAGATAAATTACCAATCAAAAGATCGGAAAGAAACTGGAGCGACTCATCTAAAGTCCGAAAATCCTGTTAATAAACAAGAAGAAAAACAACAAGTAGTAGTCAAAGTTATTCAGCAAAGCCCTGAGCCAATTAAAATAATTCAGCAAGCTAGTAATGATCAAAAAAATAATAATATCTCAAATAAAGAAGGTGTCGAAAACTTCAAAAATCCACGCCAATCGATCTACATGCCCTCCAAACAAGAGCGAAATAGAAAAGCATTTAAGAATGTAGTCTACACTCAACACAATAATCAAAAGGATTTTATAAGTAGTTTTGTTATTGGTCTAATAGTTATTAGCGCCAGCTTATTCTTTGCTACATTTGGCTATCAGAAGTTAGATAATAACATGACCTTTTTATATCAAAAGTATTTCAGTGAAGAACAAAAATCAGTGAGTAAAAAATCTTATTCACAAAGACAAAAACTAATAAAGCAGAGAGAATCTCAAGAACCATCTACCGAAAAAATTATTGCCCAACAAAACAAGGTGAAGAAGAAGTTTCCTAAAAAGGTAGCTTCTATAATTAAAAGACCTACCAGAAGACTCACCCGAGTGGCTGCAGTTGAACCAGCTAGTCGAAATTTTATACAAAACAATAGCAGAATCTTACCTGAGGTTAAGACATTACCTTTACTTAAGATAAAAAGTAGACCTGCAGCTAGAATATACATTAATGGTAAATTAGCAGGAACAACAAACTCTAAAAAAGTTTTGAAATACGGCTTATCACTAAGCCAAGGTAAACATAGAATAGAATTGAGGAGAAGTGGTTTTAAAACTTGGACAGAGACTCTAAGCCTTAAAAAAGGTGATGAAATACCTTTAAATATAAATTTAAAGAACATAACTAAAGATGTTAAGTTTACAATCTACAGTAATAGAGTCCCAGCTCAGATTAGTATAATCAATCTTGAAAGTCAGGATTTTGACTCGTATGTGATGACGAACTCAACCGAAGTTTTAACACTTTTCCCAGGAAAATATCAAATTAAAGTCAATTGGAACAATCAAGCTATTGAGAGAATTGTAAAATTAGATAAGAATCGAAGGCAGCTTACTTTTAATGCAGAATTTTAGAGAACTCGACACCGGACTGTGATACAGATGAAGACTCCTTATTTAAAATACAACAGAATTTTATTATTCTTTGTAACACTGATTATAAATCTAAGTATTGAAGCATTTGGTAGTGATAAATCCACACGGATATTAATCAAGACCAACGCTGACAATGCCTATGCTGTTATCAATGGAATACCTGTCGGCGATGCTGGAAAATCTTTCAAAGCATCTCCAGGAATAAATACAATTACTCTAAAAGCTCCAGGGTATAAGTCTAGGCGAGTCAAACTTAAGACAGCGAGAGGAAAACTAAATAAGTTTACTGTTAAGTTGGTTAAGTATCAAAAGAAGCCGAGAAACTCAAATGACAACTTGTTAGAAGAACAGAGATATACTCCTGCACCAATTCCAGCTCCAATTAATAATATGAGCTCATCACCGAATCAAAAACTCCCTCAGGCAGGCTATTATCCACCTCCGCCACCCCCAGGCTTCTATAATGGAACAGGATACTATGCAATGCCGTATAATCGATCTGCGCCACCTGTATATCAAACGGCACCACAGCAACAGCTACAGCCTCAGCCCCAAAATTTTTTACCACCAGTCGTAAAAGAAGGAAAAGGAAAGCCGAAAGAAAGATATGGAATAAAAAAGCCAGACTATATAAATAAGCCACCACTTAAGAAAAAAAAGAGGAAAAAAAGGTCAGAACCGCTGCTACTATCTAAACTACTACCATTTGGAATTGGACAGCTGAATAACGAACAATATATTTGGGCTGCTGCTTTTGCAGGTTTAGAAGTAGGAGCATTAATAACATACTTTCACTATGATCAACAAGCAAGTAACGCACTTATTACAGCCCAAGAGTATATAGCTACATCTACAAGTACAGGTAGTACTAGAGAAGAAATCAATCAATATCGCAATGAAATAGGCGATTATATTCAAGTCCAGGAAGACAATTCTCGATACTCTCTGGTTGCTTTTGGCGGCATCTATCTAGCAGGTGTGACCCATGCCATATTTTTTGCCCCTTCAAAGACAAAACTCCCATCTATGTCGAAAAAAAGAAAAAACAAGAAAAGAAAAAAATTGAAAAAGCGAAGCAAGTTGAAAACACAATTAATGCCTCAGGATAATTATCGGTTTCATCCCGAAAATAAATTCGGTAAAGTAGACATGAAGATCAGCTGGGGAACAGATGTTAACACCAAGACTATCATGCCCGTATTTACAATTAGACAGTCATTCTAATAGCTATCCCAGCTCAATAAAAGCAGATAAATACGAAGAAACCAGGATAAGAGGCAAGCCTTGGACAACATTGATATACTGAAAAAAAAATATGGAATAGGACTTACCGGTGGTATTGCATGTGGAAAAACCACCGTGAGCCATATCTTACGAGATATGGGCTTTACCGTTATTGATGCTGATCAGCTAGCGAGACAAGCCGTCGCTGCAGAAACCGATGGATTAACTCAAATAGTAAAGAGCTTTGGCAAGATCATCTTAACAGACCAAGGAGAGCTCAATAGATCGATGATGGCTGATATCGTCTTCAAGGATCATGAAAAGAAGGTAAGGCTGGAATCAATTATTCATCCAGCCATACATAAAATACTACAAAAAAAATTGAACGAAGAAGGCTTAGTCAAGACACCGAGGATTTGGTTTTACGAAGCAGCGCTTATTTTTGAGATTGGAGGACATACTAAATTCAGAAACATCTGGGCTGTTCACTGCCCAGAAGAAGTACAAGTTAAAAGACTGAAGCAAAGAGATCAAAGATCAGATGAACAGATAGAGAACATACTTTCAAATCAAATACCTGCAAAGGAAAAAGCAGATAAAGCAGATATTAGTATAGATACCAACGTTGGTATTAACGTCTTGGAGAATATAGTAAAATCAGCTGTTGAAAAGCTGCCAAGTGAGTATTTACCTAAAGATTTAAAACTTAATCATAAAATTTGAAGTAATGAATTAAGAGGTGATCGAATTATAGAATCGAGCAAGACGAAGCTGAGAAAAAAAAATTGGCCAGCTTTCAATTCGATCTAACTCATAGTCAATTTATTTTACTCTTTAAAAATCAGCCCCTCAAAATTAGTTTGAGCAGTTACTGGAATCGATAAATCCAAAGCTCAACTATCAATGCGATCACTGTTAAATATCAGTAAATAAAA
>PBRN01000313.1 GCA_002725955.1 Pseudobdellovibrionaceae bacterium
AGGTCTCTGGAGTCTGAGGAGGCACAAGAATATCTGGAGCGGCATTAGAACTATTAAACTTTTTATCATCCTCTTTTGACCCCTGCTTAGCGCAACTGAGTGCAATAAATAGAATACCGATTAAGTATCTGAAATTTTTCATACTGAAGCTCCAAAGGGCTTTGATTAAAATATTAGTGTCTAATATTACCTGTTTTTTTCAATTTAAAAAGATTAGAAGGCTTATATGTAATCCACCGAATTCCTTATCGGCCATTTATCCCAAAAATATAAATCGAATCTATTTTTTCCTAATTTTGTAATAATTCCAGTTAAATAAAAAACGGAGATCCAGTGTTTTAGATTGATGAAAAGATTGTGTTGTCACGCTTCGATATTGAAAGACTTGTTATTGTTATTAACCCTTTATTTTATGGTTTTGGTATGTATCCGGACATTGAATTAACATTCATTAACGAAGTATTTTCTTTTTCAATAGCTCCTGTTAGGGGCGCATTCTTAGGCGATATCATTAGTTACTATTTATAATCGAAATAGCGGCTTATCGGGTTTTTGAGTAAGCCTGATAATATCAGGAATAGTTCATATGAGATATGCTTTTGGTTCTAAGGTGCATTTACCTAAAATATTCCAAAATATTTCGTGGGATCTGCCGATAGTTTGCTTAGGTGTATGAAGAGGGGAGATACCTTGATCAGCATTGCAGAATATGAGAAAGCTTTTTTAGGCTGGTTAGTACCGGGCTTTGCTAGCTTTGTCGAGAAAAGAAGAATAATCATTCGGTACAGCTTTTACCTTTGGCTAAGCTTTATTTTACTGGGCTTGCCTGCGATTATCTGGTGGTCTGGCCAGGAGCAGGGTGTCCTTCTGTTTTTGTTTATTTTCGGGGTTCAGTGTGGTCTGATTTTATTGGAGAAACTATTTCCAGCGCAGAACATTTTTATTGATCTTCTTTTGGGAAGTATTCCTCCATTATTTTATGCGCTTACAACTAAAAGTCTTTTCAATGAGTCCCTTTTATTGTGGTTTATTCTTTATCCTTTGGTAAGTGCTTCAACCATGTCTTTGAGCAGGACTATTTTGTGGACCGGGGTTTCTATCTTTTTCCCTCATTTGATGGTTTATTATTTTGATCCGGATAAATTTTTTGGCATCTATAGCCTTAATTTAACGCTGATTATCATGACGATGGCAATCATTGCTGTCGTTTTTAGATTGATTTTGAATAAGCTTAATACTGATCTTGAAGAACGAGCTTTACGCTATCAAAGCATGTTTCGGATGGTTTGCCATGATGTCGCTAATCCGCTCGCAATTATTAAGTTTAACTTGGGGCGACTAGAAAAAAAATTGGATACTTCATTGTTAACCCCAGATCTGCAGAAATACATTATGAAGGCGGGGAAAAGTGCTGAAATTATGATGAGAATTCTTGAGGAAATTAGGACTTATGATGCTCTGAATACCGGTAAAAAGTCTATGAACCTTGAGGCCTTCCGCTTGGATTTGATCTGGAAGAATATTTCTATCTTGTTTGAAGATATTCTCCATGAAAAAAATGTGACTCTCTCTTTGCCGAAAGACCAAGGGTTATTTATTCTTGCAGATGAAAGCGGTTTCCAGAATCAGATTATGGCTAACCTTATTTCTAATGCAATTAAGTTCTCATTACCTGGTCAATCGGTTAGGATTATGACCGCCGCAGATAATGATTTTGTTAAGATTATGGTAAAAGATGAAGGCAAGGGTATGCCTCAAGATTTGTTAGATCATTTATTTGACCCTTTGGCTAAAACCAACCGAACAGGGACTGCTGGAGAAGTAGGAACTGGATTTGGCATGCCAATTGTTCAGTCTTGGGTGAAGGCTATGGAAGGAGAAATAGCGGTTACCTCTAAAGAAGATCATGGTACAGTGGTTGTTCTTAAAATGAAGCGAGTCAAAGAAGAGAGGGTGTCTAGCCCCATGACAGATTCCATGAAAATTAGCGCCTAATTTCTATTATATCTCATTTCTATTTCATTTCTATTATACCCGATTTCTACAGCTTTCAATCCCACCGATTTATTTACCTTTTTTATGTATTTCTGTGTTCCGATATCGTTATAGATACTCAAGGCATTATATCTTCGCATGAAAAATAGAATACATAGTATTTGCTGTTGATTTCTAATGGTAGTAACTGGTTAATTGAAGCTTACCCTGCGATGGAATGAGAAGGAGGATAAATCGGTGCACAGTTTTATTGGAATCATCGGTGTTCTGGTGATGATGCTCTTGGCTTGGAGTATTTCTGAGAATAAGAAGAAAATGGATATGCGAGTCATTGGAGGCGGCCTTGCTCTTCAGTGTATATTAGCGATCATTGTGCTCAAAACCGATTTTGGAGTTGCGTTTTTTCAGTACGCCAATGATACAGTTCTTTTTGTTCTGAGCTTATCGGACCAAGGTGCCAAGTTTGTGTTTGGAAATGTCTACCAGGAGCACTTCTTTGCATTTAAGGTTTTACCGACGATTATTTTTGTCTCCTCTTTGTCATATTGTTTGTTCTATCTTGGTGTCATGCAAAAAATAGTGGCCGGTATGGGTTATGTCATGGTTCGGGTGATGAATATTTCGGGGAGTGAATCATTAGTTGCAGCAGCTAATGTTTTTTGTGGGCAAACGGAAGCTCCTTTGTTTGTAAAACCTTATTTGAAGTCTATGACCCGTTCCGAGATTACCAGCATGATGACCAGTGGTATGGCCACTGTGGCTGGTGGGGTGATGGCGGCTTTTGTTGGTTTAGGCATTTCAGCAGGTCACCTTCTGGCTGCGTCTATTATGTCAGCACCTGCGGCTGTCTTGATAGCTAAAATTATTTGTCCTGAGACGGAAGAATCTCCAACGAAAGGCCGTGTCAAAGTCAAGATGGAGTCTGATGATGTTAATCTTCTGGATGCTGCCTGCAGAGGAGCCTCCGATGGATTATTATTGGCGTTAAATGTTGGTGCCATGTTGATTGCTGTCATTGCTTTGGTTGCTTTGCTTAATGCTATCATTGGTCAGGTTGCCGGCCTTTTTGGAGTTTCTCTTACTTTTGAAGAAATTCTTGGCTTTTTCTTTTGGCCTTTAGCATTTTTTATGGGTATCCCATGGGCTGAATGTGAGGCAGTTGGTCGATTGCTGGGTGAAAAAATGGTTCTCAATGAGTTCATTGCATATATTCATCTAAGTGAAATGATTAAGGAAGGAGCTTTGTCCGAGCGTTCCATAAGTATTGCAACTTATGCCCTTTGTGGTTTTGCGAATTTTTCTTCTATAGCGATTCAAATAGGTGGTATCGGTAAACTGGAACCAGGCCGTAAGAAGGATTTTGCTAAAATGGGTTTGAAGGCAATGATAGGTGGTTCATTAGCGGCATTTATGACTGCATGTATAGCTGGTATTTTAATTTAAAGATTTTTAATACTATGCTTTGGTCAGTTCTGTAGAAGTTATTTAAAACAAAAAAAGCTGCCAGTTTTCTGGCAGCTTTTTTTAGTTAGTTGATTAGATTCTATTACTTAATCCACAATTTTAGGATCTAGTGCATCACGAAGTGCGTCTCCGACTATATTCAAAGCATACATCAAAACAAACATAGCAATAGTCACACCAACTAATGGCCACCAAATCCCTGTGCTTAGTTCGCCTGTGGCATCAGAAATCATTGTACCCCAACTGGAACCATCTTGAATGCCTACCCCGAGATAGGTAAGGATCACTTCAGATTTAATCGCAGATAGTGTCGACAGAGATGCTGAAATAATAGCTAAGTGAATAACATTTGGCAGAATATGTTTGTAGATAATCAAAGGAGACTTAGCTCCCATGAGCTTGATAGCCATAACATATTCACGATTTTTATGTTTCATAAACTCGCCTCTGATTAGGCGGCAAAGACCAATCCAGCTAGTTATTCCCATAGCAAAGCATATTGAGAACATGCCCTTGCCCATTACCCATGAAATCGCCATGATCAGCAGGATATAGGGTACAGAAATGATAACTGAATAAAACCAAGTGATAGCTCCATCGAGCTTACCACCATAGTATCCAGCAATTGCTCCTAAGCCGACGCCAATGGGAACGCTAATAGCTGTTACCAAAAGGCCTATAGTAATAGCTGTTTTAGTCCCTGTAAGAATCTTATAGAGGATGGAACGTCCAAAAATATCTGTACCTAGAATCTTAGCGATCGTCAGAGACGGTGGTTCGTACGACCCACCAACCCGCGTTTGAAAATCAGGAAGGAGACCTACGTAACCGAGTATAGTAATTAATACATAGATTGCTATGATCGTTAAACAGACGTTTGTACTTGTTTTAGACGTTAATTTACGAAAAGCTTTTTTACCGATGCTTTCGCCAAATATAACATTGGTTTTTTTTGTTTGCACTTTTTGCACCGTGACTCCTGATTGGAACGAACTAATCATCTTCTGGACCTTTCCTTACGAGAGTTTGATTCTGGGGTCGACCCACGCATAGAGAATGTCGGTCAGCAGATTAAAAACCGAAAAGGCTAGGGCAATCATCATGGTCATAGCCTTAATCACGGGAAAGTCACCATTATTAAGAGCTGTGATCATCATATCACCCAATCCGGGTATACTGAAAAAACGTTCCATAACAAATGAACCTAGTAACAAGAATGGAATAGCATTCACTGTATAGGTGAGAATAGGGATCATGGCATTTTTCATAATATGTACAAGGAGTATCTTTGGTTCAGATGTTCCCTTGGCATGCGCTGTCCGCACATAGTCGCTTTTGGTCTCGTCAAGGAAAACTGTGCGGAACATCCGGATGTCAGGACCAGCGGTCACAACAATTGTAATGAGCCATGGCAGAAGTAAAAAAGGAATACTCTCCAGGCCATGAGCATAACCATTGATTTCAAAGAGGTCAGCTTTGAAGGCAAGGAGGTATTGAAAGCCAATAATGTAAACCAAGTAGGATACACTCATGGCAGCTACAAAAACCACGGTGGAATATCGATCAAATTTACTACCGCGGTAATATGCGATCGTGACTGCTATGATAAGGTTTAAAATAGTACCAATCACGAAAGGAGGGCCTGTAATCGATAGTGAGACTAAGGCCCCCTGATTAAACATATCAACGATACGATCATCAGTATTATAGGATCTTCCGTAATCGAACGTTACGATCTGACCAAGAAAATCCAAGAATTGTTTTGGTAGAGACTGATCCAGTCCCCACTTTGCTCTCAACAACTCCACTGCTTCAGGTGTTGCATGCTCCCCCAAAGTAACGCGAACCGGGTCTTCTCCTACAGCTGTAAAGAGAAGAAAAACCAAGCACGCTACCCCAAATAGGATAGGGATCATATGAAGCAAACGCCTGATGATATACGTCAACATTAGTGGGATACCTTTCCTTCCGGTCCGAGATTAAGATACTTGTATGGATCTTCAACCATCATATTACGCTTTAAATTACGTACATTTTTTTGCATGAGGCCAAAACCCAAATAATTGTAGCGAAGGATCAATGGAACTTCTTCTTTTACGATTTCAGACATTTCTTTAAAAAGCTTGAAGCGCTCTTGTCCATTTTCCATAAAGCGAGATTTTTCGTAAAGCTCGTCATACTTCTTATTCGCAAAATTACTGGAGTTAGGTCCAGGGATTTTATTTGGGCCATATAGAAGCTGATAGAAGTTTTCGCCATCTGGGAAGTCTGCACCCCAAGCGGCGTCGATGATTTGAAAGTTACCTGATTCAACTCTTTTAAGGAAAGCCGAGAAAGTCTGAAAATTGGCTTTTACTTTAATGCCTACAGCTGCAAGTTCGTTTCTGACAAACTCAAAGTCCTGGCGAGTATCCTTGTTAGAAGAACGGTAATCAATGGTGATAACCGGAAGACCTTTGCCTCCAGGATATCCGGCTTCGGCTAGCTTCTTCTTAGCCATTTCTATGTTCTGAGTGTAGTATTCAAAATCAATGTCGTTCTCACTGCCTGCAATAGGATGAGGTACTATTGTCTTTAATGCTTTGCCTCTGCCATTTCTCATCAGTTCAATCCATTTTCCGGTATTGAGTGCATAAGCGAAAGCCTGGCGTAGAGCTTTGTTCTTACCAACAAGTTGATTGTTGAGATTAAACCTTAGGAACCCTGCATAAAGTCCAGGTTCAGTATACATATTGAATTTCTTTGCGTACTCAGCATTCAATATGAATTTACCGGCCTTGTCTTTCTCGGCCATACGAGAGAAGTCATCTTTGTTCATTCCTATCCAGTGAATCTCACCTTTAAGAAACTTAAGCATAGCCGGCTGTGGTTCTTCGATCAGAGGTAAGTGAACCTCATCAAGGAATGGAATCTTTTTACCTGAGTCAGCAAGTAACCCAGCGGCCTTATCTTCAGCTGAACCTTCAGATGGGTAGGTACCAAAATACTTTGTGTTTTTGGCCAAGATCATCTTGCCGCGTCGTGAGTATTCTTTGATATAGAAAGGGCCTGTTCCAACCGGGTTCTTGGCAAAGTCATCACCATATTTTTCTACTGCTTCTTTAGGAACAATTGACATTCCTGAAAATGCAAATGGGAAAAAAGCTAACGGGTTTTCACGGTTAAATTTGACAGAAAAGCTATAGTTATCAATTTTTCTGAGACCAGTTACGTCTAGCTTGGTGTAGTCAGTCTTCTTAATTCCAAGCTTTTTAGTCTGCTCGCGAAATGCATCCAGCCCTTCGACGAACCCAGCAATAAGCATGTAACTTTTGACATTGACATTGGCATCTGCAAATCTTTTGATAGTGTAGATGGCATCATCAGAAGTAAGTTCTCGGCCTTTTTTGTCTTTGAAACATTCATCATCATGAAAGACGACGCCTTTTCTCAAAGTGAAGATATAGGTTAGTCCATCTTTTTGTTTTTCGGGCATTTTTTCGACAAGGCCAGGGACTAGTTTGTATGGTCGAGCGAGGTAATCATATTGTAATAGAGTATCATATACATTACTTACGATCTGAGCAGATGCTGCATCGAACTGTTTAGCAGGGTCTAAAGACTTATGCGCTGCTGTTCTTAGATAGTTAAAAATCTTAGGTTTACTACCGTCCGCCTTGGTTTCGGAGTCTTTATTTTTTGTACATCCGCCTAGTCCAGATACCAGAGCAGTTGTTGCAAGGATTGTGAGCCACTTTCTACTAATAACCATTCTCTCTCTACCTCCTAATTAATTTCACTTTTCAAATGACAAGCGACAATGTGATCTTTCTGGCCATTGACCTCCTCGATTTGAGGAACATCATGACTACAGATTTCTTTAGCCCATGAGCACCGTGTTGCAAAAGCGCAACCAGGTGGTGGATTCGCTGGACTTGGTACGTCTCCCACCAGACCTAGATCATTGTTCCGTTTCCGGGGATCAGGTATTGGCATCGAACTGAGCAGAGCTTTCGTATAAGGATGTTGTGGTTTTTCATAGATATCTTCGGAAGAAGCTAATTCAATGATCCTTCCTAAATACATAATAGCCACGCGATCCGATATATACTTCACGACTGTGAGGTCATGAGATATAAAGATGTAGGTGAGTTTCAATTCTTTCTGTAGTTTGTTTAGCAGGTTTAAAACCTGAGATTGAATCGAAACATCAAGAGCAGAGACTGCTTCGTCACAAATAATAATTTTAGGATTTAGCATCAAGGCGCGCGCAATGCCTATCCTTTGTCGTTGTCCTCCTGAGAACTCATGGGGGAACTTGAGGATGTCTTCTTCACGTAAGCCGACCAGTTTCATAATGCTAACCACTTTTTCTTGACGTTCTGCTTTGGTGCCGATTTGATGCAGAGAAAGTGGTTCTTCAAGAATATCTTGAATGGTCATTCTGGGGTTGAGAGATGCGTAAGGATCTTGAAAAACCATTTGCATGTCTTTACGAAATCCTTTGAGATCGTTATCTGAAAACTCAGTAACTTCTTTGCCTTCGAATTTGACGGAACCTTCAGTTGGCTCATACAAGCGAATCAGAGCTCTTCCTAAAGTTGTTTTGCCACAGCCTGATTCTCCAACCACACCAAGTGTTTCCCCTCGGGTCAAGCAGAGGCTAACATCGGTGACAGCATGCACCTTACCCACCTGTCTTCTGAGGAGGCCGCCGGTGATAGGGAAATGCATAGATAGATTATTTACTTCTAGAATAGGTTTCATGATTAGGCCTCTTCTGCATGCGCTGAATGGCAAGAAACATGATGACCTATATTCATAGGTTTTAAGTGAGGTGATGTTTCTACACATTTATGATTGGCTATGTCACATCTGGTACTGAACCTACAGCCTATGGGTAAATGACTTAAGCTTGGAACATTACCTTCAATAGTGTTTAGAGGCTTGTCTTTGGTGTCATTTATACTCGGCAGTGAGGACATCAGTCCTTTGGTATAAGGATGTTTGGGGTCTTCAAAAATCTGATAGACATCACCCTGTTCTATGACTTTACCCGCATACATCACTACGACTTCATCAGCGACCTGGGCCACAACACCTAAGTCATGGGTAATAAATATTATAGCTGTCCCATGCTCTTGTTGCAGCTTTTTCATCAGAGACAAAATTTGCGCCTGGACGGTGACGTCTAAGGCTGTAGTAGGCTCGTCTGCAATTAATATTTTAGGTTCGCAGGCTAGGGCGATTGCTATCATTACCCGTTGTCTCATACCGCCAGATAACTGAAAGGGGTATTCATCTAGTCTTTTTTCTGGATCTGGGATACCAACTTCAATCAGCATTCTCAGAGCTTCTTGCCTGGCTTTTTTGTTGCTATAATTACGATGGATTTTAAAGACTTCGCTTATTTGCTGGCCTACAGTATAAACTGGGTTTAGGGCAGTCATTGGTTCCTGAAAAATCATAGAGATTTCATTACCGCGCATTTGCTGCCGTTCCTGACTCGATTTTTGGAGTATATCTTCACCTGCGTAGACTATTTTGCCGTGGTCGATCGAGCTGATTTTCTGTGGCAGTAGCCCCATAATGGAAAGTGCTGTCACACTTTTTCCACAACCCGATTCACCAACAATCGCAAGTGTCTTTCCTGCTTTTACTGAAAAATTCACATCATCAATAGCAGTCACAGTTCCGTACTCGGTTCGAAACGAGGTGACTAGATTTTCAACATAAAGCAATGGGTCAGATACCATGAATCATCCCTTGGATAGTGGGCCAGGTCGCACTCATGATCTATCTACTTCATTGTGGCAATGAATCATAGAGAGAAATTCAATTTTTTGCTGGAATATCATGGGGAACCGGCGTTTTTAACATGTTTTACCTCTAATTATCTCAAAATAAATAAGAGAATAGGCGCCGTTATGATGGGGTTGTTTAACTTAACAATGATAAAAGATTTCACCCCATCATCATGGGAAAGCGAAGAGCATCTAGAGCAAAAGAGTGGTGCCAAAATGACATCTCCTGCTTGGATTTGCTGCTGCTTGTTTACAGATTGGTTTTTGGCTCAGTGTTCTATATCTTTTTTTAGGCCCATGGGTATACAGTGGATGGTTTATTCAGCATAACTTTTGTATGAATTAGAGGGACTTGTGGAAATATACGGATTAGTGTTTCCTAGTGTAGCGTGCTTGATTGGCTATGTACTTGGTTGGAAACAGCCATCGTGGTGTGTGAATATAACTCATAGAGTGTCAAAGCTGCTGATTTGGTTTGTTTTCCCGGTCTTAATCTACCTTTCAATCACTTTAAAATTGAATAAAGAAAGTTTATCAGCTCATTGGTTTTTACCAGCGGGCACTTTCATAATCATGCTGACGGGCAAGTGGATTGGTGGGGTCAGATCCCGATGGTTAAGCTTTGCAGATCGGTCTGAAAAGCATACTTTTGAATTTATGGCGACTTTGCCGAACTATATTTTTTTACCAATGGTGATAGTCCAGACTTTTTGGGGACCGAAGGCTGTTGCTTTATTAATCTTAACGACTCTTGGTTCTGAAATAGCGCTTTGGGTCCTGGCTGTGCCTTTGTTGAAAGAACGGCAGTCAGTGGATGGTTTGTTCAACAACTTTAGGAATATGTTGACGCCGCCGCTGCTAGCATTGGGATTTGCTGTTGGTACCCTTGCCTCCGATTCTAGTGGGATGGTTGCTTTTTTAAAACCTGCTGAGTCAATGATCTCAGTGTTAGGTTTTTTTACGTCTGCATTGGCCTTTTTTTTGATGGGATATCATCTTGGGGCTGTAGGTCGCTTTGAGTGGCCAGATAAGAGGCAGGCCTTTCTGTTGTTCCATCGCCTATTATTGATGCCTAGTTTGGTTCTGGCTGCCTTATTTTGGGTCAATCAGAATAGTGTGATGGGGCCGGAGGCTGAAAAAGTAATTTTTCTGATTGCCATGATGCCACCTGCGATGGCCTCTGTTTTGATGGCTGATATGTTTGAGGGCGATCCGAAGTTTGCGGCGATGACGGTCTTGCAGGGACATCTTGCTGGAATTTTCACTATTCCCTTTTGGCTCGTCATACTAGGTAAATTAAAATACTTTCTGGCTTGAATTGGTCGCAGAGGCGAAAAAAAATGGGTTGTTAAAATTTTATTATTTTCTTGAAGCCTTAAAATTGGCTATCTTACCTGTGAGCAAAATTTGCAGGAAAATTGAATATCCTAAGAGTGATTGTTTGGCTGAAGTGAGGACTTTGGTCAGGTTCTAGTGGTTTTTTATACCCTGGAATTGAGGTTCTTAAGGTTGGCGAGAGCTTGATAGCTATCGCCAACCCTTTCTGGGCTTATAAGAATTCTATTTCGCCCTCATCTTGAGTATCCATTGCTTGAGTGCTTAGCAATTTCCCTAGCTCGGGGCTGTTCCAGTTATCTATATTGAAAAAACAGTATACACCGCCTTTTTGAACGCACATTTCCCAAAGTAGGTCCCACTCCCATTTTTCGGAGCTGAATTGCCCCTGATGTTCTGGAAGCCCTAATTTTAGTTTAATGTCATGAACTGCGATATCGGCTTTGATAGCCCCAGCGATGGCATTGCAAAGTTCACCCATAAATCCGGTTGCCACTGAAAAGTTCACATCTGTGACTTTACGATTGATACCTTCAGAAATAAGGATTTTCATGTTTTCTGTCTGCCAGCAGATACCTAGTTGAATATTGAAATCAGTCCCAGCAATGGTAATTGCGCTGACTAGCATGTTGTTAAGTTGTTCGCCACTATCGTCTGTTATTTGTGATTGTCTAATACAGTGAAACTGATCTCGGCTATGAGAGGCCTGAAAGATGCATTTCATGGCATTGGCCAAGAGCAAATCGATCATTTTTGTTCTTAGAGCCTCTTCAGTTGTTTGTTGCATACTTGTCCCTGCCCCCTTACATGTACAGTTAACTCAGCTGCTTTGGTTTATTAATGATTAAGGCGTTAATTTCATTAATGAAATAGCTTATCTATTTCGGTAACCAAAACCACAGGTGCACTTTTAATTGCACGGCCAACATCTATGGGAATATCTTACCATAAATACGATAAAAGTTAGCAGTGCTCATTATTTATCTTTGTTTTGTTGTTCTCTAAAATGAGTCTCAAGGCGTTTGAAACCTTTAGCCATTGAGACTTTGGGTTCATAGCCGAGCTCTTCAGTAGCGGCTTGATTA
>PBRN01000314.1 GCA_002725955.1 Pseudobdellovibrionaceae bacterium
CATAGAGCTTTGAGGGTAGGGAGTTTCAGATAGATCTGTTGGTCTTATGATGATTCATTTTTTAATCTATGCTTCAATTTAATGAGGCTGCTTCTGTTCAAGATGGCTATGACCGTCAATAGTAGCAGGCCTCCAACATATGCCCATATATAGTTTAAAGGATCGCTCTCGTTGGCTTCTGTTCTTCCGAGAATTTCACCCTTATGGTTCAGCACTATCGCTGGTTGGTCTGCGGCGATTCTTAGGTAATTTTTTTTCTGGTTTAGCTGTATTTGTCCGACGATATAAAACTCTTCAGGTGTCTGGCCTAGCCAGGGAAATTGAAGGCATACTTTATTGGTTGAAGGATTCATATTACATTTGGCAATAGATCTAATGTGCTCAGGGCTGACGATGATAGCAGCATCCAGCCATGAGCATGAGTTTGCCTGACATGGCGGGAATAGTTCGTCTTGGAGCATAGCTGCTTGAACTGTTTCTAATTGAATCGTTTGATCTTTGATTGGCGGTACCGTTAAAAACGCACCCGCCCAGCGAGGTAAAACTAGATCCACTTTGATCATTTGATTCTCGAGCTGGCTTACTTCAAGATGTCCCATGTTTTGAACCGGTCCGCTGCCCCATGCGGTCAAGTGATGGCTGCAGAAGAGGAGCCAAATGATTGATTTTAAAATAATTGGTTTGGAGGGTTTATTCATCCCGATGCAGGCTTTCTTATTGAGTTGTCGCTTCTCCCACAAACATGAGGCCAAAGCACATTTCTTCCCGGGCACCATCTCCCCAATTCACGTCGATTGGGTCCATCCTTTTACCGTTAACAAATGCCTGGGCAGAAGCACTGTTGTTCCATTGGCACTCTAAGAAGATCTTATCACCTGGATAGACCCGAGCAGGTTCTTCAAAAATGTAATTCAGCTGCCAGTCAGGGTCAAAGTTCGGAGCGTCGACCAAACATTCTTCACTACCATCAGCACGGATGATAGACATCTTAGTGGCTTTCATCAGTGAATGTCCATGAGCATTAATGCTCATAATGTCAAAAATTTCTCCCTGTAGAGGAAACTGCTGACCGATCAAGTTAGGTATCAAAGTCATTTTTTCACTGAAATTATGGGTTACCGAAGATTCGCCTGCGGGTATTTTCATTTCTAATTCCACCATCCAATCTGGATTGGTGAATGTGACCAGAGTCCCAGGCCTTTTAACGGTATCATCTATTTTTATTTTGATTTCTGTAAGATCCTTGGCCAGATCTTCCGGAGGAAATGCTTTACCATCTGGTAATAGGGCTTTGTGATAATGCACTTGCAAAATGACAGTTGATTTTGGTTCAACCAAAATACCTGAGTCGAAGAAAAAATCGAATCCTGTTAGGCCTGGCAGCCAACCGCCGATCCAAATGGCCGAAGATTTACCGACTCCCATGGTTGCACTGCAGGGATAGCCAGTACCAGCCCCATCGTTTTGGAGATCTTTGTCTTTGTAAAACTGCGCATTGGCCGGTTTGCCCAGGTAAACGGAAGCGTGGTGCGCTAAGGCCAGATTACTTGGCACCACATCCATACCGGTAACATATTTTGCGTCCTCATAAGGCCAATCAATCACGAAGCAACGGGTATCATCAGGTGCTGGTTTAGGCTGATAGGGTTGGCTATTACTAAGAGTTAAATCAACTCTTGAAAGGCTGATATCAACAATTTCTTTTGGTTGATAGGTGCCATCACCACCATTTTCTTTTTTACCTCCATCAACCCACTGGCGAAATAAGACTTTTTCTTCCTCTGATAATGAGTAGTCACCTTTATACTCTCGGCAGTCTTTTTTTGCACTCCATGGTGGCATTGATCCTCGTTCTATGGCGCTGAGAGCAGGCAGGGCAAATTCGGCTACTTGTTGATAGTTTTCAAGTGGAAATGGCCCCACTTTACCTTCTGCATGACATGCTATGCAGCGGTTATTAACGATGGTTTTGATATGGGTATCATAAGATATATTGGGTAGCGGGACTTTCTTCTCATCTTTAGAACCTAATGAAAATAATCCATTATTGCATCCTGAGATCAAAGGCAAGATTAAGATGGCAATTTTTATAAGGTGCATCGGGCTCTTGGGCTCCTGATTGGATTGCGGTCGATCCGAATTTTAAATAGGCTTTTCAACAAGATAGCAGCCCTCTGATAGCTCATCGGTTGCTTAAGGGAATACCTTAAAATATGTTTTTTTAACTAATCAATACGGTTGGTTAATTTTTTGGTGAGAGCTGTTGTCATTCGTTACGAGCACAGGCCATTCCAAGAGTGGCAACTTCTGCTGCATATTCCTTTTCTTTAGGATACAGGAAGGTGATACCGGAGAGATCATCGGTTCCGAGAGTATGGAGTCCCGACTCTGAGCTATAGCTCATAATTGATTGCTGATCTGCATGAGTGTGCATTAGACCAAAGCAATGACCAATTTCGTGGGTTAGTGTTCTTTTAAAAGATTTTGCGTATTTCAGTAGCTGTCGACTAAGTACGATTTTACAACCAGTGATATAGCTATTCTCTCTGGTGGTTGTAGCGTAGCCTGATGCAGCGGCTGCTGATGGACTGCCAAATACCACTTCGATTGATCGCCCTCCAGAATTATAGGCCGCTATAGAACTGTCTAGGCTTGGATCTGTTTCAGAAGGCAGTGCCAGACGCAGATAAGATGTAGCAATGTTATTGTAGTCGCTGATAATCCAGCGAATGACGGTTAAGATCTGAGCATTACTGGCGACATTGTCAAGGGATGTCTCAGCATCAGGAAAACTGATATCAGCAAATGTCTCCGTTGTGATTTCTCCATCCACATCAAGCCAGACGGTAGGGTCAGATTTAGCAACATCCCAGGTCGCATTAGTGTTAATCCGAAAGCCAGTACTAAGTAGAACAAAAACGATAAAAATAAATCCATGTGCTTTGGAAAACAGCTTCTGTGGAGTCGGGGGTTTCATATCGCTATCCCTATACCTAGATTAACTAAAGCATAAGTGCGACCATTGACAGTACCTATGCTCCAAAATTCGGTGTAGATTCTGCCGATACTTAGAGCCCATTCCCTACCAATGTAAGCGCACATTCCAATTGATTGTGAAAGATAGACGCCAGCACCGGCGTAGTTGTGTCCTTTCCAGAGGTTACCACCACTGTATAAACCACCGCCTCGCATATCTATTCCCAGAGTAAATCCTTTGTATTCAAATCTAGCATTACTTGCTGATAAGGCTTCACCAAGATGATAACTGATACTTATGTCACCTTTTTTCGCCCAGCTTATATTGGCAGGTAAAAGAAAAATGGAAAAAATTAACATAGTAGCGCAGCGCTTCATCACATTCATAGTTCCATCCCTAGCGCAAAAATGCCTGTTTCGCCCCAACCATTGCCAGTGATACCACTTCCGATTGTGAGAACATATTCAAGTGAGATATAAACTTTTTTGAACGGGTAAAGAGCGACTCTGAATGAAGGACCAATACCATAATCCGTATCCACTTGTTCTTGGTCAGTGCCAGCATCTTCTTTACGGACAATCAGGTGTGCTTTTTTGCCATAAATGCCACCAAAGCCTAGGGATCCACTCAGCTCTCCCAGCAACATTTTGCCGAATTTTTCCTGCCAGAGGATATTTAAGCTATAGGTGCTTTGATAGTAACTTTTAGTAGCTACTCCTGCCATCATGCCTGAAAGTAGCATCTTGTTTTTGAGGGCAAAGCCGATATTAAGCGCAGGTATCTGTCTCCCGTCTGTCACGGATGAAAAACCCACACCAAGGTGCATTGCTGCCAATGGCATTGAACTTATAAGTCCCAAGAATAAGATCATTATCTTTAGCAGGGGATGACTCCAGGGTTTAGCATTGTTTTACCCTTATTATAACATGAGATGGAGTCTCATCGAGGTGAGTGGGGAGGCAAAATTATCAGCAATCCAACATGATGATAACTTTACTTATTTCCTAAGAGTTCGCATAAGTTTAACTGCTAACAACTTTAGTTAAAGCGGAGCGAGCTCTAAGCTCACTCATAAGGGCAGTCAATGGGATCCGTTGATACAAAGACCGTTTTTTCCTGGGTGTATTCGGTTAAAGCAGTGGCACAATTTTCTCTACCAATGCCGGATTGCTTAAAGCCTCCAAAAGGCATGCCTGAAGGAGTTAAGTTATAGTTGTTGATCCAGCAGACGCCTGCTTCTAATTGGTCAGCCACTCGGTGAGCCTTGGTTAGTTCTTGGGTAAAAACTCCTGCGGCCAAACCAAACTCACAATGATTGGCCCTTTTAATCGCTTCAGTTTCAGTTTTAAATGGGAGTATGGCAGCAACTGGTCCGAATATTTCCTCTTTTACAATGGTCATCTCATCAGTGCAGTCAGCAAAAATAGTGGGGCTGATAAAGTTGCCTTTGGCACAACGTCCCTCTAGTTTTAGGTCATTGCCGCCACAGATAAGCCTAGCACCTTCAGCTATCCCTTGTTTGATATAGTTAAGAACCTTGTCATGATGTTGTTGGTGAATCATAGCGCCGATTGTAGTTGCGTGATCCATCGGGTCGCCAACTCGAAGTTTCTCTGTTCTGGCTTTGAGTAAAGTTAAGAATGCTTCATAAACTTTTTCTTCAACGAATACTCGCGTTCCATTTGAACATACTTCTCCCTGGGTGTAGAAATTTCCAAGCATGACACCCGATACCGCTTCGTTTAGGTTTGCATCTGCAAAAACGATGATAGGGGATTTGCCTCCCAGTTCCATACTTATATTTTTTAGGTTGCTCGCAGCCGCAGTCATAACTTTTTTGCCTGTACCCACTTCACCTGTAATCGCAATCTTTCTAATTCTGGGATGGGAGCTGAGTAATGCTCCAGTGGTGCCATCGCCATGGACTACATCGAAGACACCCGGGGGGACTCCTGCTTCGCTGTAGATTTCAGCGAGACAGTTTGCCGTCAATGGAGTGACTTCAGACGGCTTAAAAATGAGGCTGTTCCCTGTTACCAATGCTGGGGCAGATTTCCAACAAGCAATTTGTAGCGGATAATTCCAGGCTCCAATGGCGGCACAAACTCCGAATGGAGCATGCCGGGTGTAATAAAAGCCAGAGTCGGTTTTATTATAATCACCGGCCAAAGCAACTGCAGCATTGGCATAAAACTCGATAGCATCAGCACCGGTCAACACATCAACGCTTTCAGCCTCGTTAATAGGCTTACCGGTATCCATCACTTCTAGTTCTGCCAACTCAACATTTCTTTCTCGCAATAGCCTTGCTGCTTTATGCAGGATTCTACTTCTTTCAATGACAGGAGTTTCAGCCCATGCCTTCTGACTTTCCCACGCACTTTGCACGGCAGCCTCGATTTCCTTTTCTCCAGCGGATTGGACATTGCAGA
The DNA here is from genome assembly GCA_002725955.1 of Pseudobdellovibrionaceae bacterium. Classification (GTDB taxonomy): domain Bacteria; phylum Bdellovibrionota_B; class Oligoflexia; order Oligoflexales; family Oligoflexaceae. The sequence goes on from PBRN01000314.1 coordinate 5,410, forward strand.
TTAGTTCACCAGTAGCAGGATTGTATGTGGGAAAATCCTTACCACTTTCAGAGGAAACATATGCTCCATGAATAAAGCTTTTTTGCAGAGATATAATTTTTTTCGTCATTGCTTTTACCTTTTTTCGGTTTTTTTTGTTCTCAATGGATTGTGCAGAGCCTGATGGTTATCAATCTGAAGTTAACTTGGTCGGCAGTATCATAGATAACGGCTCATGTTAATTGTCGCTTGTTGCTCGCTGGTTCTCATGCAGTAAGAACTGCAGATAGCTGAAGTCTATAGGCTTGATTAGAATGTGATGACGATCATTTTTCAGCCTTTGTTTAAACTCGGCAGCCACCTCCGTTCTTGATGTGATGAAAACCAAGTAGCTGCCTGTGGTCAGAGCCATATTAAGCAGCTCTCCGAACTTCAGTCCATAACTGTCATCTAAATCAAAAATAGTCAAAAGATTTTTCTTCCGTGCTTTTTTTAAGACAGCAAAAAAGTCATCTGCATCTTCCACTTCACAATTGAGTCTTTGCAGCATTTTACGAAACCTTGCTCTATTGATCTTGTGGCTCATGATTAATGCTATTTTACCGATCCTGGGCTCAAGAGCTTCTTTGATGAGGCTTCTCTCATTATTGATCCACATGCGAAAGATGTCAGTGGAAGTTAACATACCGACTAAGTTATTTACTTGGGGAGCTTCATCTATTAAGACAGGAAAGTGTCTAAAGTTATGTTGAGTGTGCAGATCAGCAATATCCTGGTCTAGATGGTCTAGTCTAACAAAATGAACAGGTCTGGTCATAACTGTTAAAACTTTTGCCTGAAGTTTGTCTTCTTTTGAAATTAAGGTGAATTTCGAGACAATGTCTCTTTCAGTAATGATACCAACTATATTTTTTTTATCATCTGCAACCAGCACGCTGGAAATATTCTTTTCAATCATAAGATTGATCACGGATTCCATGTCATCTTCCTGATTGGCAATAGCTACTGATTCGGTAATGACGGATCGGGATTCCATGATAAACCTTTTTAACTATGATTCACGGCATGATTCCTATGTTGCGGACTACTCAGATACTATAGCTGATCATCCTTAGATGGCATAGTCCAATTCTAGTCTTAAAACCCCAACTTTTAATTGACTTTTGTCATAGCTACTCAAAGATGTAAGGGCTTAGAAATATTAATTAAAGAAGCTTTCGGAACAGAGGGAACAACCACGGTTGGTCAGCCCGGATATGATACCGGATGACCACATGGATGGCATTTATCAGAAACTATGCTAAAAAATAAAGGCCGAGAATACAAAGGATAAAATAATTCACTAATACGGCAGCTCCCACATAATCCTTGGCCAGTCGTTGACCAAGAAATAGGCAAAGAATTGACACGGCTGATAGTAATATCCCGAAGAATGCTAGCGAGCTACCACCTGTAAAAATAAGCTGCAAGGCACCTAGACCAGAAAGTAGGCCAGCCGCTAATTCTAAAATAGTGACGGCCGTAAGATTGACTGACACCATGTTTTTGAAGGGTGAGTTGGCGAAATGTCCTGTGAGCCATTCCATATTACCTTTCCGGTCGAAAACCTTATCAAGGCCCGATTGGAGAAATAATACAGCAAGAAAAGCGGTAATTAAGACCTTAATGATTAGCATAATCGATACGCAACCCACGGTTTGCTCAGTACTACAAATCAGTTCACCCACAATATTTCTCCATTCAAATTTTGGTTATAACCGATATAATTAACATTTTTTTTTGACGGACCAAAGGTATTAATTGCCCTCGGCCTGAGGTGCTGCTTGATAGCCCTTTTTGGCGTATAATGTCTATTTTCTATAGTCCACCATCTTAAAAAGTTAGATAGAACAAAATAAAATAAAAACAAAAAACAAAATAGCCCCTTAAAGTTATTCTGTTCACAACTAGATTGTATAATCCGATAGACGACTCTGGAGGGCGTTTTATATGCGACCGAATGATTCTAGAAAATCACATATGCATCATAAGAGTCAGGACTCGAGTGGATCAGTCTGGACTTCTTTTTCTGATCTGTTTACTTCCTTAGCCATTATCTTTTTGATTATGTTTGTCGTTGTAGGGCTAAAACATAGCTTGGCGAAATTTCAGAGTCTTCAAGTGAATAAGCAATATAAAGACTTCGTTGAAGGTAAGGTTCCTCAAGAAGATAGAATAAGAGCCCAAGAAAGTGAAGTTTTGCTAGAGGATTCTTTAGCTGAAATGGAAAGTGTGCAGAAAGTTATCGAAGAAAGATCAAGAGAAATTGCAGATTTTACTCAGCAAATGGAAAGTCATCGCAATATGGTAGAAAATATTCTCCGCGATCAAAAAAACAAATCTGCTGCCTACGAAGCGATTGAAAAGTCAGCTGCAGAAAAGGATGTCAAAATTAGTGAACAGCAAGAAAATGTGATGCAATTAAATGAAATGATAGAGAAATTACAGAATAATCTGCAAAACCGGGAACGCAAGATAACTGATATGACATCTGAAGTGAAGCAAACACAAGGCTTAAAAAGTAAGGTTGAGAAACTAAATTCTGTTATTTCAGATCAGAAAAATATCTTGGCAAACAATAAGCAGGTATTAACTGAAAATAATCAAACGATTGAAAATCTGAATTTAAAGATAGCTAACAGTGATGCCACAGTGCAATCCTATGTTCATGAAAATGACTCATTAAAACAAAAAATAAAAGAATTGAGATCTACTGTTAGAGAAAAAAATATGGCTCTCGACACGGAAAAATCAACTGTACGAGGACTAGATATGAAGTTAAATACCAAACTATCTAGTAACAAAGCGTTGGGTGTTGAAAACGGAAAACTTAAGGATAAATTATCTGATATTAGTAATATAGTGGTTATGCGTGATGAAGAGATCAAAAAGCTAAATGATGATTTAGTGAAAGAACGTGAAAAAACGGGTGAGCTGGATCTGGCTGTTAAGGATAGAGAAAAGAATCTAAAGCTAAAAGATTTTGCTAATCAAGACTTGAATAAAGAGTTAACCGATCTCAGTGCGGCAATGGAGAATAAAGACGACGAAATCAAGAAGTTGCAAACCCAGTCGTATCATAAAAAGCTTCGTAAAAAGATTGCCACAAAAATGGCTGATCGGTTTAAAAATTTGGGGATTGATGTCGCCCTTGATAAAAAAACAGGAAAAATCTATTTGCGTTCGGATGAAAGTTATCTCTTTGCCAATGCGAGTTCGGCTTTACAAAAGGAGATGGAAGACAAACTCCAAACAGTGATCCCAGTCTATGCTGAAGAGTTGCTGGGGGATCCTAAAATTAGTCACTTGATCACAGAAATCAATATTGTTGGTCACGCTTCACCCAGCTACAAAAAACAGCCTGTAGATCCTCATTTAGCTTCAGGTGACGCTTATAAATTTAATTTAAAGTTGAGTTTAAATCGTGCTAATGCCGTTGCAGATTATGTATTCGATAAAGAGTTTGGTTCTTTTCAAAATAAGAATCAATTCAGACGGTTAGTTTCTGTTTCAGGAGTTGGCTTTTCGAAGCCGATTCACAAGCAAGATACGGTTGGTAAAAACTATGCTCCAGGACGATGTGGCGTCTACGACTGTAAAATGTCTAGGCGGGTTGAGATTGGTTTTGGACTGCGTGAAGATATATCAGGTGTTAAAGAACTGCTATCTCATTAAAAAATCTAGTATAAGATAAAGAACTCATGATTCATCTGAGTTTCATTTAGTCTGATGAATCGGACTAGATGATATTACCGTGTGGTAAATAAGGCTAATGTTCATGTAGCCTAGCCATTATCAAGTCTCGTTCCAGCCTCAGACATAATTTTGGATCCCGTAGGAGACATAATTTTTGATCCTATCTTTATGCTGATATGCCTAACCTGCTAATTTGAATAGCGAGTGGGTGCCCTGAAGGCCTTTAAGATTATAGTCCCCGACTTTTTCGGCTAGTGCTTCATCAAGAAAATCACAAATTTGAGCTGAAATATATACTTGCCCAGGTGCACATTGACTTTCAATCCGAGAAGCTTTATTCACAGTTGGTCCGATAGCAGTGTAGTCAGAACGACGTTTTGAACCGAAATTTCCCACCATGACAGGCCCTTGGTGAATACCTATTCTCATTTGCAATTTTGGAATTTCTTCGCCTATCCATTGTGCGTTTAAATCTTCCATAGCAGCTTGCATGTTTAGAGCGCAACGGGCAGATTGCTCAGCCTGCTCTCGAGGGTTGGTATCTTTTGGGGCGCCGAAAATGACCATAATAGAATCCCCAATAAATTTATCAACAGTACCTCCGTGCTCGAATATAATTTCATTCATAGTTTCCAGGTAAGAATTTAGAATACGTGAGATTTTGGTGACTCTGATATCACTGCTTAATTGGGTGAAGCCAACTAAATCCGAAAATAAAATAGTTGCAGTAGTGATTTTAGGATTGGCGTTGATGCTTGCTGTTCCATTGATAATTTGATCCACTAAAACAGGCGGTAGATAACGCTTTAATACATTTTCAGTCAGTTCTATATTGAGTTTTCTGACTAGTCGCTCATTTTCTTTAAGAGACAGCAAATTTTTTACAATACTGAGTAGCTCTTTTTCATTGAATGGTTTTCCCAGAAAAGCATCAGCGCCAATTTCTGTCCCTATCATTCGGCTTTCTTCATCGCTTCTGGCAGTCAGTAATATGATCGGCGTTCCACCTAAGTTACTATCTTTATTGATTTGTTCTATCAGCTGAGGCCCATTCATGATTGGCATTGTCCAGTCAGTGATAATCAGATCAGGCTTATGAGTCTTTGCTAATGCGAAGCCTTGTTTGCCTTGATTAGCTGTAATCACGCGGTAGTTTTTGTTTCTTAAATCAGTGGCAATAAGGGTTCTTAGGTCTGGAACATCATCTACCACCAATATTAATGGCAGATTTTCGTCTTTATTTAGGGAAACATGATCTGCCTCATCATGCATGTTCATTTCTTTAACTTGCCCACCAGCTTCTTCGAGTAACCAGGGCTTGATTTCAATGTTTTCTATCGTTTCTGTGGGCTTTATTTGACTGTCTCCGATTAATATGGCTATTGATGAGATTAACTCTGAAGGTTCGAAGTTTTTAGAAAATAGCTTATCGATTGCTCCATGGTTGACGGCTTGTTCTATAATCTCCATATCGTTACCATCGGTCATCAAGACTCGTTTTGTTTGGGGGTACTTTGCTGTTACTTCTTCAAGCAAACTTAAACTGTCACGATGATTTAGGTTATAGTCCGAGAGTATGCAGCGAACAGTATTTTTCTGCATGTAAAGGGAGGCGTCTTTGGCATTAGTTTTGGTTTCTATCGAAATGTCTTTTAACTGTTCATTGTCATATATTGCGCTAGATAGAAGATTTAGCTGGACTGGATCATTGTCTACGATCAATAGATCAATTATCTTCTTTATTTCATCAATCTTAGGGAAATCAATCCAGAACCGACTACCTTTACCAACTTCACTCTCGACGCCAGTTTTACCCGACATTTCTTCCGCTAGTGATTTGACTAATGCTAAGCCTAGGCCTGTACCTTCAAATTTTCTGGTGGTGGATTCATCAAGCTGGCTAAATATTTGAAATAACTGTTTCTGTTTTTCCTTGGAAATTCCAGGTCCCGTGTCATCTACATATAACCTGACCATATCTTTTTTAAATTCTATTCCTAGTTCAATCATACCATTAGTGGGTGTGTACTTGAATGCGTTAGATAGATAATTGAATATCATTTTTTCGAGCGCATCTACTTCCGTTAAGATCCACATCGAAGGACTATTGCTATCTAATTGCTTGTCTTCGACGCAGATAGAAAACTTGATTTTCTTATTTTCACAGGCAGAGAAAAAATATTCACCGCAGACCTTGATAAATTCTGTTAGATTGAGGACAGATAAATTGAGCTTTTTTTTGCCAGCGGCTACTTTCTGAAAATCTAGAAGTTGGTTTACAAGACGCAGAAGCCGTTTAGAATTCTTATTTGCAAGTTGAATATTCGGATCATTATTATATTTGCGTAAAGCATGTTCGAGAGGGTTTAAAATTAGGGTTAG
>PBRN01000241.1 GCA_002725955.1 Pseudobdellovibrionaceae bacterium
AGGCGCTGGAAACACTTTATAGATCGCATAATCTACTTCATCATCCCATCTGCGTTCCACAATCTCAGTGCATCGGGATTTCAAAATGCCAGACGGCCTCCTAGCAGTGCGCCCCCAAGTCACCTGGTAATCAGGTTCGCATCGATCCGTCCTTACACAGTGGCCCGCCGTAAGAACGAAACCATCACCGATATGAGTCGCAGTGCATAGCCCCGCTTCAGCCCCCATCATACCAATGGATTTTACCAAACGCTCAGAATCTGACCCAGGGATATCATTGAAGTCAGTAAGCGAACCGTTAAATATAACATCCACAGATGAAGCCTCATTTTGGGGCTGACCGCAGGAAACCAAAAAGACAAAGGAAAATAACAAGTTATGTAAACCGATATTTCGCAATAGAATAACCTCTCGAGTTGAATCGATTCTTCTTAATCAGTCTTGACCGAAGGGCCAACTTTTAGAACGAAGGCGTGCCAATGTCAACTAGCCATCAAGACACCCCTATATTCTATTCTGATGACACCTGACTATTACCAAATAATAACAGATAGTTATTAAGAATAAGGTTCATGGCACCCCCCAATCTTTATTTTTTCTTAATACTATCAGACCGTTACCAACTAAGCTTCCTTTTTTTAATCAATTAAACAAAAAAGTCCTTAAATTATCAGCTGTTCTACCGATAGGGGTTAAGGAAGTTAATTACCATGATCGTCCGGGGTGACTTTAAATGAAATTGATGCTTTGCCTCATTTTTCTTGCAATAGCCTGCAGCCCTCCGGGAACGCCAGCTGATGCTCCGCCATTAGGAGCAGATAAAATCGACCCTGTGGTGGTTGGCGACGCCAACAATGAACCAGTCGATACCAGCCTAACTGGTCTGAATGATGGAGCCTATAAAGCCCATCTACTCCCTGTGGTCAAGCAAACTAACTGTGGAGGCTGCCATCAATCAATTAAACCCGCATTTTCCGGAGCAACTGCTTTCGAAGAAGCTGAAGTCCATATTGACGATCAAACCCCTGAAGCCTCACAAATGGTAGCCTACCCCAGAGACACTTTACATCAATGTGGGGATGAATCAGCCTGCGCCGAAGTCGCAAATACCCTGCTAGGTGGGATCAACAAAATGCTTGGCAATTAATATAAATAGTATCAAAGAACAGTAAGGTTACTGCCCTTTTCGCATGCAGCCTGTTAGTATAGATATTAGCAAGGCTTATCAGAACATGCTCAACCAGGATATGAATTCATGCCGATCATTAAACCCTGTCCATATTGTGCACAAACCATTACTGCTTCGGCAAAAAAATGTTGCCACTGTCATGAATGGCTCCGTTTTCATCCTCGGGGGATATCACGACTGGTCATGTTTGGTATGGTAGCAGCGATTTTATTTTTACTAATATATCATCAAATATCTGGGCAACTTCTTTTATCGACACCTAATAGTTGGCATTCTTATCCTAAAAATGACCGCCACCGATATTTACCCAGGGGCCATCCAACCATTCCAGAACTGAATCCTAATGATACGACGATACCAACTAAAGACTTAGAGCATCATCATCAAAAGCTTTGACCCCAGACTCAACCAGATGAATCTGGCCACTGACGCATGAGTCCTTCTTGAGTAACAGAGGCTGCCAACTTCCCATTACGCAGAAAAATATTACCTCGATTAAAACCCCGAGCACCGCATGCATTGGGAGCATCCATCGCATAAAGAGAAAATGAATTCATATCAATATCCCGATGGAACCACATGGCATGATCCAGACTTGCAGTCTGCATGTTCTTTTGAGCAAAAGAAACCCCATGAGGTCTCATTCCCGTTCCCATCAAAGTGAAGTCAGAAGTATAAGCAAGAAGACAGCGATGCAAAGCTTGATTATCAGGAACAGGGCCACTCGCCTTAAACCATGCAAATTGCTCCGGCTGTTGCTTGATGGGGTGAAACGGATTAATCCGCCCGATGCTTTTCATCTCAATGGCACGATCACAGGTAAACTTGTCTCTCAAGGCCAAAGGAATCTTATCAACGTAATCCCTTGAAACTTCAAGATCAGACTTTATATCTTCCGGTGCTGGAGCGTAGGGCATAGAAATCTGGTGATCGAAACCCTCTTCCTGAATCTGAAAAGAGCATGACATATTGAAAATCGCTTTTCCATTTTGAATGGCTACGACTCTCCTCGTTGAGAAAGACCGACCATCCCTTATAGGATCAACTTCATAGGTAATCGGATCTTTGTCACTACCAATACGCAGAAAATATCCATGAAGAGAATGTACTAGCCGGTCTGCTGAAACAGTCTGAGTGGCTGCCGCCAAACTCTGCGCTAATACATGCCCTCCGTAGAGACGGCCAAACCCTAAATCAATGGGTTTGCCCTCAAAATGAAAATCTTTTACTTGCTTTAAACTTAATGCCGAAAGTAATTCTTCTAACGGTGTCATCTAGCCCTCCCCGGTATGGCTTCCGGGAAAGATTTTAAAGATTTAGACCCCTAGAGTTCAAGAAGTTTTTAGACATCTCAGATTTAAGGTCGATGTACAAAGAGACACCACGTCCTAACAACCTGCCGCCACCAGAAGTGACGCCTACCAATTGTCCGGCTTCATTAAACATCGGGCCGCCAGAGTCGCCAGGTGCTGCATTTACGTTAGTGCCATCGCCATCTGTCGTCTTAGTATTGCCGAAGAAGTAAATAAACCCACCATTTAGCATGCTAACGTCGTTAGTTCCTTTGCGTTTTACACCAACGCTAGAAGGATCGATATCATTTTGGTTCCTAGGAACATAGTTTAAGCCGTAACCAACAATAGTGATTTCATCACCTCTTGAAGGTGTATCACCAATCTCAGCAACAGCTTTTGCTGTGCCTGTGGGAAATTTAATGGTGCCTATGTCATATTCATTAACTTGCTTAGTCTTAAAGGCTTCATCCCATTTTGGGTGACGATATATTTCAACCGACTCTGCTAAAACTTTTACCTTACGGGTTTTGGGGTCTAACATTCTAACCAGTTGAATGCTGTGATCTACTTTCCCGGTTTTCTTATCAACAACTTCACCACCCATTGTGCAGTGAGCGGCAGTCAGGACAGTATCATCGGTTACGAAAGTAGCTGTGCACAATGCTCCTTTAGCTGCATCATATAGCATTACAACGGCAGGATATTCAGACTCATCTATGTCTTGTCCGTTGCTGACGGTTAAGCTGGAGTCCTGAGTTGCTTGCCCGCACCCGATCAACGAGCCAAGGACCAAAGAGGACAATGCTAGGGTTTTGCTTAATTTCATAGTTTACCTTCCTAATTCGGTGATAACATCAACACAACAAAGGCAATACCACTTGGTACTAATACCCCGTGAACTACAATATCGCCTCTCACACAGAGACGACAAAACAGATTGCCTTCATGTTTCTTGACATTTTGTATTGCTATAATTGGCCGATTGGACAATTTAGGAAAATTAAATTGTGATAATAGGAATATGGGAATGGCGGCTCAAGTCAGACTTAGCCTTCATGCAACCTTCTAGAAATTTGACGTTTTTTCTCTTGCTGCCTCATCTCCTCAATCATGCGAACAATCTCTGGAGAATTTTCCAATAAAAAAAGAATAAACTTCATCGTCGAATCTTCAAGCCTAGGTTCGACCTGGTAAATGCCCATTTCTTTGAAATGAGTCACAATGATTTTCTGTATGTCCCCTGCTTCTATCCGCCATTCATCAATGATTTTTTGGATAGGTCTTTCTGCAAACCGCACCGATACAAATATATCGATCGGCAAAGCTTCTGTAAGCATACTCATTCCCCATTCACAAAACTGCGAAGTCTCTCTTACTATGATTTCATAGCTTCGCTGATGGAGGTATGAGTAAAATCACCCAACCTCCTGAATGTCGCCAAACAGAAACAGGTATTATTTCGTTAATATCAGTGCTTAACTAGATTTGCAAATGAAAGAATTGGCCATAAAAAATAAAGGTGCGGGCTCCGTCCTGTTTGATTATCCTAAATGAAAACCAAAAGTAGTCTACAGGAGATGCACAATGAAACTTTATGGCTTTGCCAATTCAAGATCTTTTCGAACACTATGGCTTCTTGAAGAGGTAGGAGCTCAATATGAACTCAAGATGCTAAGCCCACCTGATTTCAATAGCGACTGGTTTTTAGAAATCAATCCTAATGGTAAAGTTCCTGCTCTAGTTGATGGAGACCTTAAACTCTTTGAATCTGCAGCGATATGCAATCACATTGCCAGAAAATTTCCAGAGAAAGAACTGATACCTCAGGCAACAAATGAACTAAGCATTTATGATCAATGGATGTTCTTTGTTATGTCCGAGCTTGAACAACCCTTATGGACCATGGCTAAACATAAATTTGCATTGCCCAAAACCTACCGTCAGCCTGATATGAAAGAAACTGCATTGTTTGAATGGAACAAGGCCCTAAAAGCTCTAGACGCAGGGCTAAATACTTCTTACCTTGTGGGTGAAAGCTTTACTGCTGTGGATATTATGGCAGCTCAAACCCTGCAATGGGCGGAACGCTTCAAGGTACCTATCGAATCAAAAAAGATTCTAGATTACAAAGATAGAGTCGTTAGCCGGGAAAGTTTCCAACAGGCTAGTGATAAGTTTGCTTAGTGCGCTGAAGAACAGCCAATGTTTCTATATGCCAAGTATGGGGGAAAAAATCAAAGGCTACTAACTCTTCAAGAACATAATTTCCGGCGACTAATTTACCAACATCTCTAGCTAAAGTCGTCGGATCACAGCCCACCAATAGAAGATAATCGGTATCAATATCCAACAAATAGTCAATGGCTTGACCAATACCTTCGCGAGGAGGATCAGCGATGACAAGGTCAAAACTCTGTTTTTCAGATGCCATGGTTTCCAGAGCATCCGAACCATCTGACACGAAATAATGACACGAAGTAAGGTTATTTTTTGTGACATTATATTCTGCCGTCGCAATACCATTTGGATTGCTTTCAAAGCCAGTCACATCATAGCCATCAGCAGCCAAACCCAAAGATAAATTCCCGCTACCACAATATGCATCCAAAACTCTTCTGCTGGTTCTGGGACCTAATTTTTTTCGGACCTGTTCACGGACCTCATCCCGAAGCATCTGATTATTCTCCAAGTGAATCTGCTGGAATTGACCGGGGCGGGTATAATAATTCAGTCCCCATTGTTGATCCAACTTAAACCAAGGAGCATCCAGACCTTCCGCCGCTGTCCCCGCCCATTGAACAAGGGGCACAGCACGAAAAAGTGGGATTAATTCTTTAAATGAAACTCTATCTTTATATTGATCTTTATAAAGAGTGATTAGCAGGCCGTGATCATCCCTTCCCGCTCCATCCAGACAAATAACCTGGACCTCAACCTGAAACAAATTTTTCCAATTTTCAGGAGCCTTTACCCCAATCATATGATTAATCAGCTGCTGAATATGACGATCAGCAATGGTGCAAATATCGATCGGCAAAAATTGATGGCTGCCCCGCTGATGATAACCAAATTCAAAATAGCCTTTTTTACCAACTCTGCATCGTAACCGAATGCGGTTACGATATTGGGTGGCAGAGGCTTTTGAGCCCCAGCGAATCTGGGGTATATCTTTTAGCTTCGCAATTCTGCTGAACGCAGACTGGATAAATTCCAGCTTCCAAGCTTTTTGTTGAGAGAGACTAACATCTTGCCAACTGCATCCCCCACAACCACCAAAGTGCGGGCATGGACTGTCTTCCCTCAAAGCACTAGGCTTATGAAACTTCGCTACTTTTGCTTCTGCGAACCTTGACTTAGATTTGGTAACGATCGCTTCTATACTATCTCCAGGAATAGTATGGGGGACGAAGTAAACTTTACCATCCTGCCGCGCAAGTCCTTTGCCTCCATAGGCCACACCAGTTATGTTCAACGGCAGCACTTGAGCTGGATGATCCTTCTCATGCCTCTTTGAACTTCTTGAAAAATGCTTACCGCTGCGACCCATAGTTGCTTTCCCGAAGATGAAAAATTAATATATTAATATCATCGATTGTTTATATTAATATAAAACATCATATATATTAATATAGTTATCTCAGTCAATATTAATATAAAGCTTCGTATATTCTTAAGTGTTTGATTTTATTCATACTACGTTCAACGGTGTTAGTAGAGAACCTTGTTAAGCCGAACACCTGACGTATCCACGGCAACCGACAGCCCCAATGCTTTGCAAATGACCTATCTTGTGCCTCTCCAATTCGTTAAAACTATATTTAATCTAATTCAAAGACCATTAACCCTATGGCAGGAAGTTCTGGATGTATGGAGAGTGAACCATTAACCATCCCAAAGTTTAATAACTCCGAGGTAAGACAACTATGGTTCACCTGTTCGGGTTCACTGCTTTTGACAGACGATCATGAAACTCAAAATAATGGTCCTTGTCATTTCACCACTGCATGGCTGCATGAACTGGATCACGAACCCAGCCCCTTAATTAAACACCTCGAAAAGATTAAGTCCCGAAGGCTAGGCTTAAGGGCTGAAAGCTTGTGGGAATTCTGGCTAAAAAACCATCCTGATGTGAAACTATATGGCAAAAATATTCAGGTATATAAGGGTAAGGAGACCCTCGGAGAATTCGACTTTATCTATGAAGATTTGAGGCAAGGTCACCTTATTCATCTGGAAACAGCAGTTAAATATTACCTCGGCATCCCTCAAAAAAACGACTATTGCTGGCCTGGACCTAATCTGGGTGATCAATTACAGAAAAAAGCTTTTCGACTCTGGAACCACCAATGCAAATTAAGCACGACCGCAGAGGGCCAGGATACTCTGCGTAAGCTTCTCACTCAAAGATCACTGAAGAGTGAGCTATCTGTCAAGAAATTGAAAAGACATTGGTTCGTTACGGGTAGATTATACTATCCTTTTGGAGCGTCCCAAAAACCTTCGCATATAACATTTGCTCATCCCAATCATTATTACGGTCACTGGCTGACTTGGTCTGAGTGGAACCAGCTGCGCAGTAGTCATGATAAATTTAATATTGCTAAATGGATTGTTCCAGAACGAAATCAATGGCTGGATCCAACCCCTGAAGGTCGTTTTTTAAAGAGTTCTGAACTCGCAAACACCATTGAACAGGATTGGAAGGCAATCTCACCGCCACACCAGAGTAGGCCCTTTCATTGTTATAATGCCGCTAGCGGTGATGGCGAATGGTACTTCATTGTGCCCGATCAATGGGTTACAAAAGCAATGGCGGTCACACCTTACACAATGAATGATTCGGGTTAAATATTTCAAGCAGCTAAAACCAAAGCTTCTTTCCATACAGTCATAAAAAGAAACTGCCCTATGCAAAAATTTCTAGGTTTGCATGATCCTTCAGGAAAATCTAGTATGAGCGCAATCAAGGAGCGCAGATGAAATCAATTTCAATTATTGTACCTGTCATTAATGAATCCAGCGCATTACCATATTTACTTAATGACCTTGTACATCAATCAATCGAAAACTTTGAACTCATCCTTGTCGATGGGGGTTCTACCGATAATACGCTCGATCTGGCAGAAGAATGGCTACAAAAAACCAAAAATCCTTTCAAAATAAAGTTAATCTCGAGTAAACCCGGCAGGGCACGACAAATGAATGCAGGATCAAATTGCGCCAGTAACGACATACTCTGCTTTCTCCATTGTGACTCCCGACTATTCGTCAAATCACTGCTGAAGGATGCTATAGAAACATTTACAGAGCAGCTTCACACCCAGAACTCAGATATGATAGCGGGCCATTTTCCTCTATTTTTTATGAGAGAAGAACCTTACCCTAAACAACCAAATCAGTGGTCACAAAGCAAACTCTTCTGGCGTTTTCTGGAGAGTAAAACGACGATGGGACGACGATGGTCAATCAACGGCGATCAAGGATTAATGATCAGCAGAAACTTTTTCAATCAACTGGGATGTTACCCCGACAAACTGCCCTTTATGGAAGATCAGATCCTGGGAGAAAAGATCTGGAACAAGGGTCAATGGATCCTTTTACCTCATCGATTGCATACTTCAGGTCGCAGGTTCGAGCAAGAAGGTAAGTTCCAATTGTATATTCTTATGAGCATAATTATGGGGATGCTATTTGCCGGCAGACATCAATTCTTTACCAATGCTCAGCAAATTTATCGCATCCAGTCCGAAACGAATCGCTTAAATCTAAGACCATTTTATCATTCGGCTTGCGCCAGCTTGTTAAGCGGGAACATGAAGCAGATATTTGCAAGCCTTTTACAACTAGGTAACTTCGCCAAACAAAACTTCTGGCAGCTATGGTTTCTCCTGGATGTTTTCTGCGGTTTAAATCACCCTGGGCGGGGGGGTAAGTGGTTAACAATCTACGATAACTACATCCATAGAATGATACAGGGAAAGTGGTTTGACCTATTTACAGCTTTACTTATCGGCAGCTGGTTTGTCATGATCCTATGGCCTTGCGCCATGATCAGGGACATCTATGAATTGGTAACAACACGTTTTAACCTGATACAAAAAAAAGGAGCGAACTAACGTCGCTCCTAGATGTTATCTTTTATCTTTGTCATTGAATCATGGTTAATCCGATAGTGGCATTGCTGTTCGCAAACTCAAATTTTTTCCAATCTGTCGAGCTTTAGAGTGCCCTGTAGGTAAATAAGTTAACCGAACAAAGGACTCCAGTGTCTGAATATTCGTTGCTGACGGATCTTCTGAGAAGGTATACAAAACATGCCATCTCTCACCATCCATCTCTTCTTCCGTAATCACTATTTCTTCTCTGCGAGTTTCAATTCTCCATTGCCAATCTTCACTCACTTCAGATAAGTCAACTTTTTTACCGTTGACATGAGCAACGCAACCCATTTCGGTGGTTGGATCATATAAAGAAAGAGCTCTAGTAACGGAACAATCTATCTGCAGAGCAGGAATTGCTGACTCAGCAACAAGTATATGCTCGGTTTGTTCTTCATCATCCCATGGGCTTAGTTCTTCCATCGGAGACGCCCTGTCAAGAGGCCCCAGCTCTTCTTGCATACAGCCCGTAGTCAAAATACAAACAAGAGGTATTACATATAGTTTCATATAGTTAGCCCCCAATACGCCCAAATTAAACTTGCATCCTATAAAAATCTTATCGGCTAATTTAAGATACAGTTAATAAGACCTATAATTACTATTTATTACAGATACTTATGGTCGCCAATTTAAATCACAGTATTATTCACTATTAAATTGGGGGGGCAAGACCATTGATAAATAAGGCTATTTCATAACCTGTTTCAGCTTTAATGTTAATTTACCGGTCCCTACATTTACACCATCAATAATCCCTACTACATCGCCGACAGAATCGGGTCCGGCACTGCCATCTTTATCAAGGCGCGCCTTGATTTTGAGCTTGGCAGGAGCAACGCCCCCTCGCATCATTTGAATGTTGTCAGTGCCCAACTTAAACTTATAAAAGGAGCCAACAGCATCCTTGGTCAGCACCACTTTTTTGGCTCCATATGGCATCCTGGTGCCTGATTCATAGACCACCAAGAATAATGTTTTAATACCTTTAGCCGCTGTTACGACATCTTTTGCACCATCAAGAACTAAAGTTCCGGAGGCCAGATGAATATTTTTCGATGGTTTAGCTCCACCATGAGGCTTCCCCATTCCATAGGGTCTAGCCAATAGAGATAGGGGTAAAAATAAAAGAAAAGCGGCCCATAGCATCTTCATGAAAAACTCCTCATTGATCTAGGATGTTACCTGGAAATTACCACAAAATCTTATGGCCCTACCATGACATTTGCAACACCGTTTTTTCGACCATGCCCCACCCTAAGCCTAGTTGACATCTGCATATAGCTTTACCGAGAGCACAACCAAAGTGGCTTAAAAAGCCTTTCTGAGAGCAGGAAACTTTGCTAATCATTATGCTTGCGGACCACTCATTTTGTCTTCTTTGCGCTTAAGAAAGTGACACCGTCTATGAAATTAAAACTAACCCATCTGATCACCTGGACAGTGCTGCTGACAGCCTGCGCAGGCATTTATTACGCTACAAGGAAGCCTATGAATCATATCATTCCACCCAAAGCAAAAAAGATTCCCCATGAACTCAGCAAACATGATCATGTGCGCCAAGATCCTTGGTTTTGGTTAAACGAGAGAAAGAATCCAGAAGTAAAGGCATACTTGGAAGAAGAAAATGCTTATACCGCTCAGGAAATGGCTCATCTAGATGGTCTGGAAAAATCACTATTTCTAGAAATGAAAAGCCGGATAAAAGAAGATGACAGGTCTGTTCCAATCAAGAAAGATGGTTACTACTACTACGTCCAAGAAAAAAAGGGGATGGAGTACCCAATCTACTGCCGGAAAACTAGCCTTGATGCGACAGAAGAAATATACATTGATGTGAATGAACTGGCAAAAGGCCATGATTTTACGAATCTAGCTGCTGCAAAAGTGAGCCCCGACGGCAAGAAATTAGCATATGCCTTAGATACACAGGGAAGAAACTTGTTCACTCTTCATGTGATCGATATTAAGAGCCGTAAAGAACTGATAAAGCCCATCGAAAATATGACTGGCAATGTGGTGTGGGCCATGGACAATGCTACTTTATTCTATACAAAGCAAGATCTTGAGACACTAAGGTCATACCAGTTATACCGTCAAAAGCTTGATGGCGAGGCCGAATTGGTTTTCGAAGAAAAGGATGAGACCTTTAGGATTGGTGTTTCACTAACCAAATCACGTAAGTACATTCAGCTGGTATCGAGCAGCACATTAACTACGGAAAACCACTTTCTCGATGCTCTGAAGCCTGAAGGGCCTTTCAAAATATTTGCAACCCGTGACCGAGGTCATGAGTACTTCGTAGCCCATGCGGGACACGAATTTTATATTATCAGTAATGATGATGCCCGCAATTTTAAAATCATGACTACGAGTGACCAAAACTGGGACCGAAGCCAATGGCAAGAATGGTATCCCCACAGAGAAGATACCTTGGTAGAAGACGTAGAGGTTTTTGCATCTCATATCGTTATTGAAGAAACGAAAAATGGCCTCAATTGGTTGAGAGTTATAAACCGCGAGACCAAACAAGAACACCTCATCGATTTTGGTGAGCAAACATGGGCTGTTTCGTTATCAGGTAACTATGATTACCAGACAGACAAGCTTCGTTTTGTCTTTGAGTCCATGCATATTCCAGAATCAGTGATCGATTATCATATGATCACGAAAGAAAAAGAATTGCTGAAAGAGCAGGAAATTCCTTCCGGCTATGACAAATCATTATACAAAACAGAGCGCATCTTTTCTGAAGCTCGCGATGGTGAAAAAATTCCCGTCTCAATCGTTTATAGAAAAGACATCGCTCTTGATAGCAAAGCACCGCTGCTTTTGTATGCTTATGGGTCTTATGGCTATAGTATGTCACCATGGTTCAGCACTAGCCGGATTAGCCTGCTTGATCGGGGCTTCATTTATGCCATCGCCCATATCAGAGGTGGTTCTGAAATGGGACGACACTGGTATGATGATGGTAAGCTGCTAAAAAAGAAAAATACATTCTTTGACTTCATCGATGTTGGTAAAGATCTTGTAAAAAGAAAGTACACTGCACATGATCGACTATATGCATCGGGTGGCAGTGCTGGTGGTTTATTGGTCGGTAGCGTCATCAATATGGCTCCAGAGGTCTTTCATGGTGCCATTGCTGAGGTGCCTTTCGTAGATGTTGTCACGACCATGTTAGACGATAGCATCCCTCTAACGACTGCTGAATACGATGAATGGGGAAACCCGAATATCAAGGAATTTTATGATTACATGCTTTCCTATTCGCCCTATGACAATGTAACGGCTCAAGATTATCCCCATTTATTTGTAGCAACAGGCTTCCATGACTCTCAGGTACAATATTGGGAGCCAGCAAAATGGATCGCTAAACTGAGGGAAATGAAGACGAACAATAACCAACTCCTCTTTAAAACGAACTTTGATGCCGGTCATGGAGGGGCTTCTGGCCGATTCGAGAGTTTGAAAGAAACGGCAACGATCTGGGCTTTTTTATTAAATTTAGCTGAAAAAGTTTAGGCGTCTGCTGAGACTGCAGGAATAGGACTGACATTCTATTCCTGCACCGAGGCTTCGAAATGAAGTAATACTCCGCTCGCACACCAATTCCCGATCATGGTTTCTGCCTCGATGGTAGAGGCCTGGTAGCAACGAAAAGAGCCACACTAATACCAATAAGTGCTACCAAAATTTTCACTGGCCACAGCGGGATCAACCAGGTTACGGTCGGCCCAATCGTCAAAGTCATAATAGATATCGCCAAAATTTTTGCATATAAGTTAATGCTGCCCGAATCTTTCCAGTCACGAAGAGGTGGACCAAAGAAACGATGATTCATTAACCAGTTATAGAAGTGGATCGAACTTTTGGCATAGAGCAAAGCTGAAAGGAGGATAAATGGGGTTGTCGGCAGGATGGGGAGAAATATCCCTATAAAGCCAAGAACCAAAAAAAAGCCCGCCAGAAGATGCCACAACAGCCGTAAACCAGGATTCTTAGTTAATTTCACATCATTACTATAATCATGATAGGCAGGCTTTTCGGGCAACCATTTCATCTTACTATCCTTAAGAGCAACTGAGAAACTCATGGATCATTTCTGATTATTTTTTAGACAGCGACATTTTAAGTAAGACGTTCCCTGAATTATTTATTCGCCATTCTTCAAAAAAATTTTTCCCAAAATGAAGATCATATTTCAATAGAGATCTGCACCACAATCGGACAGCTTTGTTATAGCACCTATCGACTAAATTGAATTTTCTATCCTAAATCAAAACCTTACCATATTGGCCAACCGGACAACTAGGAAGGATGTTTCTGGCCAACCAGCCAAAAGCCTTATGATATTAATTATTTATAAAGCCCTGACTGGCCAGCCAAGTCTACCCTTTTCTGAGTTTATCATGTTATCAATGATGCTGTGGATGTGAGGACCAGAAAAAATAAACCTGAAGCCCACTAAAAAACGGGTATCACTTTTGTAAAGGAAACATCATGCAATTGTTCAATGGATTTAAATTGTTGTTCGTTTTCGTTTGTATCGCAGCGACCACTGCTTCAGCTAAATCATCAGACAAGGGAACTTTCGTCCCGATGGATACCTCAGCTGTAAACATAATTGCTTTTGAGCATAATAAAGTGGATATCAAAATTACGGTCTCATCTAATGGGTGCACTAGCGAATCTCAATTTGAAATTGATGTCTTGGAAAGCTACCCGCTTCAGATAGAAGTTTCACGGCTTGAAGTTGATAACTGTCTGCAATGGGTACCTAGAGGTATCCAACTCATTTGGAAAAAAGCTGATTTAGGAATAAGTCCAGAGGATGAAATAGTCCTGGTCAATCAAATCATTGAAAGAACGACTCCACTTTCTACCATTGCTTCCGGATACGACAAGGATGGGTTAAAAGCTTTTTGTGAAACCACAGTAAGAAAAGTTGCTAACTCTTTCTGGAGCATACAGGACGAGTATGCTCTAGCATGCGAAGATGAAGGCAACATAGTCATTACCTGTTCGGAAAATCAGTACCTGTGTTCTGAGAAAATTAACTATTGATTTAGGACTCGGAAAAATCACTTTGTGGTTTGGCTATTCTTTCTCGACAGTTCTTCATTTATAAACGGCATAGTTCAGCCTTAAAGTTCAATTTAGCAACAAGGGGTAGATGATCGGAAACCCCTTTCGAAACACCGAACTTTAAAGGCTGCCCCCTAGACCCAACCTGCCCCGGCATCTTCATCGACACATCAACCGAATCCTCGCGCAAGAACCAGGGACCCCATTTAGAAACCAAAATAGCATCAAGAAAAGACCATTGACCACGAAAGTAATAAGTTCCGGGACAAGACCTACAGCTAATACGATGGGAAATATTAAACTGGTCCTGAAGTTGGTTAAATAAAGGCCTCTCTTCATGAACCGCTACGTTAAAGTCCCCTGCAATAACAACAGGCATCTGCCTTGCTTGATAATCCTGCACAACCTGCTTCAAGGCAATTGACTGACGCAATCTTGCCCCAAATGGATTTCTCTGAGAAGGCCAGTGAACTCCCATAACAGTTAGTAAACCACAAGCAGTTTCGAAAGTTGCAATCAGGATGCTCCTTTTACCAGGACCAGCAGCTAAACTAGGTTTGCCATTCATCTTAATTTTACTAATAATCCCGGACTGAATACCTCTAGGATCACGATCGGGGAGAGTGATCGCACGATGATACTGCCCCCTAAGAAGAGGTCTTAAACTCTCAAGCACTGCCAGCGACCCCACCTCCTGCATTATAACAATATCCGGATCAGAAGCTGCAATAATCCTGGCTATACGCTTCATCTTCATTGTCAAAAAGGGAGTCGACATAAATAAATTTTCCATATTCCATGTCATGATTTTAAGGGAATGAATATGCCTATATGGCATATTCTGACTAGTTTTTATTGATTGCATATCTCGCAAAACGGGAAAAAGGGCTCCACGAAAGATCAAAACCCCTAATGGCACCAGACAACTCAGCAGCATAAACACAGCCTTGATACGCCAGTCATTCATAATTAATTTCCTTGATCAAAACTAAAGACAATGATTTTAGGGTAAGCAATCAAACCCAAAAAGGGACTAACGGGCAGATCCAGAGACATCGGTCTTAATAAAAAGCCATAGCCACTTTGGAGTAGAACCCTATCATGGCAATGTTCTTCAGCCTTTACCTTTAATATGGCTGCATACCCGGGCTAGATAGGGGAAAAGAAAAAAATATCGTAAAGAATAATAACTTTTGTATGTAGTGAATTTACAGTAGACTCAACTTCTATCAAATAATAGTTTGAATAATCAAGAATACCCAAAAGCCAGTGTATTGCGTCGCTTTTCAAGCAATAAGGCTTTTTGGATATTTATCCCACTGAAGCCGAGGAAAAGTTATGACCGATCTGGAAGCCCTTAGAGAAGAGAAAATAAAACAAAGCTCAGTAGCTCAAGTCGATCATAACGAAGGCAACGACAACGTCTTATCAGCAGAACGTTTCGAAGTGGATTATATCATTAGCCGAAATATATCCGATGGTTTCAAAAATTGTGTCAGGCGTAATAAAACGGAAGATATAAACATCCTGAAAGCCCGAGAGCAACACAAGAGTTATTTGTCGGCAATTAACTTGACAACCCCATCTTTAATGAATCTAGAACAAGATCATGAACTTCCCGATTGTGTTTTCGTTGAAGATACAATTATTATTATTGATCATGATACGGCTATGATCACCAGGCCCGGGGCACCATCGAGAAAGCGCGAGCCACTTTCCATTGCCGCCGGACTCATCGGTAAATTAAATCTTAAAGTCATGCAGGAACCTGCAACTATGGACGGAGGCGATGTCCTTCGCATCGGTAATAATATGGTAGTCGGCCTATCATCAAGAACAAATCAATTGGGAATTAGTTTTCTTGAAGAAATCGCTAATGAAAAAGGCATTCGTATCATCACCGCAGAACTGCCCCATGCTCTGCACCTAAAATCTACTTGCAGCCTAGCTGACGAAAACAACCTTGTATATGATCCTAAAAGTAACTTGGATATGAACCCTTTTGAATCTCTTGGGGTAAACCTAATACCTGTTCCAGAGCCCGAGGGAGCAAATGTCCTGGCACTCGGTCACAATAATGTTTTAGTGTCTGCCCAAGCACCTGAAACGCAAGAAATATTAAAAGACAAAGGCTTAAAAGTACATAGCGTTAATATCTCTGAATTTCATAAAGCAGATGGTGCCCTAACCTGTGCTTCGGTGCGAATTCCCAAAAAAGGAGCATGGTGCACTTAGCAATCAACTTGATCGAAATTCATGTAGTAAAAGAACTCTCACAAGAAACGATCAAGCACACAAAAATTACGCCACTATAGCATGGCGATTACTGATCAGCTTAGTGTACTGATTTATTAACAATTCCAACTTGAAATCTAAGTCAAAACAGATAATGATTAAAATTACCAATTTACTTGTGACGACGTTTAAATGAGAATAACTGGTGAAAATTAGTTCCTAAAGCAGGAGGTTGCTTATGAATATTTGTATTGTTTGCAATCACCCTACACTCGACCTAAGCATGGAAAGCATCGCTAAACTAGATGCTCCCGGTACCGTTGACCCTAATGACAACTCTCCAAGCAATTGGAAGGGACCTAAATTTTGTCCTTCTTGCCATCTGGTACAGAGCAGGCCGAGCTATCATGAGCGAAGCCTGACTATTGATCGAATAAATCATGCAACAAAAGTGCCTGCAACCGAAGCTGGTCATCTAGAACCTTTGTTGGCACAAATAAAATCGATCATGGGAAAGAAACCTAGTGAAAAGCATTTCGTCGAAATAGGGTATGGAAAAGGCTCTCTGATCGAAATGATCAAGGACCAACCATGGAATATTAGTGCTATGGATCCCGCAGGTGAGAGTCTTGCGCAATCTTATCAGGATGTTCAATTTTCTAACAAGCCATTCAAAGATTTTTCGGTAAGAGAAATAACCGAAAAATTTGGAAAAGCGCGACTGGCTGCTGCTATCAATACCCTTAGTTTCATCGTTGAACCTCACAGTTTTATGCGGGCTCTTAAAACCGCATTAAACAAGGGAGGTATGATGCTTATTCAGGAACCTTGGCTTCCTCTGCTCTTGAACGATGACCATGAAGACCCTAACCTATATAAGCGCTACTGGTATTTCTCTCTTAGTTCTTTAAATTATATGGTTGCTAGTCACGATCTCATCGTTATTGACGTCTCTGAAAGTGAAGTCAACAAAGGGGATGTTTGCGTCTTGGTGGGTAAAAAAGGTGAACACTACCCTAAACCGAGTGTTCAAAGCTGGCTGGATAAAGAGAAACTAGCTGGTGCCAATGACCCTAAACAGTGGGCTCAGTGGCTGAACCCGGCTGCAAACAGTGGTCTCTTGAATCCATTTGCCCAGGATGAAGCAGAAGAACCAACGACCGAATCATAGTGGCTACTTTGGTTTAGCAAACAGCTCCTTAAGGTCCTACCATAGCATCATGGGAATGGTGCTAAGTTAGCAATATGATCACAAAGGCTAGCCTACATCATCGCATACATTGCAAATAACAATGATCCAGGATATTCTGCCTTGATGCTGACAACCTGCACTCTAGCCGAAGGCACAACGACAAGCAGAAACAAAATAACGGCATGCTTAAACAGAAGTAAGCTCATAAAAAAGGAGTGATTCATGTCAGAAATGCAACAGCCTCAAGTAGGACTTCTCAGAGTCTACCTAAAAGACTTATCCTTCGAATCACCATCAGCACCTGATATATTTAGAGCGCAACCTCAAAGTGCTATGAATATGAACATAGAATTGCATCATAAAGATCTTGGAGAAGAACTGTACGAGGTGACGCTGGGCTTAAATATCACTGTTAAAGGAGAAAAAGACGAGTCAATATGGCTGGTCGAACTCGAACAGGCTGGCATCTTCAAAGTCAGTGGCATTGCCGAGGGCGAGATGAAAAAGTTCCTAGGCACATGGTGTCCAAACACTCTTTTCCCATATGCCAGGGAGACTATAGATAGCATGGTAACTAAAGGATCATTTCCTCCAGTGATGCTATCACCCATTAATTTTGATATGCTCTACGAGCAACAGTTAGCAAAACCCCAATCATAAATGGGGACCTTACGGGTAGCGCTGGCGACCGAT
Source organism: Pseudobdellovibrionaceae bacterium (assembly GCA_002725955.1). Lineage (GTDB taxonomy): Bacteria > Bdellovibrionota_B > Oligoflexia > Oligoflexales > Oligoflexaceae. The sequence continues at coordinate 17,854 of PBRN01000241.1, forward strand.
TTACCGCAGGAGAACCGATGCTTTGTATCAAGGGAGTCGGTGTTGAAGCTGTGAGCAAGCCCTTTAACTAGGGTAGCCTAAAGCGGAGGGACCGGCACCCACCATTCAATGGTGGGTTCCCCTTGCTCTATCGGATCCGTCAGTAGCGCCCACCTTAAATACTTATGTGAAGTAAACCGTTTAATCCAATGTCGAATCAGAGAAAAATGGGGAAGTATCCTCATTCATCCTTTCACGAATCTTGCGAACAGCAATGCGATGAATTTTCTTCACCTTAGGCAAAGACAGATTTAACTGACTGGCAATCACACGAAAACTAAGCTCTTTAAAGTAAATCTTTTCGACCACCACCTTCTGAACATCAGTCAGGTAGGTCAACGCCTTTGTCATCATGACTGATGATTCATACATGATCATCATTTCTTCGGGACCAGGAGACTCATCTTCGACCTCCAATGCCTCCGGCAGCTGTTCCGAGTCAAAATCAGAAGCATTACCCCAAACCGATTCTACATCCATCAACTCGAGCACATCTTCCTTAGTTAACCTAAGGTGACCGGCTATCGTATTGGCCGCAGAATCTGTTATCCCTGTCTGACCTAGCTCTTCTCTAGCCTCAGTTAAACGTGATAATTTTTGGCGCACCTTAAATGGAACTGGATGTTTCCTGCTTCTTAGTTCGTTGATCTTCTTTTTCATCAAACCAAAAGCGACATTACGAAAATCAAGCCGCACTTTTTTGTTAACCTGAGCTCTTTCTGCAGTTAAAAATAGCGCTTCCCGGGCTGCGCTTTCCAGATCATCAAAAGTAACATCACTCTCGCTCTCACCAATTTTCTGAAAACGAATGGCCGCTTTTTTGACCAAATCCAGATTCTGAGCAACCAGACGATGAGGGACCTGGGACCAAATATCCATAATCAGATATACCGATTCCAAATTTTCTTCGTCATAAATGCTATGTAAATTACCTTGTTCCTGAGCATCAACGAACTCCACCCAAAGGGAGTCAATCCGCCGACGCAAAAAATCCTGCTGAGCAGCCGCATAAAGAACCTTGCGGCTTATATCATTATCCTGATCAAATTCAGGATCTTCAGCAAAATCCCCCACCACTATTTCCTCAATCGCAGCACGATATTCGTGTAACTCATCTCCGATCAGGGACGCCAAGGAATCCAAGGTGGTATGGGTAATTTCAATTACTTTCATATCTAAAGTTCCAGCTGTTATTACCATACAACAAATTACAGACAGAATTACTATGTTTCAGCACATTCTCACATACCAAATTTCTTTAATTTGTCTCCAAACTGTTTTTTTACTTTCTGCTCAGCTTTATCCTTGGCCGCCTTCTCCCTGCGCCTTTTTTCCTCTGCGACTTTTCGTCTTGCAGCTTCTGCTTTAGCCTGAGCATCAGCCTTAGCCTGGTCGAGTTTAGCTTGAGCAGCTTTTTTCTGATTTGCTACCCCGCCATTCACCTGAGATACCTTGCCTTCAGCCTGTTTTTCTGCACCAGTGGCCGCAGCAAATTTGGCTTTGATACCATCTAAAATTGGCCCAGTAGCTTGCTCCCACTGTTTGTTAAGAACATCTGTCTTTCCCTTGATACGATCCTCAACCTTTTTTCTTAGATCACCCTGCATGCCTGAAGTTTTAGCTTTTAGTACCCGACTAAGTGAAGCCTTAAGAGCATCAGTGAGATTAGAGCTTACAGCAACATCAGGTGCATCAATCTTGCCCTTCGCAACAGCCACAATAACGACTTTGGGAATCCCCGCCATAGTGCCCACCAGCAGTTCCTTAACACTCTCTTTTTTAGCTTCTACATCATAAACAACTTCATTAAAATTGGTCACCATTTTCAAATAGACCTCACCGGATTCAAGCTTAGCATCCGCCTTGACCCGCCCTTTGCCTTTTGCAATCGCAAGGGTTAACTCAGGAGACGAGCTTAAGACCTTCTGCTGGACCCCAAAAGAGCGAATAGTCATATCTAACTTATCTACCGAAGGCTCATTACGATGATCCAGCAACATATTTAACTTAAAACCAAGTATCTCTTCTTTAGGAAAATCACCTTCAATAGATGCTGTAGTCGGTTCACCAACTAACCGCTGCGATGAGGTTAAATTGTTGACTTCACCTGCAACCGCACCACTACTATTTTCGTCTGCTGCTTCGGAAGTAATAGATACCTTTTTAATCCAAACCAAAGGGTAATCACCCTTTTTACCAAAATCATAGGATCTACCTGCCATTCTTAAAGAAGCTGAAGGCGGGGGTGGAGGCGCTTGTCCCTTATCGCTAGGGGGTGGCATATACTGCTGGGCAAGCTTATAATAATGCTGTGCTTGTTCTACATACGCGCCAAACTCCTCACCGAAAAGGTCTTTGCCTAACTTAGCAAAATCTAAGTCCGGTAACTTTAATTTAGATTTCATATAGGCTACATCCGCATCAATCATAGCATCTATATCAAAAGACTCTTTCTTGAAACTACTAATTTCATTTTGAAGCTGAGACCCTTCCTTAGTAACCTTGCTGGCCTTAGCTTTAACAGAATTTAAGGTGTTTTTAGCCATCTCGAACTGATTTTTCAGTTCAGCTGGATTTTTACTTAACTTGATCTGAGCCAACTGTAGCTGTTCTGCCTCAAAGAATTTATCATCAGGCAACTTTTGATATGCCTGTTCCCACTCCTTTTGTTTCAATGATAGCCCTTTCTCTAATTCTGCGATCTTTGCGTTTGATGGCAGATCTTCGAGGCTCATATTTCCAATCTCTTGAATTTCCTGAACCTGCTCATTACCCGAAAGAGCTGATATAGCGTCTTGAAATCCATTCGCATCTGAAGATTCTTCTTCAGATTGAGAAACTTCAGACTCCTCAACAGGGACAACATAACCTGGTGACGATCGTTTTGTGCCAATTTGGATATTTTTAACTATCGCTTGCTCTACGACCAACTTAGCCCTTAATAAACCGTCCCATGAAGCTTGCATACTAATTTCTTCTAATTGCAATTTATTTTCTTCTGGTTTCTTCTCATTGGTAATTTCAATGCCCTGAATAGCAACAGAGCTGTCTAAAAATTTAGTCTGAAAAGAGGCAACATTAACTTCTGCCCCATTAACCAGAGTCCCTATAGACTCCAGTCCCATCCGCATGTGGAGATCAAAAAAAGCAATATAATAAACGACGATGCTAACCACCCCAATAATCACTGGGGACCAAGTTTTAAAATTGAATAAACCTTTATTTTTCTTAGTCATAATAGCCCCTTGTTATGCAGGTTTCTCGGTATTTCTGATCTTTGCAACAATAAATACAATCGCCGGGTAACAGGCAGATGCAACTAGCATAGCCCCCATCACAACTGTGTTGTTGAACTGAGTAAACGGAACAATAGGCATTTGATTCATGACTTCAAAGAGTCCCTGCAAAGAGCTTATGGTCAGCATTGCTTCACCAACCATATGAAATAGTGGATCAAGTAAAAAAGCCCCTAAAACCCAACCAAGACCAACAAATGTAATTAGGGGTCTCCAAGGGACCCTGAAGAAAAACAAACCCAATAAAATAAAAATTGATTGTAATGTTAAAAAAGTTGGCAGAAAGCCCAAAAAAAGACCCGCAAACAAAGCCAGACTAAATTGTTGATTGCTCGATCTTTTACCACCTAACATCCAGTTCCATATGGCAGCCACGACAACTCCTCATCATAAGTACTGATATTAATATTGAATATCTCTAATTTTTAAAATACACCAATTAACAACTTAAATTGCCTATCATACACATTTATTCATCTGTATTTGAGCATGCCTTAGTATTATAAATCCATATCTTTATGTAAGGAATAGATACCTCGACATCGATTTAAAGAACATTTTAACCTCTAAAATAATTAATAACTAAACTTTTTTTTTAAAAC
>PBRN01000007.1 GCA_002725955.1 Pseudobdellovibrionaceae bacterium
ACAGTTACAGTTGGTGCTGGTAGTAAATTTTATGTGGATGGAAATATTATACCAACATTAACATTTTTACGTGGTGATACATATGTATTTGACCAAGCAGATACAAGTAACTCTACTCATCCTCTTAAGTTTAGTACTACGAATGATAATTCAGGTAGTCAAGAATATACTGATGGTGTGGTTGTATCTGGAACAGCAGGTTCTGCTGGAGCAACTGTTAGCATAACCTTATCTGAAACAGCACCTGATACATTATATTATTATTGTGGAAATCATGCAAATATGGGAGCAAACATTACATTAACATCACCTCCAATACCAGCAGAAATAGTTGATTTAAGTGCGAATAAAACAACAATAAAAGATTTGATTGTAACTAATGATTTAAGTGGTAATAAAGCAAAAGTGGTTGATTTAAGTGCTACAACAATAGAAGCAACGGGTGATATACTTTTACCAAACCCATCAACAAGTGATCCACAATTTAGTTTAATGGATTTATTAGGTGCGCCAAAAGCAATAACAGTAACAGATGTTTCGCAAACAGCAGTTCATGTAGAATTGGATATTAATCAAATTAAAAGATATCATGTGGGATTCACTCCAGACAAATTACCAATGGTAACAAATTTGAATTTAAAATTGACTTATGATGATGGTAATACAGTAACAACATTAATGGATAAAGCGGTTCCAGGAACGATGATTACAGCATTTGAAGATTTAAATAAAATTAGAATTAGTAAACAAGCAAAACCAGATAGTTTTAACGGTGGTGTTTATTCTGCTTATGGTGTAACAGGTTTAACTAATGGACAAAATTATAATTTATTACTGTCTTTGTCAAATTATCATCCTTTAAAAAATGAAATAACACATACACAAGATTTATTTGTGACAGTTCCAACAGCACCAGCAGTTCAAAATGTAATGACTATGGCAAATCCTATTAATAATACACAAGGTTCAACAAGTTCAACTGTGTATTTAGTTGGAACAGACCCACAATTTTCTGTTAATTGGGTTATGCCAGCAGCTAATGATGGTGATGTAGACAAATATACTGTAGAATACCAAATAGTTCAATCAATATCTGATAATTCCACCACAGGAACAACAGTAGAACATCAAATTACGATTCCAGGGCCTTATTATAGCATTCCATCAAATACCTTAAATTTAACATTAAGTGGCGGTGTTAAATATGGTGCGAAATATAAATTTAGAGTGAAAGCAGGAAATGATGCAGGTGCTACAGCTGACTATGGCAATTATACTGAAGCGAACTTTTTCACAGTAGTTCCTTCATTACCAGCAAAATCACGAATTGATAATGTAAGTATAAAACCATTAAGTTGGACAAGTGCACAACAATATGATATGATAGATGCTACAGCCTTTACAGGTGGAACAGATGGTGCGTATGCTAGTTGGAATGGTTCATCTTTTACGGATTATGACGATACAGAAAGAAAATTATTGAGACAATCTTATTTTGCTAGCAATACATTAGATTTGTTAGATATATCGGGTATTAATTGTTCAACAACAGCGGGACAAAAACCAACAGCACAAGTTCAATATGTGTTTACAGCCAAAATATGGAATGGAACAAATTATCAAGATTCAGGTGCCATTACTTATAGTTCTATTGCGGATAGGTCAGCAGGTCAAACACAAAGTGTAACATCCGGCGCTTCACGATTACAAGTTAAATTAGTTGACGAACATCCTAACGAAACAGCATCGCATAAAACTGGACACTGGTTAAAAGCCGATATTACAAATATTAAATTCCAGTTACCAAATTCTGTTAATTATGGAAAAATGGCAATTCATGCGGATGTTCCAGGTGTTGCTTCAGGATTTGATTATGCTACGGTTGATTTTGCTTCGGATTCTATGAATTCAGACCCAACAATATCTAATGTTGGTGCTAATACAACTTGGATCGGTATTGAAGCAGGAGCAGCAGTAACTTGGATATGTGGTGTTGCCAGTTTAAATAATGGAACCAAAATAGTATTACAGTTTAAAGCAGCGAACTTAGCGAGTTCTGTAGCAGGTTATTATAGAGGTGATTATTTACAATTAGATGTAACTTCATCTGTAACAAATGATATTGAAGTATATGGTGATGATGGATCTTATGGTATATCGGCATCTTCTACTAATGATGGTAATGAAATTGAATACAATAGTTTTACATATGACGCATTTACGATAGGTGGAAGTACAGCAGCATTAGGTAACGATGTTAGTTTTGATATAACAGCTTATAATATTCATGGTTCTACAACTGTTACAAAAACAAAGAAAATAATAAGAGATTTGGCTTCAATTAGTAGTGGCTTACATACAAAAAGATATAAAACATGGAGTGGTTCATTAGCTCATAATAATGTTGCTGGTGCTGCTGTAGCTTTTGATAATACAATCGCTTTAGAAAGTCACGAATTATTATTCTTTGGTGGTGAAATTACAACAACCAACACGGATTACAAAGATTATCGCGTGTTATATAATCAACAAATTAATGATAATACGATAACAAATACATCTGTAACAAATGCTAGTTGGGCAACAAATTCAACATCTTGGAGATACGCATTATATAAATTACCAAATACAGTTCATTTTGCTGGAACAGGTTCATTTGGAATTAAATTTACAACAGATGGTAATGGTAACGCTTTCACAACAGGAAGCGGTGTTGAAAGTGATTTTGAATTGAATTTATTATTACCTTCTATGATAAATAGTGGAACACCATACTGGTTTAACGGTAATGAATATTATCAATCTGAATCAACAAGAAATACTGGAACAGGTAGTGATGGTGTTACGGGATTAGGTATATTTGATAGTAAGACAAGATTAAATAGTTATACTACATTTAAAGTAACGCCTCCAGTCCCACAAACAACCGCACAACAAGTGAATGATATCTGGATACGCGTAGGATTTAAGGCGAATAAGAACATTAATATAAGCAATATTGAATTAGTATCAACGTAATATAATAATTAATAAATATTTAGAAAAAGAGGAGGAAAACAAGAAGATCAAAGAAAAAGAGAAGAAAAAGAAGAGGTACAAAGAAAAAGCGTAGGAGACGTCGTTAGTGCTCTTTTTCCAGTTCTTTTTTTACGGTTCTTTTTTTACAATTAATTAATTACAAATAATTAATATTATTAATAATTAATATATGGCATTTAATTACAATAATGAAATAGTAGATTTATTATTAAAAAAAAATTTAGGTAGTGCTTATACAACATCAGGATTAGTATCAGGTCAGGAAACACAAATATTAGAAAAGTTTCATAATCTCCAAGTATTTTTTGATACGATAACCGATAAGAATGAATCTGCTTTTACGTGGAGTTCGGCTACAAATGTTACAGGTGGTGGAACTGTGAAAACATTAGATAATGTGGCAGGCGAAAGTAATCCAGGATATTATACACATATAAAGAAGTATGAAAATATACCCATGACATCTGTTCCAGGAACTGAATATCGTGCTTGGAGACCAACGAATGATGATATGAGAAGTAAATTTAAAGATGTTATACTAGGAAGATCAAATTTTGATTTTATAATTACTAGCAATATCACAAGTTATGGAACGATATACAATACAAGTAGCGCTTTTAAACCTTTAATAAATAACGGAGTATTGATATTTTTGGGTAATGTAAAACCAGCAGGGAATAATACGATAACTATGAAAGAAGTATATATTGTGGAAGGTTATTCAGGAACATTTGCGAATATACAATTGAATGATATAGCGGATATAAGTAGTTCAAATCCGTTGAACACACAACCATTAATATTTGACGGTGCGACACAAAAATGGACAGAAGGTAGTATAAAATACGACCATTTTCCAATACAAGGTTTAGGTGATTTAGATGATGTAGACACAACAACGGTAGCACCAAATTATGGAATATTTTGGAATGGGTTTGACTGGAGTTCAGATATTTTGGTTCATTTATTTAATCATTTTTCGAATATTGATACGAATGAGATGGCTAATATTCCAGCTTATAATGATACAAAATTTCCATTATCGTTAGTATATAATGATTTATCTGGCAATTTTCGTGCAAGAAGATTACAATATCCAACAACAACGATAAATGATATAAGTAATGTTGACATGACTACAGTAGTTCCACAAAATAATCAAATATTGACGTGGGACGATGGTTTTCAAGAATGGGTAGCAGATAATGTTTCTGCACCGATAACACATTTAAATGATATATCAGGAATAAATGTGGATAATATAAAATTTGATGAAGGGATAGTGTTGGATCCATCGGGTGGTAATAAATTTATAACAAAAGCCATACCAAGAAGAATAGGTTCAATAAACGATTTAAGAGATGTGAATATATCAGGATTAAATGTTCAAATACCACAATGGTCTCAAAAGTTAAAAATGCAAGCGAGCGATGAAGATATAAATGATAATTTTGGTTCTGCCGTTGCTATGAATGATGATTATATATTAATAGGGTCATATAATGCTCAAGGTGTATCTTTGTCAGATGTTGGAAAAGTATATGTCTGGAAAAAATCTTATTCAACATTTTCAGAATATCAAATATTAGCACCGAATGTCCAAGCAGCAGTTATGAATTTTGGTTCATCAGTAGCAATTAAAGATAATTTTCTAATGGTTGGTGCACCTAATAGGTTTTTAAATTCAAAAGAGAAAGCGGGGAGTGTATATTATTACAAGTATAATGGTGGAACAGCCAAATGGGGAGTATTAAATAATGGACCATACAAAGAGGATGAACTAATAGAACATAGTTCGCCAGCGGCATTTGATAGGTTTGGATGTTCTATATCGATTGATGGTAATTATATGATTATAGGTGCTTCAGGTAAAGGAGGTGGAGGAAAAGGTAAAGCGTGTGTATATAAATATCAAAGCAATAATTGGGTATTTGTAAAAGATATTGTAGGTTCAACGAGCGTCAATAATGATGAATTTGGACATAAAGTTCAAGTGTTAGGTAACTTAGCATACGTAAGTGCGCCAAATCATAACACTAATCGCGGTATTATTTATATATTTAATAGAACAAATGGTGGTAGTGATAATTGGGGTGAAATACAAAAAGTAGTTATAGAGAGTGCATATATAAATACCTATTTCGGTAATGATTTTTGTTTTGGAAGTTCTTGGGGTGTAATAGGAAGTAAAAGAAGTGATACATTAAAAGGACAAGCCTATTTTATATATTATAATAGTTCAACTGATAGATGGGGAACACAAGGTACAAGTGATTATCAACCAAATCAAACAGTAGTTGCGATTGATGGTAGTGCGAACGATTTATTTGGTCAAGCGGTATCATTATATGGAAATGATGCGGTTATAGGTGCTTATAAAAAGAAGGCGGACGGAACAAATGAAACAGGAGGTGCTTATATATATAAATATACTGGTGAGAATTTTTGGGAGATGCATAAACAAATAAATGCGAATGACATAGCACAAGACGATGAGTATGGTATAAGTGTTTTTATGCACAATAGATATGCTATAGTTGGTTCTTGGAAAGAAGAATCAACAAATACAGATTTAAATGCTGGCGCTGCTTATTTATTTAATATACCACAACCATTAAATGGTGGAACGAGATGTGTTATTTATGATACAGATGTGAATCGTTATGTAGTAGGCATGATAACATCGGCGGGTGTTGGTGCATTGATAAGAGAAATTAAACAATTAAGAGATATTAGTGGTGCTGAATGGGAGAATACAACAGATATATCACAGAATAGCGTTATGATTTATGATGATACATTATTACCTGTAAAATTAAGATACGAAGTAGTTAAACCAGGTTCAAAAATAACAATAAGTGATATATCAGATGTAGATTTATCTGGAGTAGAAACGGGTAAATGCTTAACATATGATGCGAGTTTAAATAAGTGGATACCAGGTGAAGCGGGTGGTGAAGCGGCAGGGGTTGGTGTATTTAATAGTCCACCAGAAACGGATCCACCAACGATAGGACAAATGTATTATGATAGTAGTGATAATAAATTTTATGGAAGGTTAATAGATACTTGGGAGGAAGTATTAACTCATGGAACAGGATATTTCTTTGGACATTCCAGCGATACACTTCGTGATTTATCAGGAGTTTCAAGTTCAACAAGTTTTTCTATAATATGGGAGAATCCTGTACAAAGAAAATCACCAATAGCAGCCAAAAATACAGCAGATAAAGTAGATAATGCTTTATATCTTCCAATAATTAACGATATGTATATAGAAATAGTAGCAGAAAGTTCCAATTATACAGGAACGGGAATTAAAATAGGTGGAAAGAATTTGAATACGGGTGTAGTATCAGGAAATACAACTCAAAAATTATCAGTATATAGTACAGCATCTCAACAACTAACAACCGGTGTAATAGTATATAAAACAGGTCAAAGTCCGTCAGGATTTTCAGGAACGAAAGATAAAATAGAATTAATGGGTGGAAAACAAGTATATAGAATAAATCCATCTACTTTAACATTAGCATCGGGAACAACATATAAAGCGAGAGTATGGTTCAGAAATTCATCACCAAGTGATAATAAATACAAAGAAATAAAGGGAATTACTTTATAAATATGAATTTTTAAATATAATTAATATTTATATGAGTTTTAACTATAATAATGAGGTATTAGATTTATTGTTAAAAAAGACTCTTGGTTCAGCATATACATCGTCAGATCTTGTAGCAGGACAAGAAACACCTGTTCTACCAAAGATTCAAAATTCACAAATATTTACAAATAGAATAACAGATAAAAACTCATCAAATTTTACTTGGAGTTCTACTAGTAATGTTACAGGTGGTGGAACGGTAAGTTATTTGGACGTAGTAACAGGCGAAACGGCAACATTTCAATATATAAAAAAATACGAAGCAATACCTATGACAGTTGTTGCTGGAACAAATAATAGAGCTTGGAAACCAACTGATAGTGGAATGCAAGATAAATTTGAAAATGTTATATTGGGAAAACCTAATTTTAGCTTTAGTATTACAACCGATATTACAAATTATACAACAATATATAGTACAAATAGTCTCTATAAACCAGTAATAAATAATGGTGTATTGGTATTTTTGGGAAATAGTGTTCCAACATCTACTACGGTTATATCGATGAAAGAAGTTTATATTTATGAAGGGGCTTTTGGAACAACAACGGGAATGTTGATAAGTGACATATCAAATGTAAATATATCATCACCGCAAGATGGACAACCATTAATATATGATAATGCTAGTCAAAAATGGATAGCAGGAACAGTAGGAAAAGATTATATACCAATAAGTACGTTGGATACCATAGATGATGTTAGTTTAAATGGATTAACAACAGGACAAACTATAGGTTATGATGGATTTAAATGGGTTCCAAAAGATGTTCCGGTTGATTTAAGTGATATATCAGATGTTGATTTATCAGGTGCTGTAGGTGGTCAAGGGATAATTTATGATGCATCAAGTGGGATATGGAAACCAGGGAATGTTCAAACTCCATTACAACAATTAGGTGATATAGCAGATGTTAAATTTGATGATGGACCTTACGATGGACAAGGTTTGGTATGGAAAGATGTTAGTAGTTGTTGGATAGCTAAAGATGTTCAAACACCATTAAATAGTCTAGATGATGTTAGCGGTATAGATTTATCGGGAATTGTTCCAGGACAAACAATTGTATTAGATATAAGTGGTATTTTTGTTCCAAAAACAATAGGTGAAGTAATAGAAAATTTATCTGATTTGAATGATGTTGATGTTAGCAATTTAGCTGACCAAATTCCACAGTGGACGCAAAAAAATAGATTAGAAGCTAGTGATGCTGCTGTATCAGATAATTTTGGATTTGCATCAGCATTAGATATAAGTTATGCGTTAGTAGGTTCGCCAAATGCTAATAGTAATAGTAATGCTGATGTTGGTAAAGCATATTTATACAAAAAGAATTTTTTCTTAGGAACCTACTCAGAAGATCAAGTTTTAATGTCAACTTTGGATAATGGTAATATGAATTTTGGTCATTCGGTGAGTATTGGTAGGAATGTTTTAATGGTAGGTGCGCCAAATCACAGTTATAATCCAGGTGGCGGATTTAAAGAGAAAGCTGGAACAGTATTCTTTTATAATTATAGTGAAATAACAGAAAAATGGGGTGTTGTGAATGGAAGTATCTATAATGAAAATTCCAAAATACAACCAGGAACAGCAAACGATCAATTTGGATTTTCCATGGACATAGATCTTAGTAATAATTGGTGTATTATAGGTTCGCCACAACAATTAGCGAATGGTAATGGTAAAGCAGATATATATGAAAATGTCACCGGAACATGGACACATAGAAAAACATTAACGGCAAGTGATGGTGCTGGCGGTGATAATTTTGGAGTTAGTGTGAGAATAAATGATGAAAATACATTTGCTTTTGTTGGTGCAGATAATCATGATTCGGCGAAAGGGGCTGTTTATATTTTTAAAAAAAATCATCCTAATGCCAATGATTGGGGGCAATATCAAAAAGTTGTTTCATTAGATCAAAGAATAAATAGTTATTTTGGTAAAAGTATTGGTGTAAATGGTAGTACATTATTGATTGGTTCGCCAAATGGAGGTAATTTTTCAGGGGCTGCTTATGAAGTTACATACAGTTCTGGAACAGGGAAATGGGGTACACAATCTGGAAGTGATTATCTTCCTTCTAGTGATAAAATAGTAGCATTAGATGCTTCTGCTAACGACCAATATGGTTATTCAGTAGATGTATATGAAAATTTTGGAGTTATTGGTTCTAAATCAACCGATATGAGCGGTAATGTTGACACGGGTAGTGCTTATATTGTTATTAATACTGGTGAAGGTTATTGGGAAGAAAGTAAGCAAGTTAATCCAAATGATTTGGATGTTCAAGATGAATATGGTATATCGGTAGCTATATTCGGAAGGAGTATTGTTATTGGTTCTTGGTTGTCTGAAGGTGATCAAGGGGGTGACCCGGCACACGCTGGTTCTGCTTATATTTTTAATTTACCAAATCCTGCTGGCGGAACAAAAGCTTTAATTTATGATACA
>PBRN01000315.1 GCA_002725955.1 Pseudobdellovibrionaceae bacterium
CAATAGCACCTGCTTACGGGAACTTATATTTCTTCGAATATATTTAACATCCACGATCGATAGCTTAAGAGTAAAGAAACAAGTCGTTTCTACCTCTTGATCATTAGTATAACTAACTTGCCCAACTCGTTTAGAATCTTCTTTCTTTGCATCCTCAACTACGTCTGAGCCAACGGCATGACTGCCCACCATAAAGGACATCAATATTAGTAGACTTTCCTTCAGAGATTTCATTTTAATTCTTCCTTCTAAAAATCAAGCTTACGGTTTCAATATATTATAAAGGTTTCACTGCTCAGGTTCTTCTATAAGTTCTTCAACTCTCTCAGAATCCACTTCAGGTTCCGGCTCTTCTGCAGTATGAGTGATAGTATCACAGCCAAATTTTTCTAGGCTTAATGTAAGTCTGGCAGAATTACCGCGAGCCGACCTTTTTAGAGCCAGAGCATCATCATATATCTGACCAGTTAAGATGTCTGCTTTCAGCATGTCATTTAAGGTGTATCCTAACCATCCAAGATCACCCGCATAACCGGTAAGTTGCTCACAGATTTCAACATATAGTGCATACTCTATTTCTTCTCGCTCGTCAGCCATTTTACCAAGGCTTTTGAGGTATTTTTGTTCCTGCTTCAACCAATCCAAGATAACTGGCAGTTTATTTTCCCCTTTTTTGGGCGGCTGGTTTTTAAAATCGGTATCAGCACCTTCCCTTTTTGCAGAAACCCATCTAAAGACACGACTTACTTTCCGCCCAAAACCCTTTTTCTCGGGAACAACAATATCTTTTACTTCTTCATGATCTTTCATAAAATCAGCAAGAACCTTCGTGTAGGCGGGTAACTTTTGATTTATTTTTTCCAGCTGATCTTTGAAATCTGTAGGCATAGAAATATTTCTATATATAGGAACATAAGAACCAATATAGTGAACACCTGATCCATCGATAGATGACTGATCCAAGAATCCCCACATAGAGGCCAATTTTTTACCCGCAACTCCCGATAGTCTTGCAGTCATGCCATTAGGATTTTTGATGGCAGTACTAACAAACTTTCTCACTAGAGAGTTATCCAGAAGGGTATTAGTATTTTCAGGTAAAAAACCTACGAAATATTTAATAATACCAGTAACAGATGCATCATCGTTAAATGAAGCGCTATACAAATCATCATATGACGATCTGAATTCATTAAAACGGCTCAGGATTTCTCCGAAAGTTTCAGGTTCATAGAGCAACTGCTGGTTCGCTACCGAATGCAATGTATATGGCAACTCGGAACAATATAAATTACTAGCCTTTCCGGCCTCGATATCAGCAGTCAATTTAGATACTTGGCTATCTGATCCTATATCTAAATTAAACCCTGGATCATATTTCCAATTTTCGAAAACTTTTTCGGCAAAGTACAATACATCTTTATCGGTTGCCTCACCTTCTATGCGAAAAAAATGGGTCTCGTCAGAAAACAAACATCCCGACGGATCCCAACCGGAACTAGTATCTAAATGACAGATAAACTTTTCACCATTTTCTTGAGGAAAGTATAAATCTCTTCCACCTGTTTTGTTCTCTATAACGATACCAGCATGAGTTTGTCCTTTTTGCAAAACCCGCATTAAGTTCTGCTCAGATTTTTCAACCCAGTGAAAATTAACAAAAACATCCCCAGGCTGAACATACTTCATAATATCATGATTATTTTGAATATAACGGATACCATATTCCTCTTTATCGGTATCATGTGGGGCTTTTACTATCGGAGGTAAAGGTACTCCATCAAAAAAACCTTCTGCTTCACGCTCTAATACGCTGATCGGCAAACTATTGAGGGGCACTGGCTCTTTCGGTAACTTCACATCCAAGTAAGCAAGACCGTTATCTGTCTCGCTGAATGGATTAATCTTGTCACATCCTAGAGGGAAAAAGCACAGAACCAAAAGTAAAAGGCGAAGGTTAGAATGCATCGGGAGACCTCTTTATAATTTTATCGGGGAATATTTTCATTCAACAGCTAGTATCACTAATGATTTTTTTGGCCTCAGCCCTATCATTGGCTTTAGCAATTCATTAACGCTCTGACATTAAGCAATATCCGTTCCTATTAAGGAACTTTTCTGCAAGTAGTCAAAATCATTGAAACACATTGAACCAAGGACTGATCAATGGGAAAGGCCATTATAGAGAGGAAACTATAGATAAAGACCAAAGTTGGGTCATGACTGGGATATATTGAGTTACAACCTTTTACGAGAACAAATAATATCCAAATAAAAACCATGTTATATTGGATTTAATGAAGATTATGAAATATTTTGTCAGCCAAACTTTTAATTTTTTAAAAATAAAAAGAGCACTAACTAACTTTAGCTTTTTTTCTAGCACAAAAATATCACTTACAAATAATTTTTACAGTGATTATACCTTGGACATTATATCGTCCAATATCAATCTTGCAAAAATGCTTCAATTTAAATAATAAATCGACCTATGAATCATAGCATCCAACGGCAATCTAGTTGGGGCAATCATTACCTTGATCACAATTTTTCTGTAAATCTAGAATAATTTCATTACGCCGCAAAAAAGGAATCGTCCAGGGAGGGTCATAGCCGGCCATTTTAAATGGAGGCAAAGGCTTATACTCGGGTTGGGTCTTAACCCAAGCAAGAAGTTCATCTGCCAACTCTTGATTACGCTCCTTTGAACTAAACCATGTAAATTTTAAAACTGCCGCATATCGACTTAAAACTTTTGAAAAACTTATACGTGAATCATTAGGCTGAGGCAGCTGCTCTATGCTTTCGAAACGCTCAGGCATAACAAACGAGATCAACCATTTATCAGCGACTTTACTTTGCAAAACCGGCGCTGTCATCGCAATTTGCTCCGAATTAACTTCGCTAGTAACAGGAGCTGTCATCGCAATCTCTTCTTGTTTCTTATTACCCCCAAAAATATAGCCCGCAAGGATACGGAACCCTTTACTCTGCGCTTCCCGATAAGAGCCATCTACTGTAGTCTTGGCAACTATATATGGTTCATACAAGCGAATTTCTTTTTCTCCTTCGACAGCGATAATCCTATATGCCGGTTCATCAACACCCTGTATCCCGATAACTGAACAGCCTGTAGTGGCAACAGCCCAAAATCCAGCGATAAGAAACTTCATAACTAGACCCTCTTTTCTGTGTTCAACAGCCTAAAGTATCATTTGCGTGAAAAGCAAAGCCTAAGCTCTATCGATATTTATCATATTCTTCCGAAATCAAATCACGAACTACATTAAAAACATCCTTATTGCGCCCCATCGTAATGCGCATTGATAATGAAATATATTCTTGAATCGAAACAACGGCTAAATTTAGAAAATTATTGTCTTTCAACCAAGTTGCCATGGCGGCATAAATTAAAAGCCTTTGATCAGCCGGCTTGATAGACTTTACAATTTCAAAGTTTTTTTTCAGCGTAATAAATCTATTTTGAAAACTCAAATCTGAATTATGAGCATTTTCAAAATTTCGACAGATCCTTAGTAAATCTTTATATCCGTCAAAGTTCAGGGATTTATTTTCAACTAAGGTTCTAAATTTCAATAATTTGGTTTTTCGAAACCTTTTTAATTGACGAAGTATCGACCATAAATATGATTCCAAGAGATAGCGGGGTTGAAAATAATCACCATCACGCTTTACTAATTTTATAAGTGGTACAGCATCACTATCTTCATTACTTTGCAACTTACAACATTCGTACTCCCAATTGAGCTCAAGCCGGACTACTGATGTCATATCTTGATCTTTTAGTGAGTAAAAATATTCCACAGCAGAAGAAATATCACCCGATATACGATAAGATCTCATCATATTTATATAAAGCTGCTCTCTGAAGAATTCTTGATCGTCCAATGTCAATTTATCTAAATCGACAGCCAGCCCTTTATAGATATTTAATGCTACTGATGCGTTACCAAGGTTCAGGTTACATGCAGCATTATAAAAATCATCCTTGATCGACTTACTTGCTGGCAGTTTGTTGACTAAATGACGACCAAATTCCCTATTCCACAGAGCGACTAATAGATCCGGATGAAATCGAGAAGATAAAAAATACAGTTCCCAATAAAAGTATGAAAACTTAGATTTCTTCTCGTCAATCTTTTCTATTTCGAGAATTTTTAGTCCATAATCAACCATAGATGTAATTTCAGTAGAATCATATCCCTTATGTTTCAGTAAATGATCCAGAAGAAAAAGAATATAGAGTAAACAGTTTAGCCGATCGATAGCAGAATTTCGCTGATGCAAATCATGAATTTTTTTTCGCATGAATTGCGATTTTAGATTTATTTGCAACTTGAATTGCTTGTCATCAGTCAAATCAAAATTATTAAGCTGATCTATAATAACTTTTTTAACTTCATCAATATTTTTTTGAGTCCAAACTCTCTTTGTCATGTGATATCCGAAAAATTTTATATTTCTCAGATTATAACAAATATCATTATGTTTTTAAACGTATGGAACTTTAAAACGAAAGACTTTTGATAACAGACTATTTCTTGTTACAACCTAAATCTTCTTTAATATCTTGACCGTTTGAACTTATGTTCAGAGTAACATCTTCCAATAAGTCAAGCCTAGTTTTATAATTAACTAGAGATAAATCAACTGAATAGTCACATGGGTCAGCATCAGCAGGCGTATTCTGATCGAAAAAGAAAGAGACTGTCTCAATCATATCGTCCCGCAAGATGGCAATGACTTTCCAGTAACCGCTAGGAATACGATGAGACTCATCGGCTTCAGGCAGATCATCTAGCCTCTTCTCATAAACTGGGCCAGTTAAAACCCAAGTATAACGGTAACGATCCAATGTCATATCACGTACTTTTTGCTCCAAAATCTTCCAAGCTCCACGATTTAAGTAAAGACTTTGAGGTGTGATATTGGATAAATAATTGAGTTGTTCCCATGAAGAGGTATTGCTAAAGCTTGCTAGTGGTACTTGATGTCCACGATCCGTTTCTAACTCACGACTAGCTCCCTGATAGTCAGCTGGCTCTAACGTTGCGCTATCTGGTAAATCGGGATCCTTCCTCCAAACCCGTGGCTGCGAAGGACCGATCGAACTAGGTCCTACCCGGTAGGCAACCCAATCAGCAAACTTAGTGCGTGGATTATTACTAAGGTGATAAATCGGACGTTCAACTAAAATATTTCCTCTCTTAACATAAGGGCAGGAGCCAAGACATAGACTATCACTATTTACATCATTCATTAATATTGAGGAATCAGATTGACGGCCAACATTCACCATCATGGCTAAAAACATTACCAGCCTTGCGATAGACATTAAGAAGGAACCCGAGCATTGATCACTGCCCCTTGTCTGGAATAATACAAATATCATAGTCACTCTCCTCTAAAAAACCAATGTCCCTTCACGCTAAAAACAACGTTATTTCAGAGACTTGAACTCATTAGAGTGCTGCAATAACTTGGCCAGAAAATAAGGCCAGCGATATCTGGATAAATCCAATAATAACAGGATATTCAAAAAAGCTAAGAAATTGCGTTGCCGTTTTCTTAACCATTGCTGAACATAAAAATAGCGATGAATGCTGTACCTCTGTTAACTAGACTCAGCCAAAGCGAAAGCAAATTATCATTTTTAGATAATAATCAAATAAAGAAATCATCCCAGCTGACCACAAGCACAATAAAACCTTACCAGACAAGACTATAATCTACTTCAAATACCACCAATTAAATTCCTCATAAATGATAACGCAGAGTGGTTAAAATTATTGAGCTTTTGACACATTAGGCGATTTTCCTCATGAAAACTTATGCATTACCCGATAAGAACAACGACATAATCAATTCTGGGGTTGCATAATATGACAAGCAAGAATCGTGGATCGAACCACAGTTCAATATTATTTTCATTTCTTTGTGCAACAGCGATTAGCTTATTTGTCAGCAGCTGCTCAGAAGACACTTTTTCCTCTACGAGAATCAAAAAATCAGCTACCTTTGAAGAAGATGGAGTGGATTCTGAAATAGATATGCCAGTATCAGTTGCAGGAGCATTTCTATATTGCCAAATCGATGATGACATAGAAGTCGAAGAAAATGAATCAGCTCTCGGCTGTCGCCTGACCAATAATGGTCGGATTCCAATTATCTTAAAAGCTCCGATTACCGTAAATGCAAAACTTAAAAAAGCAAACGGCACTGAGGAAATTCTAACTGAAGATCCAAAATTAATGTCGGCGCTGTGGCACTGGGTATACGTGCATCCAACTGCAGATCTTATCGGAGGCAGCATTGTCATGGACTCCGATGATCCAGACTTTATTTGGGGTACAACTAAAGAAATAGCCATAGTTGAAGATGCCGCCAGCACGAGAATTGAATTGGCAGATGTAGAATTTTTGATTACGAATTACGAAAATGAAATCGAACAACAAAAAATTGAAGTCGAGACACATAAAGAGATTAAACAAACAAAAGAAAATAGATTAGCAGAGAAAACACAAAACCGGGATAATGCTCAGCAAAAGGTTGACACCAATAAAGAAGCATTAGAAGCTGCTAACTTGAAAAAAGACACGGCAGCAACAATATTAACCCTTAGCGATACCAACAAGCAATCAACGGCAGCACTGGCAATTCAAAGCCAAGAGACGGCCAACCTAGCCACCGACGCTTTAAATCAAGCGGTACTGGCTATAGAGGCGGCAGAAGCAGCACTGGGACTTGCTATTACGGCCGAGGAAATCGAGACAGCTGAGCTAAATTTAGCTAATGCAAATAGCATCCACGCACTTGCAGTCGGGCAGTCGACCGATGCTAATGCGGCCCTGCAAACTGCACTCACCAATGCAGAAAATGCAGCTGTTGAATTTTTAGCAGCATTAACTGCACATACTGATTCGGTAAATAAAGGAAAAAAAGCTTCCGACGATCACATTGCATCACTTCTCACCTTGGGCGTAACTAAAGAATTTTTAAAATCAGCAGAAAAAAAATTAGAAGAAGCGCAGGTAAACCTAACGAAACAAGAAAATATACTGACTATGCTTGAAGATAATCTGTTAGATCTGTTAAAAGAAAAGCAAAGACTTATTGACAAGTTGGCTACAGAGGAAGCTTAATTCTGCTTCATAACTATTTACCCACCTTTATAATCAATCGTAAAGATCAGAAATAATTCCTCGCCCAGATATCAACCTTTTTTGATGAAACTCATTGCAATAAATATATATCGTGACCCATCTGCTCTGAGGGCAAGAAACCATATCGCCGATGGCTTTATCATCGACATCGCCCCTAATCCATTGTATCTTCTGGTCATAAATGGCTCCTTTGAAACCTCTGTGATCATTGGCTCTTTCGACGTATAGACCAGGAAAGATCAAAGCTGGGCCATAGTATATATCTATATTGATGAGGAGAACCCATGACAGGCTTTAGGACTGAAACAGACAGCATCGGAGGAATCGACGTACCAGCAGATCGACTATGGGGTGCGCAAACCCAGAGATCTCTGGAAAACTTCAAAATTGGCGATCAGAAGTTTCCCCGCAGAATGATCAAGGCCTTTGGTATCGTTAAAAAGGCCGCTGCCCTAGTCAACAAAGACTTAGATAAACTTGATCAGGAAAAATGCGACCTCATCGTAAAAGCCTGCGACGAAGTCATTGAAGGCAATCTGGATAGCCATTTTCCCTTAGTAGTATGGCAAACAGGCAGTGGCACTCAAAGTAATATGAACGCCAATGAAGTGATTTCGAATCGTGCGATTCAACTGGCGGGGGGGGAGATGGGTTCCAAAAAACCAGTTCACCCCAATGACGATGTCAACAAGTCACAATCATCAAATGATAGCTTTCCAACCTATATGCATGTCGCTGCAGTATCAACTCTGCGGGAAAGTCTGATTCCAAGCTTAGAAAAACTAACAAAAACCTTAGATGATAAGGCGGAACAGTTTAAGGATATTGTTAAAATCGGACGCACCCATTTAATGGATGCCACCCCCCTAACACTAGGTCAGGAATTATCTGGTTATGCGGCTCAGCTGGCTTTCAGCAAAAAACAGCTAGAGCAGGCTCTCGATGGTTTATATGACCTAGCCCTAGGAGGCAGTGCTGTCGGCACTGGTATCAATACCCACCCCGAATATGCCAAGCGGGTTGCAACTGAAATTGGAAAGATTACCGGTGAACCATTCCGTTCAGCACCCAATAAGTTTATGGCTCTAGCCGCCCATGACGCCATGGTTACAACCAGCGGCGCACTAAAGCATTTAGCAACCGCATTAATGAAAATAGCAAATGATATCAGACTATTAGCTAGCGGACCACGTTGTGGTATTGGTGAAATAAAAATACCAGCGAATGAACCCGGCAGTTCAATTATGCCAGGTAAAGTCAATCCAACTCAGGCCGAAGCCATGACTATGATAGCAGCACAAGTCATGGGTAATGATGTAGCGGTTTCAATAGGAGGCAGTAATGGTCACTTTGAGCTCAACGTTTTTAAACCGCTCATGATTCATAATGTATTAGAATCATGCCGCCTTCTAGCTGATGGGATGCAAAGTTTTAATGATCGATGTGTCGCAGGCATAGAACCCAATCACGAAGTGATCAAACATCATCTTAACAATTCGTTGATGCTGGTGACTGCTCTGAATCAAGTGATTGGCTATGATAATGCAGCTAAGGTCGCTAAAACAGCTTACAACAATGGCTCTACGCTTAAAGAAGCTGCTTTAGAACTCAATCTTATCAGCGCTGAAGAATTCGATAAGCATGTAAATCCAGAAAAAATGGTGAATCCATAAAAAAATTGCTGGTTGATAGTTTATGCTATGAACCAGCAAACAGACTTTATCTTACTGCCGACTATGACTCTGCACGAGGGTCAACACCACTATTTATTGACAGATAAAAAATGAGCAAAAAAAGAAACAATAAGAACTTAGACATTAATTCTAATTGGACCAGTCAAAAGCAGATACGGGGTTGGAAACACTTTAGAATATCAGGTCGCGCCTATCAAAACGGAATACTACAAATTGAACTCATGGCGGTATGCGATCGTGATGTCACTATATGGATAGATGCCAGTAATCTCGCAAAAAATGATCAATGGCAACCAGGATGGCTATGACATCGCTATAACCAGTCAC
>PBRN01000242.1 GCA_002725955.1 Pseudobdellovibrionaceae bacterium
ATCTATTTCGGATTCCTGCCACTGTTTTTCCCAGACAGGTTTGCTAACTAGCATCCAGGTTTTACTCATGGGGTCGCAGATCAGTGATGAAGTATTTGGATTATTGATTTCATTGCCTTCATCGTCTTCATCTAGGTCACGGTTATATAGATCCCAACTGCCTTCAGCCTGGCTTAATTCACTGATAATACCTTCACATGGGCACGCAGGTTTAGGCGATGTACAGTCGTTTTGATTATTGCTGGTGGATTGATCTTTACCAAAGAAAAAATGGTAGAACTTAGACCTTAGAATACTAGCCATAACATATAGATTACCTTGGCTAAGGACTGATTGATGTGGTTTGGCTACTAGAGCTGTTGAACCATCTTTTCTCAGGGCTCCTTCATGGATCATATCATCGGAAACTATCTGAGCGAATCCCGCTACCGTAGCCTTCATCAGCTCAAAACCAAAAACATCTAATTCAGCCTCTGCATAAGGACGAAGATATGCACCGGAAGCGATCCTGGATAGCATGTTGAATTCATTATCTCTAAGAATGCCTGGTGTGGCACTGAAGAAAAAATCTCCCGTGACTTTTAATCCAGTCGTTACTTTTGGCGAGACAGGAACCATCGGAATGGGTATGCCATAAGTAATTTTATAGTTCCGAAGGTTATCATCCGCCATGTAGCTAATGTTTATTTTAGGAGTCTGAGCGTTTCTCGACCATATTTCTTTGCCAAAAGCAAATATAGAAGCTTCAGATTCTAGTTGTCTGGCGTTGGCTTCCATTATGAGATTGAAAATATCGATTTGTTTGGTAAATAGCTCTGATTCGATGGTCAGTTCACTATCAATTCTTTTAGTATCGCTGTTATTGGTGGTGGCGAGTTCTGCCCGAACTGATCCTTCGATAACTCTTTTAAACCCAGCTTCAGCCTCATAACATGCACTGGTGTTAGAGTAGTCTGCGCCCCGTTCCACTTTTTGGGCGACATCGCCGAGATCATTGGTGTCGGCTTCATTATCAGTATGATTCCCATCACAAGCGTGAATGAATGACGATTTAGCTTCCTGCTGGGAGTGACATTGTTGATCTGAATCCATAGTATGATCCATGATATCTGGACAATGGTTGTTTCCCATGACCGAGGTATCATCAGGGTAGCCGTCGGTCTGCCATTCTTCGATCAATTCGGGAAGGTCCCAAAATGAAGTTTTTGATTCATGGTTGCTTCCGCCGCAGTTGATTAATGCCAGCGAGCATA
Organism: Pseudobdellovibrionaceae bacterium; assembly: GCA_002725955.1. GTDB lineage: Bacteria > Bdellovibrionota_B > Oligoflexia > Oligoflexales > Oligoflexaceae. The sequence continues at coordinate 1,254 of PBRN01000242.1, forward strand.
TGCCTGTTAAACTTAAGGTTAAGGTTTTGTAGGAAAGAAAAGTCATAAAAGTCTCCAGAAATCTAACATGATTCAGTGATTAGATTGCAACTATTATTCCTCAATTTGGTGGTAAATCATTTTTTTTTATTCGTGTAAATTAGATGCTTTAACATGGTTGCCGGTTGGGGGGGGGCTGATATAACTGTTGCAGTATGTTTAGGTTTTGGTCTCCATCAATAACTTATTCAATCTGGAGTGTGCTAATGAGCTGGTTCCATCCGATGGAGATGCTATGTCAGCTGTGGCAAGATGATTTCTTAGGGTGGACTATGGTTTTTGAAAAAACATAAAAAACAATGACTTACAAAGTCTTGGGGGGGGAAATACTTCTAGCCTGTTTGATGCCGCTTTGATAAGTTAGGCATCTGGTAGCAACAGGCTAAGGTACAACTAGGAGAGCCCGCAATATGTCTCAAGCCCAAAAAAAACTAGATATTATCGTGAGTGTTGATTGGGAAGGGCGAAATCTGACTGATGATAATCTCAAGGTCATGTCGGATTTTAGAGATAGATACGAAGAGATACCGATTCAGCAGTTTCTAAACGCATCATACTATAGTCGAGGCGATATGAGTCCGGATGATGTGACGGAACGGATCAACCGAGTGTTGCGTCCTGGTGATGAACACGGTTTGCATATTCATGGTTGGAAATCCCTTTTTGCCGCTTCCGGAGTCGAACCAAAAGAAAAACCCACTTTATTTAATGATGAAACTCCTTTAAAGGTCCATGAAGGTGATTGGGGGCATGAAGTTTGTATCGATGCATATACCACGAAAGAGCTAAGGGCTGTGATTCAGTATAGCGTGGAGCGGCTAACAGACGCTGGGTTTGATTACCCGAAGAGTTTCAGGGCAGGTGCATGGCTAGCGGCTCCCAATGTGCTTGAGGCATTGGCTGCTGAAGGCTTTATTTGGGATTGCTCTGCGGCATGGATTGAGCCTCTTCAACAACGTTGGGGCAAGTATTATCTATACGATCGTAATAGTGAATTGTGGCCAGGAGTGAATCAGCTGTCTCAGCCTTGGGAAATCTCTACTCCGGCAGGGCCGTTGCAGGAGATTCCAAATAATGGCTGCTTAGCTGACTATGTGAGTGCTGATTGCATTCTTGATAGCTTCCAAAAGAATGTGGATCTAAAATCAGTGGAGGACCAGCCTAAAGTTCTGTCTATTGGTTTTCATCAGGAAACTGCGGAAAAATTTCTACACGTTCTAGATGAGGCAATCCCACGATTATACCAGGAAGCTAGGCGGCAGGGAGTGGTCATCAATTTTCGGGTGAATCGGTTGACAACCAGCATAGTGTCTTCGATGGAAGCCTGCTCTGTTCGGGAACTGTCGGCTCTCCACCCTTGAGTTTGAGTTGTTGCTGTTGAGCAATATGGACGATTTTAATGGTTGGGATGATAGTCGGGAAAAGAAATAGGGGGACTTTCTACGTCAAAACAGCCATAGATTGTTGCCAAAGGTCAATCCTTTAGAGTCTAAATAATTTACAATCTTTTCCTGTTGTGATTTTACTAAAGGCCATGCTGACAGAATGGTTGGATGTTTGTTGTTCACTTCAGATACGGGTCTGATCTGGTGTCCATATTTTTCCACTGTTTGGTTAAGATCAAACCATTGAAACTTAATGCCATGGTTGATTAGGATCTTGGCGATTTTCTTTCCTTTCTCAGCTGCTCCGATGAGTTGTACTTGGTTGTCATCGTTGATCTCGTTCTTAATAAAGTAACTGGTTTTTAATTTAAAAAAGCTGTTCTGATCGTAGATTTCAGAGTTTCGAGAGGTCCGGTCGCCGTGGTCTCGCCATAGATGAGTGATTTGTTCAGAGCAGATAAATATGTAACCCATTTGATGCCAGCGTAGCACGAGATCGTAGTCTTCTGGGTATGCGAGGCTATTCATGATAATATCACGTTCAAAGCACTTGCGATCGACCATCCAGTTGGGTGATGCCACTACACATTCCCTGTAGATATGGCTTTGGTATCTATGATTGGTGCTAAGGCTATTGATCCAGTCCTGATATCGCTGATAACCAGGTGACACGTCCTGTGTAGAGAAGTACTTCACTTTACCGGTGGCTACAACTTTGTCTGTTCTTGTCGAAATGAGGCGATGCAGGGTTGCTAGTTTGTCTCTGGGCATGACGTCATCCGCATCCATACGATGAATAAACTTGCCTTTGGAATGGTTGAAAGCGAGAGATAGTGCGTTAATGATCCCAGGAGTTTGGTTGCTAAAGACTTTAATTCTATGGTCGGCTGCGGCATATGACTTGAGGCGGTTTAAGGATTCGTCCGCAGAACCGTCGTCAATGCCGATCAGTTCAAAATCAGTCAGTGATTGATGGATTATTGATTCCAGGCATGGAATGAGAAAGTGACCCGCATTTTTTATCGGCATCAGTATCGAAATTGCTGGCATGGCAGTTGGGTGATTCCTTACGTTGGGATTCTTTCAGTCATCGTGGCTCTCGACCCTATTGATAGCTTATTTGGACTTAAGAAACCAACTAGTCATTATGACACTTATTCTCGTTCTATTTCATCTCATGTTAATAAGCCCAGAGCACGCTATAGTAGTGTGTCCTGGGCTTAGATTAATTTAGTGTATGTTTATTCTAGAAAGACCAGCCAAAACCCAACCGGAAGAGTTGAAGATGGGCCACCTGGCCTATTGCCTCAGCATCTTGCAAATCCTTATTGTTATCAGGTATGGCTGCGCTGGTCGAAGCGCTGGAAGAGATTGGCAGGAAATAGCCAAGCCAGTCGATCCCAAGAGTAAAGCCTCCCCACTGCCATCTGTTGCCGAGTCTGATGTCTAATCCTAGACTACTTAGTTCTGCACTTCCGAGGTCAATATCTAATTTGAGTGATCTTTGCCCAAGACCACCATGTAAATACATACTGTTACCAGGAAACCATTTATAACCCACACCGATCACGGACCAGCCCAGACTTGATGTGCCACCGGAGATATAAGAGAAATCCACCATTTGATCAGGCTTCAAAAAATAACCGGCATTGAAACCAGATGTAGGAAGGGTCATCCCAAAACCGGATTCGTATAGCACGGTGTACTTTACATTTTTGCGATTTGCTTCACTTTCTCCGACTTCGGACTCTGTTTCACCTTCTTTTGCAGCTACTTCTTCTGCAGCTGGTTCAGTTTTGGCTTTTTCAGCATCTTGACCTAAAGCGGTGCCATTAACAGAAAACCCTATTAACCCGGATAATAAAATTGATCTGAAACCACTCAACCTTTTCATACTTCTCCTCCCCAGCTTTCATTTTTAACCAAAAACGTAAATTTTGATAAATCATTTCAGAGTTGTAATGTAAAAATTAAGGTTAACATGCTCTATCTAATCTGTCATAACAATTTAGGTCGCCAATGGAAAAAATATTGTTTTTTCGCTGATCTTGAAATCTTCACAAGTCTTTGCGTGGCTTCAGTTATATCTTTGCGGATAATTTAAACTCTTATGTTAAAACTCAGGGCGGCTACATCATGAGTGCTTGCTCTAAAATAGAATATTCCTGAATAACTCCTTTAGCTATTGCCCATGACCAGTCATCCTCTGGGGTATAAATAATGTTGTTTGTTGAGTCAGCAATATGATCAGTAGCCAGCTGGATAGCAAATGGTTCGATAGTGGGGTTCGGTCCAGGTATCAGCATAAAGGCAATCATAGTTTCGCTTTTTTTTCTATTCTTGAGGTTGGCGTCATAGCTTTCCATCTCAATAGGAAAATTTCGGTATTTTTTATAAATAATCCGATTCTCACTTATGGCTTGCTCTACACAGTAAGCTTCGAATCCTTTAAGGGATTGAAGGTGTTTATCCTTAATCTTGAAGTCGGGTAGATGATCATTCATAACCTTAAAGTGATTAAATTTCTGGTTATCAATTTGTTTAAAGGGAACTTGATCTTGTTGATGTAATCCGGGGTGTCGGTGCGCAGCTGGAACATTAATTCTGCTTGAATTCTGATTTACAGTGGTTCTTATTTTTTGAATCTCAGATATCACGCAGTCAGTTAATCTTCGGTAGGTTAACAGAGTCTTTATCATTCTCCGTGAAATCTGAGTCATGACAGATAATTTTTTTCTATGATGGAATTCAAGTTGGGTTGGCCATAGATGGTCGCTCATGTGGTTTTCATTTTTTTCTAGAGAGGCTGCGCTGGAGTTGAGTTTGATGTCAGTCATATTCGATTCCTTTTTTCATTGGGGGCGATCAGTGGGATAAATGAGAGATAGTGCTTTATGCGATGCCTTGATATCAATGTCTATCCTAAGGCTATTCTGACTATCAGCTATTTTTGTTGCGGGTCAGTTGCCAAATGTTACAAATTGTTAATGGAATAGTGACCAATTTGCCACCAAACTTTGAAGATGTATGCTTCGTTTGATGAAATCAATGATTTATCTCTTACGGCAGCAAGGCTTTATTCTTTATAACAGCTGTTTTATTTCTGCAACCGGATCAATGAGAAGGAATCCCTCAAGGCCCCCATATCTAACGATGTAAAAATCAACATATGATTTCTCCTTTTATCTCTATGTCCTCAAAATCCAAATGGCACCTAAATTGCAAATTACCAGATGCCTGAAAATCTTCCGTGAGATGGAAAATATAAAAAGCCATTAATTTCGGGATAACTATTAAATAAAATGGAATTAAATTAGAAAAATGATCAATCAGACCATAGCTTTTGCTGTCATCATACTAGTCATTCCGTTCTTAGGTATGGACACAGTCATGGCATCAGATACTTCTCCCAGGATTTCGGATGCAGAAATAGTAGATTTTTATACAGGTTGGCGGGATCAGGCGCCTGATATAAAAAGTAGTTTTGTGAAGGCTTATGGAGCTGATTTCTATTCTATTAGCGATGCTGATTACTCTCATTTTATGGCCAGTCTTGATCTAACAGGAAATGATCTTATGAAATGGTCTCTTGTTACTGAAATTCCTCTGTTGGTTTTGGCTGGATCTTCAGATTTCTATTATTATAACACCCATTTGATGGCTGATAAAAAGAAGGCTCAATCATGGTCTTATCAGCAATATTCACGATTAAAAACCAAAGTGAAAAAGAAGACTGGTGAAATTATTTTGCTGGATAGAACGGGGACCAGTATCCCGGTTACGGAGATACCTGCAGGTACCTTTGCTCGAGTTCACTATGAAAATAATCAGGGCTTAGCTCGATCTAAATTAAATTATCAGGTTTTGGCCCCTTATCTTAGGGCCATTTCTGAGATACCGGATCGTGCAGTTCTGGTGGGAGTTCTGAAAAGCTTACCGCTAAGCTTTATCAGGACTCTTAGAGGTAAAGCAATGTACTTTATGCTTGATAGAGGAAGGAGTTATACTCTTTCGATGCCAGCCAGTAACTTGGTTTATCATAATTTTGCTGGTATGGTTCCAGGTATTTTTATGGAAAGAAATAAAGGCCGTCAGATAGCCAAAACCTTTGTTCATGAGTTATGTCATGTTTTGGGTGGGACTGTTATTAATGACAGATATGGTAACATTTTATTTCCTGTTCATTACCCATTTTTCAATAATCAGCTACCTAAGATGCAACAGATTTTTGGTCGCAATGATGAATCTTCATTACCGCTAGAAAAAGAAAACGGTTATTGGTCTCGTTATGCGAAAACCAATGCACAGGAGAATTTTGCCGAGCATTGCATGGCTTATCTTTGGCAAAAAGACGATTTCTATCAGCGTGCACAAGCTGAAAAAAGACAAGGCTATAAGGCATTGGCGACCAAATATGATTTTATAGAAAAATTGATCACGAAAACACCGACGACACACAAATTTCTTAGGGTTAATGAGATGAAGCAAAGTGTTGCTAAGCCACAGGAAAAAAAAATATCTCAAGAAAAATCATGTCAAGCGAAGTTGGCCAGTTTACACAACGTAAGCTCAATTGATTCAGCCATTGAAAGTATATTAAAAACCAAGGTGGCGTGCGAAGTATCTGAGCTAAAAGAAGTTAGCTACCTTAATAAAAAAGTGAAGAGATATTATTTTACAGCTAAGTTAAGTTGCAGAGTGAATGCCTTAGCCAATAGAATCACTGGTAATGATTTTAGCAATCAAATGAAAAAACGGCATTATCATAGTTTTCAATTAATTTCTGATATTACATCACAAATGGTAACCGGCAGTACCTCCACGGTAGCTACATTGGAGCGGTGTCAAAAATTTCTGTGAGTCTTATAGAAATTTATAGTATTTATACAGCTCTTAATGCTTTTGCTAATGAAAGTTGGAGAACTTGCAGAGTTGCTGCAAAAGTAGCGATGATAGATGCGATGCTGCCTAGCAAATACGCTTGCAGCATATAGTTGAAGCGAAGATCTAGTTGTACGGGGAGTTCCCTGTTAGTCCCCGGTGTGGGGGGCATTGGAATACCTTCGGGTAAGACCTGGCTAATCATGATAGTGATAATAATACCGATAAGAGCACCGCTCGATGCTATAATGACACCCTCTAAAGTTAATAGTCTCATCACATCTTGGTTAGATTCCCCATTCGCACGCAGCATACCAATCTCTCTAGCGCGTTCGAGTACTGTATTTGAAGCACTATTGTAGATGGCTAATAGAATCACGCTGATGAAAATAAGTTGAAAAATGCGGAGTAGGGCGTTGAGAAAATCCTTGCCATTTTGTGCCCAAATCTTATCGATGATCCATACAGAAGTTGCTTCCAGTTGAGGATGATTTTTCTCGATCTGAGTCTTGACAATATCGAATATGCCGTCACGAGTATTGGCTAGAGCGATGGACTCGATTTTATCTGTGCCGAGAAGGTTTTGTGCCTGAGATAATTGAATTTGAAATAAGTAATCGTCAGCTTCTTTCATACCGACGTGGAAAATACCGCTGACCACTAGATCTAAAGCGTTGATACTGCCATGAACTGTATTTCCAATGATTGTGACTCTATCTCCTGGCTTTACCCCGAGAGTTCTTGCCAAACCAATGCCTAGGACAATCCCATCTTTCTGATCCTTGATTAGATTTCCTTCGACAATGTTCATTTTGTTGAAAAAAATGGCTTCTTTGACCCCAACAATACCTTGACCTCTTCCTGCGACTGAGGTTGTACCATTAGTTAGTAATGCAAAAAATTGAACCCTAGGAAAAACCTGGACAACTTCCGGAATGTCATTGATTGCTCTTAGAATGTTTTCAGGATTATCGATCCAATGTTCCCATGGCTTTTCGTAAGCTTGATCTAAATAACCAATGGTATTGACCTGACCATGGCCATGCCTTGAATGGATAGAGTTTTCGGCATGCAGCTGGATTAAGCCAGAAAAGAAACTCTCTAGGAATAAAATGCCTAAAACACCCATTGCAACAGTGGAGATAGATACTAAAGATCTTCTTTTGTTGCGGTTAACATTGCGTAAAGCAAATTTAAAAAGCATTAGATTATCCCTTTGAGGACCTATCGTGATATTAGTTGATCGTCTGTAATTTTGCCATCAGTTAGAGTTATAATACGATCGACGTATTCCGCTACCATCTCATCATGACTCGCGATGATCATCGATACTCCCGACTGATGCTTTAATGCCGATAAAATAGACATTATTTGTTTGCCCGTTTTTTGATCAAGGCTGGCAGTGGGTTCGTCTGCTAGGATAAACGAAGGTTTCTTAGCCAGTGCTCTGGCAATAGCAATTCTTTGCCTCTGACCGCCACTCATCTCAACCGGCTTTTTATCTATTTGATCTTCAAGGCCAACTTTTGCTAGATTTTCTAAAGCTATTTCTCGACGGACATTATCTTTGATGCCTTGTCGGGCTAAAAACCATTCGACATTTTCTCTGGCTGAAAGTACATCGATCAGTTGAAAATCCTGAAAAATGAAACCTAGTTGGTAACGCCTTATCTTATTTTTTTGTTGCTCGGAGATGAGGCTAAAATTCTGTCCCATGAATGTCAGCTGGCCATCCTGAAAAGGTTCGATTAAGCCCAATATGTTGAGTAATGTTGATTTTCCAGAACCTGACGGGCCTCTCAGACAGATAATTTCGCCTTTGCTGATCTTTAGATTTAGTCCGTCGAGAACCTTAATCTTTTGTTTTCCCAGTTGATGGTGGAAAGTAATGTTTTTACCGGTGACAAGCCAATCTTTGTCCACTCGTTATCTCCTGGAAACCTGAATCGCTAGCGAAGCTATTGCATTATAGGCGTTGCTCGTATTATTACGCTTCTAACAAATTTCTAACAATCTTGTCATATATGCCTAATGATATAGATTCGGCATTATAAAGAAATAACTAAGAGGGGTTTTTTGATTTATTTGCAAAAAGAAGTTTAATATTAAGCTTTATCAAATATTAAACTCTTTTTCTTTTTCTCTTTTTTTTCAATTATGGCTTATCTCAAGCCTCAGAAATCTATCTATAATGAATGCTTTTTGTGGTGCATGCGTTATAGCTTCAGTTTGAAAGAAAATGTGGTGCCTTCCCCTAACACAGATTCAATTTTGATGCCTCCTGGTGATCCGATGGCTTTAGCTGCGTCATTGACAATATCCAGCCCGATTCCTCTGCCGCTAATGTCAGTAATTTCGCTCTTGGTCGAAAACTGAGAAAGTAATAAGAAGTTGAGAATTTCGCTTTCCGACAAGTTAGACGCTTCATCTTTGGTAACAATGCCAAGTTTGATGGCTTTGCTTTTTATTTTGGTTGGATCGACGCCAGAACCATCGTCTTTGACGAAGAATATGGTGTAATCTTTATCTTGAGCTGTAGTGACAGAAATTTTCCCAATTTCAGGCTTGTTAGCTTTTTTTCTTAAATCAGGGTTTTCTATGCCATGGTCTACCGCATTGTTAAGCAGGTGGAGAAAGATTTCTGCATATTTACTGCGATCCACCAAGGGGACTGTTTTGTCCGAAAAGTCGATATCTATCTCAAAGTTTTTACCTATGCTTTTTCTGAGTGTGCTGACTTGATTGTGTAATCTTTCGGCGATCATGTTTAGCGATGTGCGTTTCTTTAGGGTATCGATGCCTAGCTCGTTTAGAATATCGCTGACGAGTCCCTTGTTGTCATCGTCAATATTTTCATGCAGCAATTGTAACTGTTTAGTGATTCGGCCAAGCCCCTCTTTGTCGAGTCGGAAATCTTCGCTTTTTCCCGATAGGGTATAACAAATTCTTTTTGCTTCTCTCCATTGTTCAAGCAGAGCTTTAAATTTTGCCTGAAGAGCATCTTCATCAATCTCTTTGCTGGAAAGGATCTCGTCTTCGATCTCGTGAGCTAATGTAACCAGCTCTGATAGTTCTGCGGTCCGCACGACTCCTTTGAAAGTATGAACTATATTACCTAATTTTTTATAATCCTTTTTTTCAACTTCATCCTGAATGCGGGGCATTAATTCATCTAATTCCTCAAAAACGACTTCTAATATACGACTATCACATTTTTGAATTTCAACAATCTTTTTTATCCTGCCAGAGTCTACCCGTCTTTCTAGAGCTGAGGCTTTCTCTTCTTGTACGATATCCGTTCTGTCATGGATGATAATCATAATTTGAGATACTAGATTATTTTCCAGGATGGGATGATAGTCGAGCCCGAGATGTCTTGCTTTCTGTGTATTATTTTCGACATAATCAATGGAGATTCTTTTTGGGAAACAGGTTTTTGAAAGCATGAACCAACCTGGATCTTGATTCAAACTTTCCACCAGTTGCACAACTCCAGATCGCTCAATCGAATCGAATTTGTCCTTTACTTTGCTGAAGAGGACATCAGCAACATCTCTGCCCTCGATATTAGTTTCTTGCAGCAAAACTTCGGTATAAGCACTATAGGGCTGTATTACCTTGCCTTCCTTATTGCAAGTCAGGATACCCAGTGGAGTTGAAGCAAAGATCGATGATAGGCGATTTTCGAGGTTTTTTAATTCAGTGATATCCCTGCCTATGATTCGGATGAATTTACCGCGACGGCGGCTTACTTGAGTAAACTCGCCTATGGACCAGAGATAATTTCTTTTACTACCATCCTTGGTCGATAATGGCATTTCGAAGGTTTTGCTGTCAAAGGAGTCTCCAACCCGTTTAAGGTAATCGCCAAAAATCTCAGCCTGGCTTTTCTCGAGACAAGATAGAATGTTGTACTTCAGAAGATCCTCTATATTGACCCCTAGAGTTGAGGCAGCCTCCTGATTACCTTTGATTATTTTTCCATTTTTTGAACAGATTACAAAAATCTCCGGAAGGTCTTCTAATATATCTTCCGATGATCTTTTAGATGTCTCTAGTTTTTCTATAATGTAGTACGCAGTTTGCAAGGCTTTTGCTGCGGATAGTTCTTCGTTTGACTGTCTTTCAAGTTCGGCTGCTTCATCATAATTCATAGAAATTCGCCATCCTCATTTTCATCAATTAATGAATCTGCACTATTGTATTGATAATTTTCAAACAGCTCTGGTTGCATTATCTTGACAACGGTGGATAAAAATATTTTACCATTGTCCCAGTAAAGTACACTGCTGTCATGAATTTCTTGGTCCTGAAGGACATCGGTGAACATTAATTCATCAAAACCTTTGGTGACGAATGGTATGCCTATTCCTGTAATGATTCCCTGTTCCAGTAAGTTGAGCTTAATGCTACCAGCGACAACATTAATAGTTTCACGCATAAAATCTTTGACAATTTGATCTGAGATCGAATCTACTGGTTGGGAGCTTCGATGAGCAACCATTTTTTTGGCATCTAATGTTTGATAGTGAACTTTCAGAACAAACCTTATGGGTTCTCCATGCAGTAGAATCACAGCCATGTTGTGGGCATAAATAGGTTCATCTAAAGCAAAAGAACTGATTTGTATATCCTCTAGACAAGAAACCTGTCTAAGTTTTGAAAAAAATACATCCCTTACAAGTTCTTGTGCAGGGTGTAGGGCTTGTTCTTCGTCTTCTGGATTATTTGATGCGGGACACATATCAACCTTTTGTTTTAGTGTTTTGGTTTTTAGCAAAAAAAATAGATAAATTAAGTTTTATTTGCTTGTTACACCCTGTGTTTTTCTCGACTTTTGGAACCCTCCATAAAATAGTATTCCAGTCCTTTTAAAGGCGAAGCTTAACACACGACTGTGTTTATGATTGACATAGGGAAAATTATATCAGAAAGGATATGTATTTCATCAGAAATTTAACGCTTCCAACTAAATCTGTTATTTGGTCTATTATAAAATCAATTTCAGGCGAGGATCTTACCTGAGATAACCTTTTCTGGATCTTCATCTCCAACATCCTGTTTGACTATGACTTGTTCGTTAGCTGCTTTTTTTAGCAATCGCAAAATGAATGGCCCTAAGCAATCTACCTCAGTATTCATATAGCTTTCACCGGAAAAATGTTGAATGGCTTCCACCTGTTTTTTGAGAATATCCTTATCTTGTTTAACCACGATATAGGCGAAAAGGGTGGCTATGGGTTTAATAAATGATACCCATTTACTTACTTTGACTGTAACGCTGGTATACATCCTGGTTTTGAAGTCCGAGAGTGGGGTAAGCACACTGGTGGCGTTAAGGTGTCTAGCATCTCCAATGCGATAATCCACTTGGGCTATGCTGGGCAAAATAAAACGATCAAAATGGGACACTTGGTTAGCACCTGCTCCCAGCAGTTTGCCCATCACTCCTGAAGGGGCCGGCTCACCGGTAAATTCACATTCCACTCGATCCAAATATCGTGTGATTTTGGTGTCCAGCAAGTTTGTTTCTCCCCCCCGGAATAGACCTCTGTGAAGGAAGGCCGTATGAGGAACATCCAGTATATTTTCTGCCGTGGCATGGAGGGTGGCATCGAAGTCAGCCTGGTAATCAATTGAAATATAAGCTGGGTTATCTAACCGCTCAAATGTGTAGGGCTCATGGTTGGGAGGATTCTTCGAGTCAGTGAAGAGCCAGATATACCCCTGCTGTTCTTTTATGGGGAAAGCTTCGACGCTTCTTTTTTTGTTGGTGCTAGCTCCATGGAGGGCCGGTACCTCAAGGCAATCGCCCTTACCATTATACTTCCAACCATGATAGGCACATTGAATGTGGCCGTCGATGCACCTTCCTGCTGATAAGGGAACGTTACGATGCGGACAGCGATCCAACAGAGCATGAGCTACGCCTTGGCTGTTGCGAAAAAGAACAAAGGGAGTATTCCAAATCCAGACCTGTATTGGTTTACGACGGAGATTTTTTGATTTGCAGGCGATATACCAATAGGGTAGGGCCCGGTGAATCGAATACCTTTGGGTGGGACTGGTCAGGCTTTGTTTATTTTCCGTCATTGACTGTGTCCTTCTTGATCTTCTGTGCCGATAATCATTTGATTTTACCTACATGGCATAACTACAAATAATGACTTTGGTTTTATATCATGTAAAGTTTTGGCTGAAGAAACATCTTTAATCATAGCATAATGGAAACGTTCAATGCTTCAGTCGGTAACTTTGGCGGATACCGTTAGGTATTTAATCGGTCGATGAAAGGTATAGATGAGTTATACTGTCTGCGGCTCTAGGAAGATCGCCTTTGGATCAAGCTAGACCACCTTGGGCATTATAGAGCCCAAAGTGATCTTTGATCATTTATTGGTCATGCAATAATTTGTATTGATTAATATGGGTATCAAGGATCAGGTTTGTTGCTCCCATGTTTCCGACATTACCGTTTCTCCGGGACTTTTTTTCGCCATAGATCAGAGAAATACCATCTTCGTGACTGTGATTGTCTAGAACCTTTTGCCAGCTCAGGGGGATTTTTCCAGAACTTTGAATTTCAGATGTTGAGGGAGACAACTGATCGGCTTGTACTTGAGCGATGCCTAGAATTTGAATATCTTCTTGGGCGGCTGCATCAACTAATTGATAAACTTGACAGGCTCTAGTGTCAGTTAGATTCAATTTTCTCATTGTGAGATAGTTTTGTATTTCTTTTAGATTCTGGTCTTCGGGAGTTTCTCCTTCTAAGTAGTATTGAAGGAAAATACGGTTGACATTGAGTTCGGTTAGTTTTCCGGTTTTAACCAGATGGATGATTCCATCCATGTGAATATCTTCGTTTTTCATTTCTGTTACTAATATGGGGCTATTTTTCTGGTCTTCAGGAATGACGAAGAAAGGTAATGTGCCGTCACCTTCCTTAAAAATTGATACAGGTTTTGGGGGGCAAGGATTCAATGCTGACTTGGTGCCTTCGGTACCCATCGCTATAGCGCTAAAAATAAAGCCGTTCAATATCACTAAACCAGTTATATTTTTTATTGAACCCTGTAACTTTCTTTTGGTTTGCTGGTTAATCATTGCACATTCCCCCGTACCCTAAAGTGTCTGTTTCCGATCGCTGATAGCAAGCAGATTCGCAAGCACCATACCCTACATGGCTGGGCTTGCCAAATTTTTGAATTTACATGGCGGGAATCAAAATGAAAACATGGTTAACAGATTGTATTTGTTTAGTTGGCGCAGCGAATATCCTCGTGGTCTTCTGATGGCTTCAAAATAATTTCTACTCTTTTTTGATCTATGTGTTCTTATCACTGCATAAACATTCTTTATTGAAATAACTTACTTTTAGTTTCAAGTGGGGCTATTATAAAGATTCTGAATTAAGACAATGAAAATACAGTTGGATCGTAATGGGTCATAGGTAAAATCACGAAAGATTTAGTATGAAAGAATTTATCTTAAATGGCAAGAAAAGGTCCGTAGATGTACCTGACGGTACCCCTTTATTATGGGTTATCAGAGAAGAACTGAAACTCAAAGGAACTAAATTTGGATGTGGCAAAGGTATTTGCGGAGCTTGTACGGTCCATGTTGAAGGTAATCCCACTAGAACCTGTATTCTGCCAGTGGAAAGCGTTCAAGATCAGAAAATAGATACGATCGAGTCCTATACAGATGGAGAGCTTCATCCTATCCAAAAAGCATGGATTAAAAATAATGTCCCTCAATGCGGTTATTGTCAGTCTGGGCAAATTATGGTTGCCATTAGTATCATTGAGCAAAAAGAAACTTGGCAAGAAGATGAATTGCGCCAGCAATTTTCAACGAATTTATGTCGCTGTGGGACCTATAATGACATTGAAGTTGCCATGATTGATGGTGCCAGGCAGATGGGTAAGCTAAAATGAAAACTAATCGAAGAGACTTTTTGAAGGCAGGTATGTCCACGTCAGGTGGGTTGGTGATTTCACTGGTGACACCGGCCTGTAAAACCATAGATCCTACAGTTATACCATCGGTCAAGAATCCTGGAGTGTTCCAAACTATTTATCTTGAAGTCACGACGGATAATCTCTTTTATCTTACTTTTGATCGTTCTGAAATGGGGCAGGGTATCATCACCGGGCAGGCAACGATATTTGGTGAAGAGGCAGACATTAATCCTTCACGTTTTATTATGAGGCCGGCAGATGCTGATACCCGTTTTGGGGTTCAGATTACAGGTGGTAGTAATAGTACTAAAAAAGGCTGGCCAGTCTGGCGAAAAGCTGCGGCAACTTACCGGCATGCTCTGATTCGTTTAGCAGCAAAAACTTGGGAAGTACCGGTGTCAGAAATTACGACTCTTGATGGTGTTTTATATCATCATAAGACGAATCAGAAGATGCCTTATAGCAAGCTCAATCAATTGGTGGCGGGTTCGACTCTGGTTCAGGAGCCAAAATTTAAAAAACCAGTTGAATATCGCTATATCGGTAAGTTCGATCAATCTGTTGATGCCCGGGACAAAGCGACAGGATCTACGGACTTCGGCATTGATTTAGAATTGCCAGAGATGAGAACTGCAGTTGTGATCCGGCCAGCGGTGTTTGGCGCCAAGCTTCGATCTGCAGATTTGTTAGCAATAAAGGCTCTTCCTGATGTGGAAGAAGCTTTTGTGATTGATTCGGGTGTTGCTATTATTTGTAGAAAATATTGGCAGTGTTTAGCTGTTCGTCCTAAGCTAACCGATCAAATGATCAAGTGGGAAGAACAAGAGCTAAAAATTTCGTCTCAGGACCTATACTCTGACTATAAAGATGAACTCGATCAAAATCCGCCCTCGGTAAGGTCTGGTCAGAAAATAGTCAGTGCTGAATATGTTCTACCCTATCTAGCCCATGCTCCATTGGAGCCGCAAAATTGCACAGCATGGTTTAAATCTTCTGATTGCCTGGAGATCTGGGCGCCCACCCAGGCCCCTACGTTTGTGCGGCGCTATGCAGCTGCTGTATCCGGTCTTGATCGTAGTCAGATCATTGTTCATGTTTCAAAGTATCTGGGTGGCGGTTTTGGGCGCAGGGGTTCATTAGATTTTACTGCTGAAGCCATCCAAATTGCGCTTAAGGTTAGATACCCAGTGAAGGTGCTCTGGTCAAGAGAGGATGATATGCAGCATTCGCCTCTTAGGCCTATGAGTGTTCACCGGTTTGATGCGGTAGTTGATGGTAAAATTGTTTCTTGGCGTCACCAGATCGTCGGTCAATCCATTGTTCAGGAATTAATCACGGAATATGCTGGATTTATCGGGCCGGCTTGGTTGCCAAGCTGGATGGGGCGTTTTTTGGGGCGTGGTGCCACCAATTTGATGGAGTGGCTGAATTTTGCGCCTTTGCTGAAAGAGGGGGGGGTGCAGGCCTATGACATTGATGTGGATTTTAAGGTGATAGATAAAAAGTTACCAATTCCAGTGAGCTTTTGGCGATCTGTTGGTAATTCTCACAATGGTTTTACCGTGGAAGGTTTTCTGGATGAAATTTGTCATGCTTTACATCGCGACCCAGTTGATTTCCGTATAGAGCTTTTGTCTAAGAACAAACGAGCCCAAAATGTTGTTAAAGCAGTTGCCAAAGCATCGAGCTGGCAGGAAACTAAACCTGCCAAGAACAG
>PBRN01000243.1 GCA_002725955.1 Pseudobdellovibrionaceae bacterium
AGCTACTTAGTCCCCCAAACAAATACCTATGCCTTTAGCTGTATTTAAAAACATATCATCATCTGGTATCGGTCTGAACTTACCAGCCACATCTTCATATTTGATTTCCGATAGTTTTCCATTTTGCATAGCGATAATCGTACCAAACTTCTTCTGCAACACTAAATCTAATGCTTTCACACCATATGCAGTTCCAATGATCCGATCCACATGAGAAGGCTCTCCCCCTCTCTGAGTATGCCCCAGAACAGTCACTCGAGTTTCGATCCCACTCCTTTGATACAATTCTTCAGCAAGATAATGCCCTATGCCTCCAAGGTTTTTCGTACCTGCTGAAGTTTTGAAAACTTCATTACCCCCAGCAGGAAATGCGCCTTCAGCAACAACGACGACACTGAAACGCTTTTTTCTCTGTCTGCGTATTTCAATTTTCTTGAGAATAGACTCATAGCTGAACGGGATTTCAGGCAATAATATAATATGTGCACCAGAAGCCAGACCAGAATGAAGGGCTATATGACCAGCATTTCTCCCCATCACTTCGATCACCATAATGCGTTCATGAGACTCAGCCGTTGTTTGAATCCTTGCAATAGCTTCAGATGCAACCTGCACAGCAGTATCAAAACCCACCGTCTGATCGGTGGAAGCAAGATCATTATCAATCGTTTTAGGGACTCCTACCACGTTCATTCCCAACTTGGCCAATTCATATGCTATCCCTTGAGTACCATCACCACCGATCACGATCACTGCATCAAGGCCCAGCTTTTTATAGGCATCCACTACTTGTTGACTCTTATTTTGGACTGGACCTCCCCCTGGATTTTTTAGACTAAAGGGATTACCAGCATTGGTTGTTCCCAATATGGTTCCTCCCCTCATCAAAATTCCCGATACAGATTCCTGATCTAATTTCCAAACTTCATAGGGACTGGACATAAGACCGTTAAAGCTATTCTTGATGCCCCAAAGCTCTAAATCATCGTAGTGCGCCGAATGCCTAACCGCAGCTCTGATAATACTATTTAAACCAGGACAATCTCCGCCACCTGTGCATATCCCAACTTTCACGAACTACCTCCAGATTTTGTGGTGCTCTAAAATTTTACCACAGCTTAGCTCGACAGGCAGAGTTCAGCTTTCAAGATTTTGATTAAAATACAAATAATTAATGGCAAGGATTAACATATATAGAAAAGAAAAAAGGAACCCTGGTAAGCTCATTGAAAAGCTCAACAAGCATACATTAAAAGATATCTGTCACCCGATCAAACGATCGGGCACAAGTATACTAGTCATCAAAAACGACAAATATTGAAGATCAGGATTCAGCATAATTTGCGTTAGTATAGACTTTTTCTTCAAAAAAGTCTGACTGGAGTAGGCTATTAATCGCTCGTTTCTTCTCAGCTCGGCGGTCATTAGTCAAATAGACCTTGCGCGCAAGGTCTATAAACTCCTGCTCAAAGTCTTTGGCATGTTCTTTCAGTCGAATGGCATCCTCAATATCCCAGAGTTGATGGTTGATTGCCTTCAGGGCATCATAAAGTTCCTGCAAACGCTCACGGCCCTGCTTCCACATCGGCGCAGCCACACCATTCAGGTGATTAAATTCTTTTTTAATATTAGCGATCTGATTTTCATCAGTCGCATAATGAAGCTTGATTTCTAAAATTGATAGTTTATCAAGAATTTCACCAACAGAAACTTTAATCATGTAAGCCATATCTACAGACCTTCTTCAAACAAAAGTTATGCTACAGTGCGGGACCATGAGCCCACTATTTACCAAAACAACATGCGTATTTATTGGCATGACATAGAAAGCAGCTATCCTATTAGAATAGTGCTCAAAATATAGATGCGCCAATATCTCTGATCAAGCGGGAATAGGTTATCAAAATAGCAGAAAAGGAGCCATCAATTTATAAGGATTATTAAGTGTCTAACATCAATTATCGACCACTGGGTGAGTGCAGACAGGATACCCCAAACGGCATCGAAATGACCAGATAGAATCCACAATCACCCCCCATTGTCGGCTATAGTGTCATACTTCTATCTACATTCTTTTTCCTGTTAGAATCCTTAGCAGCTCTGCTCCAGAACCAATACCCGAGGCTATACCTGCTGACTTTGCTGTTGACGATACGTTATAGAGATTATCATAACCATCATCGGGAAAAGAAACTGAGCTTATCATTTCCCGAACATTCATTCTTTTACCGTAGGCATTGCCCTGTTCAGTCCCTATTTCTTTCAAGGTATCTACTGAAGTTGTCAAGGCAGTAAACTTTACATAGTCGCGAATGCCAGGTAACACATTATCATTCACAATCGTCAAGACCTGATCCGTCAACCTCCTCTTCATGCGGTCATAGGCTTCTGAACCTTGGTTATGGATTTCAGCTTCCTGTTGATAGTTGCCAACAAAATAAATCGTTAAAGCATCATCATCAGTGTTTTCTACGGTATTACCAAAACCTCTGGCTGTGCTTGAAGCAATGAACAACATCTGAGGTCTGTCATTAATATTAGTATTGATGTAATCGGTTTCACCCTTATTATCCAACCACCAATAATTTCTGCCTCTCAAACCTTCCCTAAAGCCTGGGTATCCTGGTTTAAGACCAATACATAGGGTAGGAATACTAGGGCCCGGGGTGTAGGTGTATTGAGGTGAAAAGCGATCTTCTGCTATCAATTCAGCAGTCAGTTTGGGAGCGATATTACTGATCAGAACATCACATGGGTAATATGAACCATCAACACATTCTGCGCCGACAATTTTGCGACCTTCCCGATGAAGCTTGGTGACTTTTTGATTTATCCGCACTGTTCCACCGGTGTTTTCAATTGATTTCTTAATCTCTTCAAAGAAAACTCTGAAACTCCTCTGAGGATAACTAGCCCCACCATGATAATTACGAGTCGCTACATAGTAAGCAATTGCCGAAACAACAGATTCGTTCTCAACAAAAATACCTCCATGCCCATATAAAACTCTGCGAACTTCAGGAGAAAGAGAAAACAGATCAAAGGTATCTTTCAAAGACATAAAGACCATTGAAACATATTTCATAGATTTCAAGGTTTTCACTGGATTCTCACGAAAAAGATTCCATAAAAACTCAAAGATACCCTGATCACCACCATCATTTTTGCGGCTCGTTGTTAGTGCCGAAATCTCAGCCAGGGCTTTCTCCATATATTCAAACCAAGCTGCCAACTTATGATCTTCGGGAAATAAATCCACCATATATCGTTTAAACCTGTCCATCCCCATAGGAATCGCATAGACTTGAACTTTACTCACTCCCTTGTTCTCGCCTAAAAATATCGTTTCAAAACCTTGTTCTGGCATCTGTACGAAGGGACTACTATTCTCGATACCTATTCGTTTCAAAAATCTATCTCCAATTTCCCCTTCTCCAAAAAACCAGCAGTACTGGGGACCCATTGAAAAGTTCAGCCCATTAAATTGCTTTGTCCTTCCTTGCCCACCAATACGATCATTAGCCTCGAGCACCGTCACATGATGCCCCTCTTTTGCCAGGAGAGCCGCCGTTGCCAAACCACCGATCCCACTCCCCACAACAACCACATTCTTTGTCTCTGAATCTGAAAAAACAGGGCTGCTATCAGATGCGATTAGTTTGCTACCAGCAAGAACTTCACTATTTATAGCAGCAAGCGATGCTATCGCAGAACCGGCGATAAACTTACGCCTATCAACTAAAGATGATTTTTCAAGACCCTGTCTATTTTTTTTCATGATTATGAAACCCTTCATGTTATAAACCATAATTTTAAATATAAGTTTCGTTTATCCCATAACTGATGAACGAGAGAGACATTAACGACATCAAACACGGGATTGCTCTATACCTCCTAAATCTAATTCATTCCATCCAAGAAATAATTAAAAGTACAACATGACAAACCAAATTCGTATTATGTCGTAAAAAACAAGTTGTAAATTTATTTTTCAGTTTAAAATCTAGTTTCACCTCTAAGCCGGAAAAAAATTCGCTCAAATAAATTTAAAAGATTATAGAACAATTTCTGAGACTGAGAAAGTAATCGACTCTGTTTAAAAATTAGTTTCGAATGATTCAAATAGTGCCAAGACCTAGAGAGACTTGCCGAGCATATAGACATCACGACAATATATTTTTTTTACAGACAGACTAATTCTTGAAACCCGAGAATTCATGATGTACTGAAGTGCCACACAATTGTTGGCAGACAGAGCTTCGTTCATTTCTATAACGAAACTCTATAAAAAGTTGTTAAAACGTAGATTTCAAAGAAATCTTACGATATAAATAATCAACTAAAAATTTTTCGTACGACCAAGTATGAATACCCATAATCCAGTTTGGCATGAAAGGAAAGTATGATTAATCGCCTCCCAGCTAAACTTTTATTCCTTGGATTTTTTCTCTCTTACAGTCTTCATATGCAAGCAACACCAATGGATTTATCTGGTCGCTGGCAATTTAAAATGGACCCAAATGATCGCGGCATTCAAGAAGAATGGTTCAGTGAAGATTTTGCTGATGAAGTATCCCTACCAGGCACAATGGATGAAAATCAAAAGGGATACCCCAATTCGTTAAAAGTCGAACTTACCAAAGAAAACGTAAAACATTTAGCCAGATACTACCATTATGAAGGCGCTGCATGGTACCAGAAGTACATCACCATACCGTCTAACTGGAATGACAAACAAGTTTCTCTGATGCTTGAAAGGGTCTTATGGGAATCAAAAGTATGGATAGATGACCAATATGTAGGTCTGCAAGATAGCCTGTCAACACCGCACCGATATGACCTTTCTTCATATATCAAACCTGGTTATAGATACAAACTGACTATTCGCATCGACAACTCATATAAATATGATATCAGTGATGTCTGGGACATGTTTGGCGCTCACGCTTATACTGAGCACACTCAAACCATCTGGAATGGCATCATTGGTAAAATCCAACTCTACCCTCGGGATAAAATTAGGCTCAAACGCATCCGCACCTTTCCTCTGGTAGCCAGCAACCAGATAAAAGTTGAAGTTTTGCTTCAAAATGACAATCCTGAAATGCGCAACATCACTATGAATCTGAAGATTAATCATCAGGGAGATGAGGTTGCTCAAAAAGAAACATCGCTGACGATCAGCAAATTTGAATCCATGCATACCTATACCATCTCGATGCCTAATGATGTGATACTTTGGGATGAATTTTCTCCACATCTCTATGAACTAGATGTCACTATCGAAGAAAATAATCGACAAAATCCTCAGTCTGACTATAAGGCATTGACCTTTGGCATGAGGAATATAGACAAAGATCAGACCCAATTTACCATTAATGGCCGCAAGACGTTCCTCCGGGGGACAACTGAATCTTCGGTGTTTCCCCTAACCGGCTATCCTCCCATGGAAGTTGCCGGCTGGGTAAAAGTATTTACAATCGCAAAATCATATGGATTTAATCACTTCCGTTTTCATTCCTGGACACCACCCAAAGCAGCATTTATCGCAGCAGATCGAACTGGCTTTTACCTACAAATCGAGGCACCACTATGGAAGCGCAATATCGGCGGCTTAAATACAAGAAAGAGAGATCTGTTTATAGAAGACGAGATCATTCGTATTCTCGATGAATACGGTAATCATCCTTCTTTGACTTTCGTCAGTTTAGGTAATGAGCTGGATGGAACATTCGCTACCCTTCGCCCTCTCCACCCTCTTATCAGAAGTCTGAAACAAAAGGACAATCGCCACCTTTATACGACGTCAACATTCTCATTTATCAATGGCAAAAAACCAGAGAAGGTAGATGATTATTTTATCACTCAGTATACTAACCAGGGTAATGAATGGATACGTGGTCAAGGGTATTTCGAACATAGACGCCCTACCACTGCATTCGACTATAGGGCAGAAATTGAAGGCATAACGGTACCAACTATATCTCATGAAATAGGCCAGTATGCGGTCTATCCAAACATGGCTGAGATCCCTAAGTATACGGGCATCACTCGCCCTCTAAATTTCGAATCCATTCGCCAAGATTTAGCTCAAAAGGGGCTCCTGGACCAGGCTCAAGAATTTACTCAAAGCTCAGGATCATTAGCCGTAACTCTATACCGGGAAGAAATCGAAGCAGCTATGAGAACTCCGGGCATGGCTGGTTTCCAAATTTTAGACTTCCGCGATTTCCCCGGTCAAAGCACAGCAACAGTCGGTATACTAGATGCCTTTTGGGACTCCAAAGGGCTAGTGAAACCAGGAATTTTTCGCCGTTATAATGCAGCGGTAGTCCCCTTAATGCGGACTGAAAAATTTGTTTATCGCCATGATGAATCATTTAACGCCAGTATTATGATAGCCAACTTTGGTACAAATAGAATCGAAAATGCAGAGATTAGCTGGACACTTAAAACATCATCCGGTGAATCGATTGGATCAGGAATTTTCTCAGGTAAAACCATCAACATTGGTAACAGCAATAACGATGTCGGCACTATTGAAGTAGACCTCAGCTCAATCACGAGCTCATCACGGCTTAATCTGGAAGTCACTCTCAATGATACCAAAGTCCAAAATGACTGGAATATTTGGGTTTACCCTGAACCAAGTCCAGTGAACTCGGAAGGCATCATCATCGTCAATAAATACGATGAACAGGTAGAAAATGCTTTAGCTGCGGGTAAAAAGGTTTTGCTCCTACCATCATTGGATCTAGAATCAATTCCAGACTCTATACTTGGTAGGATCTGGCAGCGAGGAAAACAGATTCTTTTCCCAAAGCCAGTGGGAATCAAAAAAGGAATATCGGGCTCATTTTTACCCGTATTTTGGAGCCCCGTCCATTTTGAAACAGCTGGCATGATGGGCATCATAAATGATACCACCCACCCTTCTCTCCAAGGGGTCTTAGCTGAGAAATACTCTAACTGGCATTGGTGGGAACTACTGCATAATTCGGTAGCCATGGACTTTGAAGACTTCCCGGACGACTTCCGCCCTATTATTCAATCGGTCCCAAACTTCTTTAAAAACGGCATGTATGGCTATATGATGGAAGCACAGGTGGAAGGAGGTAGACTGTTCGTTGTTACCATGGATATCGAAAAGAATTTAGAAAACAGGCCGGTGGCTCGCCAACTTAGATCAAGTATCTTATCGTATATGAAAAGCGAATCTTTTTACCCCAACCATCAGGTAGATTTCGCAACTCTTAGAGGGTTATTCGGACCATAGGGAAATCTATGTGAAGCAAAAGTACAGTGACAAAAAATGTTACTTGATCAGAAAGGTAGCAGTCGATAGCCTACCCTCAATTTTCCTTGCCTTATTCAATTCTCCTAGTCATCTTATCTTCACCTTGCTATGAAGCTTTTTTCGCATCTTTGTCTAGGGCTAAAGGGTCGAGTGGTAGCCAGATTTCAAACCTCGCTCCACCAAGTTTCTCATCCTCGGTCACCACAATCGTTCCTTCATGCTCAATAACAATATCTGCCGATAGCGATAGACCTAAACCAGTGCCCTGTCCTGCTGGTTTAGATGTATAAAACTGTTCGAAGATTTTTTCTTGCATTTTATGGGGAATGCCATCACCATTATCAGCTATGGTAATCAAGACTCCATTAATGCCTTCCTGCTGATGATCCTTACTTATGACCTCAATCTGACGGGAAAAACTGCTACTACCTTGATCTGCTAGCCGATCTGCTTTTTCAGCAAGAGCATCGGCAGCATTACTAAGAACATTGGTAAAAACTTGACCTAGTTTACTACGATAACATCGCATTTTGGCAACTTGAGTAGACGGCACGTCGACAGTTATGTGCTTGAGCCTTGACCCCACAATCAAAATGGTTTCTTCAATAACCTCATTGATATTCACCCCCACGGTCGGGTGAACTTCATAACGGCTTTGAGTGCGAATGGCATGACTCAGATCCCTGAGACGCTGTGAACCAATGCTGATATGTTTGCAGATATCACGCAGACGATCGATATACTTACCAAATTCTTGAGCAAAAGCTTTGAGAGCATCATCATCCGAGTCATGGATAGTGGCCAAAGCCTTATCCATTTTATGAATCAGTCTACCTTCATTCTCGGAATTCAACGAAATCAAGGTGATGGGATTAATGATTTCATGCCCAATGCCGGAGATCATAGCCCCCATCTGAGAGAGCTTCTCAGACTGCATCAACAAATTTTTGGTATGACGAACCTCACGTTTATTGGTCTCGGTAAGATGATTTAGGTTTTTAACAATACTGAGTAGCTCCTGTTCACTAAATGGCTTTCCTAAAAAAGCATCGGCCCCAATTTCCGTACCGATGATCTTACTTTCCTCATCACTTTTAGCAGTGAGCAGCACCACAGGAATCGTACTCATAGCTGGGTCGGCCTTTAATTTTTGGATCAATTGAGGACCACTTAATTCTGGCATCATCCAATCTGTAACAATCAGATCGGGCTGATGCTGCTGCGCCAACTCAAAACCAATTTTGCCATTAGCTGCTGTCATCACACCATAGCTATTTTTTTTGAGACTTCCCGCAATCAAGCTACGCATATCTGCCAGATCATCAATCACCAGGATCCTGACTTTCTCAACAGTTGAAAATTCCTCATCCAATTCAGGCTGACTCTGCCCTGTTTTTCCTTCCACTTCTTCCAGCAGCCAGGGTTTGACTCTAAAATCTTCTTCCAACACATGAGCCTCTCCATAGGCGCCATCTGCTTTCAACTGGTCAATCTCCTGTTGCGTCAGCAACGAAAACGCCACCCAAAAGGTGCTACCTTCGCCAGGCTTGCTCTCCACCCCAACGGCACCACCCATTTGCGCTGCAAGAGATTTGACCAAAGCTAACCCCAGACCACTGCCTTCATAGGCTCGGGTGGTTGACTCATCGATCTGACTAAAGACCTGAAATAATTTCTGCTGACTATCTTGTTCAATCCCAGCACCAGTATCACTAACAAATAGCTTGACCTGGCGCCCCTCCGTTACTATCCCCATTTCAATCCTGCCATGCCTTGGTGTATGTTTGAGGGCATTGGAAAGATAGTTAAAGGTTATTTTCTCCAAAGCATCAATTTCACCCACCACCATTAAAGGCTCAGCATGAGGATCTAATGGGTTGCCTTGTCTGGTGAGAGTAAATCCTACTCCTTGCGCTTGGCAGGCAGAGGAGAAATATTCACCGCAAACATGGGTGAGCAAACTTAGATCAAGAGGTGCCAAGTTCAGATCTTTTTTACCTGCTTTCAATTTTTGAAAATCCAATAATTGATTCACAAGTCGCAGTAGTCGCCGAGCATTTTTTGCTGCAACAGCTGCATCCTGGTCCTCGGGTATTTTCTCAACCAAATTCTCCAGGGGATTCAGGATTAGGGTTAGAGGGGTACGCAGCTCATGGGACATATTCTGAAAAAAGGCTGTTTTCTGTTTATCTACCTCCTTGAGCTTTTCCGCCTGAGTTTCTGCCTGATGCCTCAAAACATCTGCTTCCTGATGAGCTGCCACAGCTTCCTGATGGGCTCGATGAGACTCTTCTTTTGCTTCCTCTGCCTCAATGGTCTTAAGCTTTAACTCACTAGTACGCTCATCAACTTTAGTTTGTAGATTGTCAGCTGCTTCCTTTTGAATCTTAATATTTTCTTCCTGCAAACTTTTCATCATCCTTGCGAGAGCTAGAGATAATAAAACCACTTCCAAGACAGATCCAATCTGCGCACCGTAATCAGTAATAAAGATACTGGGGAGGACACCTAAATTGCGCAGGGCCAACAGGATACCTCCAAAGAAAAAGCTGAATAAAGCGATCGTGTAGTAGCGGGCTTCGATACTACCCTGCTTTACACGTAAAATAGCGGTTACCATGAGCAAGACGGCACAGGTCGAGACAGCCCCAACAATCATCTTTAACCAAATAAACAGCGGAACGAAAAAACCTAGCACAAACAGAGCTAAATAGATAAAGCTAGCAAACTTAACAGCCCAGTCTATCCTGGGCCTCGTTTGTTTGAGATTTAGAAAATCACGAGTAAAATGACACATACTCCAAATCGAAATCACTAAAAAGTTCGAGATTGTCTGCATACTCAAGACACTATCGGAGCTAATATACTGGTAATAAAAACCCACTAGAGTCAGCTGCCAAAGAGCAAACATGGTAACATAAATCACATAGAAGAAATAAGTTCGGCTCTTGATGGTTATAAAGATAAAGCAGTTATAGATGATCATGACAAACATCGTACCAAAATATAAGCCTTGCACGATGGTTTTGGCGCCATCCTTTTCCCAGAAAAGATTGCGGTCATGCAGGACAATACCCAACTTTAATATGCTAGTCGATTTTATTTTGAGAACCAGCTGAATCTTCTCATTAGGCTCTAATTTAATAGCAGACAGAAAATTTCGATGAGCGATCGGCCGTTCATCAAAAGATTTCTGACTATTAAATCGATCCTGATGCGCAATCCCTGTGTCGTTTAACCAATAAATATCGAGGAAACCCAGTAATGGATTATCTATTTCCAATAAGAACTCTCGTTCTTGACCAGTATTTTTAAGATCCACCATCAACCAGTAGGTGGACTTGGCATAACCAAAGTTAGGTGTTGCCACTGTTGATTGGACCAACTGCTCCTGGTACTGAGGGGTTAGAAAGGTTTCCAACCTAATCTGCCCATCAGGGTCCTCCAGGTATTGAACATATTCACCCAATTTCACTTCAGTATCATCCGGCCCAAGCATCAAAGTTTCGGCTGCCACCGGAACCGCAGACCACAAGCATAGGCTCCATATAAACGTCAGGTAGTAACATCTGCTACCAGAGCCAGAACGGTCATTAGAAAGAGGGAATATTTTTGTTTTAAAAAATTTCAACCTAGGACTTTCTTCTTTTGGTAATGATAGCAAGACCAACCATAACCTCAATCATTACCATTGAGGTAACATCTTGGTCAGGCATTTCGTTTTCGACAGGATCCTGCTCTTTTGATTTCGGCTATCCTGGCAGAGGTATTGACTATTTTTTGAAGAGGGAACAGTTAACCTAGGGCACTGAAGCATAAATGGTGAATATTGGGAGAGACTCAAGCTTTTAGAAAAATGAAAGTTGTCGTCATTCTATAATAAAATCCCAATCACACTAAAGAACATAAAATATGTGACTAA
>PBRN01000244.1 GCA_002725955.1 Pseudobdellovibrionaceae bacterium
CAGGTTAGAATTTGAAATTATTGACTGTTCAGCAAAGGACTCTACCAGTTTCGTACAAGATGCTGAATCATTGTGTGCTCAATTAAGCATTAAAGCAAAGCAGCATCTTGATGGTTCGACGGAACCAGAAAGAATCTACGCCGCATAATCAGTATATGCATATCTCTGATAAAAAAAGCCAAGTGGATGGATATCACTTGGCTTTTTTATAACGGTCAATATAGGACTTAATCGCATCAGAATTGTTATCGTTCCATAACTTCAATAGTATCGGATCTTGCCAATTTAGCAGGTTATCATATTGATTCATATCATCTGCCCGCATAAAGTAAGTGTAGTTCAAAGTCGTGTACAACGCCATAATCCTGTTATATAGAAATTCATGGGGTTTATCCTGATAATTAGTCACCTGTGGCACCAATAGTTTAATCATCACCCAGGGGAATCGATGAAAATGAGCACAAAAAGCCAAATTCCAGCTCAGATAAAAATCGATCCAATGAGGCTGATTAGGCATAATGATCTCAAGGGCTTTACCATCAGGTGAAATCTGAGCATACTGACCATTAGTAACGCTTACGTGATTCTGATAGGTATTTTGTTTCGCTAAAAACCAACCGGCCTTAGCGTTACCTTTATTACCTAAGGTCATATCCTTCGCAACGGCCATCAGAACATTCAAAGGCATACCCATCCTAAAGAAATTCTTATCCACCTTGCCGGTTTTATGAAACCTAATGAAACTGTCTATCGGCTTTTTGATACCATCCATTTTTAGCTTATCAAACCACTTCATGTGTTTGCGAATATCACTCGCTATCTGTTCCTTGATCCAGACTTCATGACAAACTTCCAAGATCCTCCAGTCGTTGTATTGGGCTTTAGTGAGATTTTCCATCAACAAGGCGTAACTCATCAGATGTGCCATCACCCAATCACTGTCTTTGTTAAAATGTTCAATGGTTTTAGTCAAGTCAGCTTGATTGAAATTATTGAATAGAGGAAGCAAGTATTGATTACGATACATGAGTCTTATCATCTCATCGAGTAAACTCGTAAACACTTCATGAACTATAGTTTGAGGTACGATCTGATTTTCTATCTCTTCCAGTTTCGGATGCGCCCAGTCACCATCATGATTTAAAAGTTTTAATTGCTTTAAATGACTATTTAAAGCCATTCGAAAATCATCGATCGGAATACTTTCAATATTTTTTTTGAGAACAGCACCCAATGCATCAAGGGGACCCGTTTCTCTGGATTCCATTTTTATTGCAAGATTCGTCACCAGCACTCCCCCCTCGATTATGATTTCGAAACCTTCTCTCAACTCCAGCTGGCATTTCGGATCTTCAGGCTATTTATTTTACGTATCTTTCTGAATGTTTTATTCACAACACTAATATTATTATATATTATTCACACAAGACCCTCTTTTAGTTATTTATAACAGACATCTACAGGCTCTCTAAACGCAACTGCCGTATATGAAATTGACACTGTAAAAACTAAAACAGAAGACCGGACAAAACTGACCATCAGTCACAGAAAAAAAGTAAGGCATAACCCTAAATATCAATTAAACCAGATACCTTCCAACCCATCATGAATATCAATCAATATGGATAACAAGGAAAATGTCCCGCTAGCAATCAGGGTGATTTGATAGGCCATTGTTTTTATGAACAATTTTTGCCTTTCGAATTGTAACGGGCAGGAGACACCTGACCAGCGTTCATTTATTTATATCAATATTATCTGAGAGTTATCGTGGGGTATAGATATTGCTTTTCTATAAGTATCTGAATCATCGCTTTATTAGATAAACCAAATGAAAGAGGGTTGAAAAAATGAACCTAGAGCAAATCTACCTCGAATCAACAAACGGAATAGCCTTATTCCTGCTGGCATCAATGGTCATCGACTTAATCGTGTCTCTTGTGAGTGGCCTTAAGGCCTATAAAGGAAAAGAGACCCTGGCTAACTACGGAGTATTCGCATTATACCTCGCATCAAGAAAATTGGTCTGGGATGGTCTGTTTCTATCCATGATGTTAGCCTGCAATACTATTGCTCCTGCCGCTCTTTCACCTGATAGCCTTTGGGTATGGGCATTAGCATTTGTTGGAGTCGACTTCCTTTACTACATCGATCATCGAATCGGCCATGAGGTGAACGCCATTTGGTCCTTTCATAGTGTTCATCATAGCTCAGAAGAGTACAATATTGGTGTCACAGGTAGAATATCTTTTATTGAAGGCATTTACCGTTGGGTGTTTCTGGCGCCACTAGCATTAATTGGTGTGCCTGCTTACATGATTTTGTTAACTAAGGTGGTTTCACGCTTATATCAGGTATGGGTTCATACCAACCTAGATCGAGGCAAGCTAGAAGCATTAAGCGGGATATTAGTCACCCCCGGATTACACCGGGTTCATCATGGGAGCAATGAACATTACCTAGACAAAAATTATGGAGCTATTTTTTCTGTCTGGGATAGAATGTTCAACACCTATCAGAAACCAGATGTAGCACCAACCTATGGACTGATTAACCCGATAAATACCCGCAACCCCCTCAAAATCAATACGGTAGTGCTAGTAAAAAACATTCAAGAAACTTTTCGAATAAAAGGATTTACCGAAAAAATTAGATTTCTATTAGTTAAGCCAGGCGCTTTCGTTGAGAAAACCAGCAGTCAGCTCAATATGTATACTTTCAGCGAAGAACAGACGCCAAAGAACAAGCTTTCGGTATAAATAGCTTTTGACAAAAATAATTTCGCTCTGAAATCCTCGTGATCGAAGATCACACCAAGCAAAGACAGAAACACAACTTCCGTCTTTGTTTTTTCTTAGCTTTTTTCTTAGCTCCCCCCACCAAAGACACCAAAAATTTCGAATGAGCCCCAAAAAATCGAATCGCTAAATTTCAATAACCCAATCGACAGCAGCTTCCATCGTGAGGCATGCAGACCCACGGATTTTCCACCAGCTTGTGAGACAAGATATAGGCTACTGTATTTAAACAATAAATTAATTTTCCATTGCCGCCGAAGCAAGCTTGCTTTAATTAATAAATGAATATTCATTTATCAATAGGTGAGTTTCATTGCGTCAAAGGGACCCAGATAAAGAAAAAAGAGTGTACCTGAAGGCAATCGAAGTGATCAACGAACTTGGTTTTCACGGCGCTTCTATTGCGAAAATCGCAAAAGAGGCAGGTGTTTCCCCGGCCACAATCTATATCTACTTCCAGAGCCGGGAAGACATGATCAACCAAATCTATATGCAGCTTAAATTAAAAATGGTCGAAACCGTCTTTAGCGTTATCGACAGGCCAGATGACCTTTCCGTATCAATAAAAAAACTATGGTTGGCATATATTCAATGGATATTTGACAACGAAACCGATTTTTGTTTTTTAGAGCAATGTGCAAATAGCCCTTTGATTGACAAGGGAAATCAAGAAAAAATAAAGAAAGTTCTGACCCCATATATTGCTATGCTCGAAAGTGGCCGAAAGCAACACTTACTAAAACAATACCCTATTGAAGTTCTCAATAGTCTAATCCACGGTCCTATCCTTCACATGTATAAAAGCGAAGGAAAAGAATGGTTAAAATCCTCAAAAGGACGAAATCTATTATATCAAGCAGTCTGGGATTCAATCCGTTACTGAATAAATGAAAGGCAAGCATGATTCAGCTTAAAGACAAAGTCATTTTTATCACAGGTGCCAGTAGTGGTTTTGGCGAAATTACGGCAACTAAGCTAGTGGCAGAGGGTTGTAAAGTTATTTTAGGTGCTAGGAGGGTAGAGAAGCTCGCTGCTCTAGCCGAAAAACTTGGTCCTGAAAACGTTGCCTTCCAAGAAATGGATGTCACCAAAATCGATAATGTTCGTAGTATTGTAAAACTCGGACTCGACAAATTCGGAGTTATCGACGGATTAGTGAATAATGCCGGAATTATGCCACTTTCCATGATCGCATCAGGTAGAATCAAGGAATGGGATCAAATGATTGATGTAAACGTGAAAGGTGTTCTATATGCTATCAATGCAGTTCTAGAACACATGCTTAAAAGAGGCCATGGCAAAATCGTGAATGTTTCTTCTATTGCAGGACAAAAAGTTTTCCCAGCATCAGCCGTATACTCGGGTACTAAATTTGCAGTCCGCGCTATTAGCGAAGGTCTCAGAGTTGAGACCGCAGGAAAAATACAAGTAACTAATATATCACCGGGAGCTTTTGCCACCGAACTGGGAAATTCCATCAACGATGCAGCCATCAGAGATTCCCTTGGAGCATATGAAAAAATAGTTCAACCTGCCGAACACGTAGCGGATGCAATTATTTTTGCGTTGAAACAACCACCGAGTGTCGCAATCAACGAATTAACCATCAGACCAACAGCACAAGAGCTATAAAGCGACTAAAAGTATTAATGGAGATCTCGTTTTGATAGAATTACATCACTTGAATAAATCCCGATCAAAAAGAATTATTTGGTTGCTAGAAGAAGCTGCTATCCCTTATAAAATAATTCCCTATCAACGGGATGCTGCCACATCTCTAGCTCCGAAAGCTCTTTTAAATGTTCATCCTTTA
The DNA here is from genome assembly GCA_002725955.1 of Pseudobdellovibrionaceae bacterium. Classification (GTDB taxonomy): domain Bacteria; phylum Bdellovibrionota_B; class Oligoflexia; order Oligoflexales; family Oligoflexaceae. The sequence goes on from PBRN01000244.1 coordinate 4,612, forward strand.
GGAAAATCCCCCGTTATCACTGATAAAGGTAAAGTCATTAACGAATCTGGTGCTATCGTGGATCATATTATTTCATGTTATGCGCCTCATCTGGCACCACAATTAGATAGCGAAGAATATATCCACTATCAATCCTGGCTGCACTTTGCTGAGAGCTCGGCTGCTTTACCCATGCTATTAAACTATTTTCTCAAAATGGATGGGAGTAAAACTAATTTTCTTGGTGAATATGCCGTGAAAGAATTAAATTCGGTCTTAGCCTATATGAACGATAGTCTTGCCGACCGAGAATTTTTCATGGGAAACTACCTAAGTGGAGCAGATATTATGAATTCATTCATTATCGAATCAATATTTTCAACCGGTTTAATGAGCCCATTTGCTAACCTTGAAAGACACTATCAGAAAATTAAAGCAAGGGCTGCATACATCAAATCAGATGAGCTGGAAGCTCATCATGACACCACAACAACCTCTTGATTGTCAATCCACACTCCAAATTTAGCTTCTTTGGTAGAAGACATTTTCTGAATAGATTCCTCATAAAGAGTCAAAACTTTTGCAACTTTTATTTTTTTCGTTGGAGTTAATAATCCATTATCTTCCGTATAGGATGGGGTGAACATAAACTTGCGGGGAATCGGATAATAGCCCTCAGCTGTCAATGCCTCTACAATGTGATCGCACTCTTTAAGCAAATTTTGTAAGATCTTGTCATCTTTTTTATAAGCATCATAATCAGTGAATTCTTCACCTAGTGTAATCAGCGCAGTAGCATACGGTGCATCTAAAATATGAATCGCCACCTGTTGAATGTGAATGGCGTGGTCCAAAACTTTTTCAGCTATTCCTTCAATATTATAAAAACGTCCATCGGCAGCTTTATGGTAGTTTTTTGCTCGCCCCCTGACGAACAGAAAACCTTCATCATCAAAATAACCCAGATCACCTGTTTTAAAAAAACCTTGTTCATCGAAGTCAGCATTTTCTTTGGCATTCAAGTAACCACCAAAAATATTGTCTCCTCTAACCCAAATTTCACCTATACCAGAATCATTTTTCTCACGAATTTCAACTTCATTACAAAGTGCAACTTGGCCGGAAGCCCCCTCTTTACTAAGCCGACCGCCTGTTAAACTGGCACAACTCTCACTCATGCCATAGGCCATACTCACTTCTATCCCAAAAGTATGTTTATAAAAGCGATAAACTTTAGTGTTCAGAGCAGCCCCAGCACAAAAGAGAACTCTGGTCTTGGTAAAACCCAACTTCTTCTTAACTAATTTGGAGAATATCGGCTTAATAAGTAACCTATTTTTAAACGTTGGACTAATCAGGTCCTCCTCATCAAAAAAGCCCCCCAGCATTGTGGTCAACTTCACCTCAACCTGATGCGCAATTTTTTGAAACAACAAAGGCACACCAAAAACGAAAGTGGGCTGGATCTTCGGCATGTCTTCAGTGAAATGTTCTTTCGTGGTGATGCAACCGCTAAAAGCACCGGTCATAGTTAGCCCAAAAATACAGCTTTGAAATATATGAGCATTGGGCAGAAAATAGGCCGTAGTTACTGCCTCTTCGGTATCACTGAAATGGCTGCGAATAAAAGCCAAGCACGAGTACATCGAATTTCGATTGGTTAGAGGTACCCCCTTAGGCTTACCTGTCGAACCCGATGTATAAACCACTTTAACGACATCATTCTTCACCAAATCTGGATCAAATGGCCTAATAAGCGCAATTTTGGAATGATCAATTGGCAGATTTAATTTTTCTATCGCATTAAAACCAAGATCTTTCTCAGGCAAATCGGTATCGTCAAGCACAAATACCTTTTTCAGAAATTGTTTTTCTGCTGCAGGCAATTGACAGATCCGATCCAAACCATCTTGATTGACAATAATAACATCAACATGTGCATCTCTCATCTTGAATGCAATATCTTCGATACTATCCGTTTTATAGAACCCAGCTGTATAACTTCGAGTCAGCCAGCACGACACATCCAACGATATGACATCAATATGATTATCTGAAATATAACCTATATTATGAGCTCCTAGGGTTCTATGAATCTCACTAAAAGCATAAGCTTTGCTCAAAATATCTGCAGTTGAAAACCTTCTAGTGAAATTTCCGCTCTCATCCCTCATGCTAACCAACACGGGATTATTAAAAATTTCATGAGTCTTAAGCAGCATACCCAAAAGGGTTCCTCCAGCCAGAGGTTGCTCAAATTTTGAGGAAATCATTCCATATAATTTTTCCACTTCAGGCCTTCCTTCCATACCGAATTTTACTTCATCCAGCTAAATACTGGATGCTTTCTAAGCGATTTTTATAACCATCAAATTTTTAACTCTCAAAAAAAGCCTAGAGTCTTAAACTACAAGAAAAAAATAACCAAGATCACCCATTTAATTTTAACAGAAAACGTCATCAAATTATTAGAGAAACATGACAATTCCGATCCAATTTATCAAAATAAGTGACATGATACAGTTCTGGAGATAGTCTAAATAGCAGATTTAAAAAGCAGCAAGACATTAAAGAACCGAGGTGCTAGTATCTAATCATGGAAGACATTATCGAAATATCAAATTTAAACAAAACTTATGAAGGTGGATTCCAAGCCCTCAAAGGCATCAATCTATCCATTAAAAAAGGTGAAATATTCGCTCTATTAGGACCTAACGGAGCAGGTAAAACTACCATGATTAGCATCGTCTGTGGCATTACTAACCCTACAGACGGACAGATATTGGTCGGCGGTAAAGATATTATAAAAGATTATCGTGATACCAGGTCAATGATCGGCCTTGTTCCTCAAGAGCTTACCACTGGAGCTTTTGAAACCGTTATATCGACAGTTAGCTTTAGCCGCGGTCTCTTTGGCAAAAAAAAGAGCCCTGAACACATCGAATATATACTAAAAAAACTCTCCCTTTGGGAAAAACGCAACGACCGGCTACTCACTCTATCCGGAGGCATGAAAAGAAGACTTATCATTGCCAAAGCACTATCCCATGAACCAAGAATTCTTTTCCTGGATGAACCAACAGCCGGTGTTGATGTAGAACTCAGAAAAGACATGTGGAAGCATGTCAAAGCTTTGCAGGAATCTGGGGTGACCATTATTCTAACAACTCATTATATTGAAGAAGCTGAAGAGATGGCGGATAGAATAGGCGTCATCAATAATGGCGAACTGATTCTGGTTGAAGAGAAAAATAGCTTAATGAAAAAATTGGAAGAATAGGAAAAACAAACCGCAAATCCCGCCCTACCCCAATTCACCAATTTCAGCCAAATTGCCAGCCCCCACCCGCTAACCCCCTCCAAAAAGTCACCACCAACCAAAATTAAACCCAGAAAACACCCATATTTCATCACCCCCACCCCCCCCCAAATCAGCACGCAAGGACCCCTCCCCCAACAAACAAAAAGAAGGATCCCCATACAAAAACTAAAATTCAGCGTCATAATCCGGCTGATGA
>PBRN01000245.1 GCA_002725955.1 Pseudobdellovibrionaceae bacterium
TCTGATAACCAATGATGACAATAACAGTGACGTTGTGGTTAACACCAGTGTCGAAGAATTACCTTTGGCCCCGGTTGTGTTCGACAATACCGTTGACGAAGTTGAAAACCCTGAACAGTTAATGGACAGGATGGCTAACTTGGAATTATATCTGGGTCAGAGCGATGGGCTTAGCCCCGGGGTAGATGCCAGCAAAGAAGACTTAGAAAATTTTGAGAAAACTTTATTTTCGGTAAAAACTGAATTATTTTTGAACTATATGCGTTCATACACAGCAACGGCTGATCACAAACAAAAATGTAGGTTGATTACCAAAGCCGGTCGTTTGATTCAGCAACTTGATGCCGGGGAAGTGATGGCAACTCACCTTGGGGTGCGGAGTGTCTATGACAGCTTAAATGCAGCGTTTATGGAAGCCGTGGGTAAGAAAGAAATTTGTCAAATGGTGGAAACAAATAAAAGTGTTGCTGGTGAGGCCAGGGTCAAGGCCAGGGTGGCTTCATTACTAGAGATAGCCACCAAAACCGAGTTATTTTCACTGAAACTAGATCTGGCCCGTTTGTTGAATGGTTTTCAGTCGATTCTCAACCAGATGGAGCTGGTGATTGACACGGCCGGGGTTTTGGAGCTGAAACGGAAGGCTGCTAACATGAAATCTAATCTTGAACTTATTGCAGGAGGAGAAGCTGTGAAAGTTGATGGTTTTATTCCCGATAGTTTTGGGGTTGACCAACAACTGGGCGTAGCCATGACTGCAAGTTTTGGGGCGCAAAAACTCTGTGAAGTAAATGATGATTTAACTACGTGTAATACTGATCCTGCTCAATTTACGGCATGGAAGGCGTACTTTAATGGTAACCGGTGTGATCTCTCTCCTGAGAATCAGGCGGGCTGTATCGATCGTTGCGGATCGCTATCATCAGGGGCCTCTTTGTTAGAAAAAGTAGGTTGCTTTGATGTGGTGATGGGAGGCACTGGCAATCATCCCCAATTGGTGAAGTTGCGAACCAAAGTAGAAGCGATGTATGCACAGTCTCATACTACCCTCGAACAGATTGCTTTATTGGAAGAATATGCCAAGATTTCAGAATGTGAGGGGCAAAATCAGGATAATCCTGAAGCTCTGGTCGCTTGTAGATCCTGCGCAACTCTTGCTAACTTAGTTGAAAATCAAGCTCATTTTAATATTAACCAAACTATTGCGGCGGGTACTAAACCCTATCTTTATCTGAATGATCTCGAAGAGTACGAAGTGGCGACCGCATCAGAGAAAGGTAAACGCAACAAACTGAACCAGCTGATCGATCAAAATTATGGTCTGTGCATCAAGAGGATTACTGAGGTGGTTGAGGGAGCGCGAGAAGAAAAATATGATAAAGAAAAGTTCTTTATCGATCAGTTTACTGATAAACTATCTGCCTATTCGGATGCTTTACTGAGAGAAAAGCAATGGAAAAAATAATGAGAATAACAACGAATGTTATGGTTGTCATCTTGCTTGCTGCTAATATAATCTCCTGCAAAACCAAAGAAACCACCGAAACCAATGCACTCAAGCAGGAATTCAAGGGTGAACCCTTCCTGGTCTCTCTAAAAAAAGCAGTCCCAGATGCCGACGCCATCTTCTACGGCCAGATCACCAACTTCGCCGCAGCCTTTCATCAGCCGATCCTGATCGATTCCTCCATCGAGGATTTACTCAGTCCGAAAAATTCTGATCGCAATCAGATGATCGACTTTCTCATCGTTGATAAACTGCATCAGCCTACTTATGCCTGTCATGAAATGGCCCAGGATTTGCGCCAGATCGCAGGCACCACTGGTGAAACCACCGCCGGTGGCTATGGCCAGGCCCAGCGGGAAGCTGCTATCGATGCTGCTATCGCTGCTCTGAAAAAAAATGAGCTCCATGTGATCAGCCTGAAAAACACTTCAAGATCAGATGATGGCCATTCCTTTACTCTGATTGAAAGAGCCGATGGTTACGTGGACACCCTCGAAGGCTGGGCCAGTGACCAGCCCACTGATATTAGCACCGGTCAAAACTTTGATCTGGATAAAAAGCTGGTGATTGAGGCACTGGAAAAGATTCGTCTTGATCCCACCAACCCCGAGCATGACAAGAGGCGAGGGGAAGGCTACGGTTACCTGTCCCAGGCCTATGGCACGACTGCGGTCAGTTATCATGAACAGGGTAGGGAAAGGTCGATTGAGCTCTATCAGATTCCTCGAAATAAGGATGGGTTAAAGCGGGTGGATATTCCCCAGCGGCAGATGACCCGGGTCTATTATGATGACGCTAAGGCCATGTTTGTGGGCAGGGATGCTGAGCGGAAAGATGTGACGTTCGCTCATTTCCCCGAGAGAGCCGATGGTGAAATAGAAATCCTTGCCAGTATTCGGTCGCTTGACGCTCCCACTCGCATTGAGAGTAAACTAAAAGAAAGACTTGCAGGGCAGCAGGCTACACTCGATAAATATGTGCTTAAAAGGCGAAAATAATCTTTTTTAGTGTGTTTCTCAACGATGCACAGTTGCTGCCGTTCTCCTCCCTTTGTGACCGATAATTTCTGATATACTAAAATCTTGGCGCTAATGACAAAGGATAAGCAGATGGAACCCCTTATTTACGACTGGGATGAATTTGATGATACACCTGAGGCTACGGACAAAATCTTTGAGCTGTTGCAGCCGGTGTTAAAAGATGTTTTGTCGGTGTTGAAGGGGCATTCCGGTGAGTTTTCCGATATGGTGGTGGACATCTGCAAACCGTCGGGGGCGTCAGTCTCTAGGGAACATATGATCCAGTTATTGGCGACTTCGTCTTTGCGCCTCATCAAGGATTATGATGACGAAGAGTATGCTGCTTATATTGAAACTGATAGCGGTGATCATGCCATTCAGTTTGTGCTTTGTTATTGGCGAGAAGCCTGCGAGCACATTTATAATACCTATGGGGTAAATCCAGATTTGTTTGATGAAAAGGTAGAAAAAATTTCTCAAGGAACGCCAGCTAAAGCCAGTCAGTTGGAGCAGCTGCTGGATCAGCATCTGCGTTAAAAGACTAGAATTTCGCGGCCGAAAAACTAGAGTTCATCCCCCAGCCCGAGAAATTCTCTTAATATCTGATCTTTCCCCTGACAACGGTCATTTTCCCAGCACACCGGCAGAGTTTGGATCACCTGATCACCCTGCATGATCTCCAATCGAAATACCTTGTTCATAACCTTGGTGTGGACATAGGTGACGAAAACTTCGGCCCAGTCTTCATAGGGTGAGGTAGCACCGTAGAGAGTGACGAAGTTAGTCTTCACTAAGTTGGCATAAGCCTTCGGAATCGCTTCATTGGGTAAATCCTTGCCAAAGTAATAGCGCACATCCTTGCGCAATGGAAAGTTCTGATCAAACAACGACTGGTAACCGACATTGGTATAGTTCCAGGAGAGTTTCATAAACGGATAGTCAGCCATCTGCGGTGGTGATTTTTTCTCAGAAAACCACAGCGGATGAATCGAGGTATTCAGTGCTAACACATGACCGATTTCATGAAGCAGGATGTATTGAATGGCCTGGATGCGGTTATCATAGCTAGGTTCAGCGATAGTCATCTTTACTTTGTAAGCACCGTCAGTTGCGAAGGGGGTGTTTTCCTTCCAGCTGGCCCATTGGTTTGCGGTTTTATCATACAGCGCTCCCACGTCTAAAAAGATCACCGCTGCATCTGGTGATGAACCTGAGTGCAATAGATCAATGGTAGTGGCGGTTGAGCCGGTTTTCTCCGCCAGCACGATGGCCATCAGCTTTTTTTTGATCTTGGCTTTTAAGGCTGGTGGAATATCAGTCATTGCCTTGCGAACATCGTTGAGAAAAGGATTGACGCGTTCCGCAGGGCTGGGGATCGCCCGGACTGAGTCTCCGTAAAAACGATTGAGTAACTGGAGTAGTTTTACCCCGTCTCCATCGGCTGCGATGATTCTGTCTTCTAGGTTTTTTTGCGCAAATTTGCGCCAGTGCCGTTTGCTTTTGGTGGGGGAGCGATCCATCAGTTCCTGCAGGCAGTCTTTATCGCTGTCCCGGCAAAACCCAAAAATCGGGGGTAAGGCCAGGGCCTGAGAGATGTTCATGCTCCAGATCACCATCATCATTGCCATCTTCATAATACCCGTTGTCTTCATAACATCTGCTTCCTTCACACACCCGCTTCCTGATCAGGGAAGTTGATTGCCTATGATCTATGTTCATCTGTCTTTTTGTTCATTTTTTAGTCTCTCATGTCCTGGCCAGATAACCAAGTTTTCATCCGCTGTGGGAGGCATTATAAAGAAAAATAGCGGACCCCTTCTTGGGCTGAATCTCTGGCCTGTCTCTCCTTTTTATCTGTGTTAAAAAATCCTTTTGGGAGGGTTGATCGCTGGTTTTTGTGCCTGATTTATAACCATCTGTTTTTATTCCGGGGGGAGGGGTCAGATGTTGCTGATTTAAGACCGGAATAAACAATCCAAATAGTGAGTTATCCTTTGATTGACAGAGGTGAGCTGGCAATGGTAGGAGGTGGGCAGGTTACAGAATATGAAGGCCTGATCAGGGCAGCGATCCTTTAAAAAGTGAGCAAAGATTTGATGAAGAATCTACGTTTTAAAAGACCGGATAGCAGGGGAGTCAGACCATTACTGACGATGATGATGGCTATCGGCTTGGTACTGGCCAGCGTCAGCTTTGATGCTGTTGCTGATAACGATCAGACTGCGGTCGAGGCAGAGCGTAAACAACAGTTAGCTATGGTTGACTGGAAGCTTTTGTTTAATCGTCTTTTTGCCCTGGAAATATACAAGCAGGAAGTGCTGCCGCTGGATCACCTTTCTGAACAAGAAAAAGCCGCTGCCTTTGATCATTTACTGAAGGCTCACACTGCCTATACCCCACTCACTTTTAATCAGTCATTAAATAAGGTCCTTGGGGCAACCACTTCGATGGAAGCTTATGAGACCAGAGAGAGTGTTTTCCGGCAGCCGGCTAACAGGCAGCATATCGCAGAGTTTGGCCTTAATGATGTGATTGCTGAGGAGTTGCAGGCGGATCCGGTGATTAAAGACTACCTGCAAACCATGCTCGCACATCAGGACCGACCTATTGCCGATAACGATCTGTTTCTGGCCAGCCCTGAAGGGCGCAACATGGTGGACGCCCTCACTTATCAGGGACAGCAACAGGATGCGCAGGGCGTTATTTTCGTCGCGGTACCTGGTTATGTGGCCCACACCATCAAGGATTATATTTTTGAAGAATTCATTAATGAAGTGAATACCTACTATGGTCGCTGTCGCAACCGGCCGGTGCTGAAGGAAGAAAACATTGATATCGATTTTCTCGATCACGTGAGTTTCTATGGCAGCGATACTCAGGCCTACTGTCCGGATGAGAATTTGGTGAACCATCATCAGTTGGCCAGGGGTGATGATCAGGCTTTTGTGGATGTGTTTCATCCGGCTGGTAAAGAGATGGGGAATACTGCTGGTTATAACGCTGAAACCACCCGGTTGATGAGGCAGTGGTTAAGAACATTGCCGGCTAAGTATCAGGATAAGAAAATTATTCTATTGGGCTATAGCAAAGGGGCTCCTATTATTCTGGATATGATCAGGCAGATTAAAGAGGATGCATCTGAAGCAAGACGCAAGGGTGAGGATGTGGACCAACAGGATCTGGCGATCGCTGACCGGATCATGGGGTTTGTGACCTTTGCCGGCGTGGTGCAGGGGACTAATGTTGCCCGTAGTGCCAACGAAAGCATTGAGGATGCGCTGAAGGGGCGGACGATTGATGCATATATCGATGAGGCCCGGAAGCAAGATGGTGACACTCTGATTGGTTATGTAGCACCGTTTTTTAGTGATCTGGATTTTAGCTTTCTCAGCAACAAGGTGATGAAAAAGCTATTTGACTTGTTTGATTTTGATTATGAGCCAGTGCGTAAACTGCTGGATCGGGTGATTGATGGCCGTGAACTCCGTGAAATCCGTGATGGCTTTGTGGATCTGTCGCCTGTTGAAAGAACCAGGTGGAACCTGCGGCATTTTAATGATGAGGTGTTTCACCAGCCGGTGTTTGTGTTCAATGCCACTGCCATCACTGATATATCTGTTTTTTCCCGGCCTATGGGAATTAATTCAGATGGTACTAAAACACCATCCGTCCTTCACCCGAAATTAAGGCTTAATGATGAGGGTGAAGTGGAAATCGATTTCCGTCAGTTTAGCCTTGATTCATCCTTTTTATACCTATCTTCTATTGGTGGTTTTAAAACCGCTCCTGGAGGATTATTCGATACTCAGATGGAAATGGCTAATACAAAAGCTTTTACCCTTGACCACCGCCCCTTATCTGAATCACTGACTGAAGCAGAAATTGATACGTTAATCGCAACCATCGAGAGTGAGCCGAAGCTTTACCAATCTCTATTATCGGACCTGGTGTTGGTGGATGGCAGTGTGGACCAGCAATTGTTTCGCTCCATGCCCCGGCGGGAACTGCTGGCTGATGGCAGCACCGGTAATCTTGATGCCATCGATCTGGGGGAATTTCGTGGGCATCACTGGAGCTTGTTTGTTCAGGCGATTAAGCCCCCTAAAGATATATCGGATGATTATGTTTACCGGCAATTTCCACGCCAGGCTTACATGCGGGCCTTATTTCAGGTGATGGGGATGTACAACTTAGTTCAGAAACAGGCTATTGAGTCTGCCCGGGCCCAATGAATCAGTTTTAAGAGAGAAACGTTATTATGAAAAATATCTTATTCCTAACCTTAATGCTGATCCTGGTTGCTATCGTGTCTGCTCCCATTGCGGTTGGCGGTGAGTCAGCTGGAGCATCGACTCATTCGAGTGAGGCTGAGACCTTTGATGATAGCATTATGTATTATCTGGATGAGACTAGATATCAGGGGCTCGATGAAGCGGATAGAATCTTAGCCAAGAAAAAAGGTTTCATCAGGTTATTCAATACCACCAGCGGCGCATTGATGGACGGTTTGTTGGTGAATGGTTCTCTCACCGGTTTAGGCACTGACAACCCAACCGGCCCGAAGATGAAAACGGAAAGTATTTATTATCAGCTGGTGCGGATTGCTACTGTCTTTGACTGGGAATTTCAGCGTTCTTTGAATGAACAGGGGTCTGCTCTATTTCCGGGCTATTTTACAGCAGCCGTTGCCCGGTTTCCTGAAGAATTTAGCCGGCAATTTCCTGAGGATGATTCCAAGGATTGGGAGAAGGTGAAAACCGCTGTACAGTTAATTTCTCCTGATTTTGATGATATATATCTACGACAAGTTGGTGCTGGCGTATTAGCCAGTCAGGGGTCTCGTGGTCACCGGATAGTGCTTGATCAAAAATTTACTCAAGCTCTGATGGCGGGGGTGGATCAAAAACTACAGGTGATCGGCGATGCCACTTTTGATAACCGTGAACAGGATGCCAGTAAGAAGGCTCAGGCTCTGGGTTTTGCTTTTTCTCCCCTGGCTTCGATTATGGAAGCGGATTATACCCCAAATCCTAAGGGGCGATTTATGCGAGCCACGATATTTATGCCCCCATTATATGAGGTAGAAACCCCTACAGAACAGGATCCTCTCACCTGGTATTTACGAAAAGGCTTGGACAAAATGGCTATCAGGCCCGGCCCAGTTGATATTAGTATCGGCAGAATCACTGATCTGAGTTACCTGCGCTATGCACAAGGTCAGGATCTGACTGCCATCGATCATATGATTAAGATTGAAGTCGAGAAGGATCTGGAACAACAGCATACATTGTTAATGGGGACATCCTTCGGGAGATTAGTTGCCAATGAGGATGGTTCGAAAGCATTCTCTTATGAATATCCGGAAGATGGGATGGTGGTTCACTGGCATCCAAACTTACCAAGAAATCGGCTTACCAATGCTATTGCAGATGAACTCGAGAAGGTAGAAATCGAAGCGTCTATCCAGCGGCTTAATTTGATTTTACGGCGGTCTGAGCCTATCACGCCAATCAATGCTCATAACCCTCCTTTGTATGAGCCTAAATATATCAGTAAAACCGTTTTGGACCGGCGGTTTCCCGAAATTAGCAAGGATGTGGAAGGATCCATCATTCATTTTCGGGCGCGGCGTTCCTTTTCCAGTGACTATAAAGTAGGTCCTTTATCCGGAAAACAATTTTATAGCATTCTGGGATTTTCTTGCGTGGATGGTGCGGTGATTCACTGCCAGCAGGAGTTTTCAACTGATGATAGTAAGGGGGATTCCGTCTTTGCTCAGTTGAAAAACTTTGTGTCCAAACATTTGACCCGTTTTGTCGTGGGATTCATTATTCCAGATATTGAGGCTGCTATTGACGAACATATGGCTGAAATCCTGGATGATGTTTTTGATGAGTTTGAATCCACTCAAAATAAAGTATTGAGTAAAATTAGGCAGGGTTTGTTTGGGAGAAAGATGCCAACGAAAAATGATGGGGAA
>PBRN01000246.1 GCA_002725955.1 Pseudobdellovibrionaceae bacterium
AAAAGCTAATTTCTCTAGATCTTGATAACATCCTCATATTGGTTAAAACCTGTACAGGAAATTCTAATATATGAAGATTCATTTCGCCGCAGTGCTTCTGCTTTTCATAGTTATGAGTTCGTTGGGTATGGCTGTAAGTTTGAAGGGTGGTCAACCATTCATTAAGACAAATACCATCGGAGACTTCCAAAAGGTCTGTCTAGATAGTTTGAAACGGCTCCCAGGGAATGTTTCTAAAACCGCTCTTGATGTTGCTTGCTCTCAGGCGAAGGTTCTGGAAGGCTGCTACAGTGTCGAAGGGCATCCTATTTATCATTTTCAGCCTAAATCAAAGCAAACAGCAAACCAGAACAGAATCCTCGTTATAGGGGTTATGCATGGAGATGAGGCCGAGGGTGGCAGCGTAGCAAGGCGTTGGATGGAGAGACTTACCAGACTACAGTCTCGGAATAAATGGCGAATCATTCCTACTCTAAACCCCGATGGCTTAAAAATGAAAACAAGAGTTAATGCTAATGGAGTGGATATAAATCGAAACTTCCCCTCTGCTGATTGGGATGCATTAGCTCACAAATACTGGATATCCAAAAAGAATAAAGATCCGAGAAGAAACCCTGGACCCTCTGCCAGTAGTGAACCCGAAACTGTTTGTGCTGTGAGACATATAGAAGACTTTGCGCCTCATTTCATAGTAGCCATTCATACCCCATACGGTGTTTTAGATTTCGATGGTCCGAAGGTTAAAGCGCCGATGTTTCCTGGGATCCCTTGGGTATCTCTTGGAACGTTTCCTGGTTCATTAGGGCGCTTTATGTGGAAAGGTAAGGGGGTACCAGTTCTCACCGTGGAACTTAAAGGTGCGAAGCTTCTTGAGCAAATAGACCAAATGGACTTGCTTCAAGATGTGGCAGGAACATTAGCTATCAAGGTAAAAAAAACAAAGAAAAAACTCAAAAATAGTTTATGAACTATGCAGCACTCACTCGGCGGATTTACTGCTGCTTCGCACTAGCTCTTTCAAAAATTCGGGGTCACTACCTGGTCCAATGGTTAGGAGCTTGGGGCCGCTGACTAAGGTACCCCTATATGGTCTGACAGTTGTCTCACCCGATGGAATTTTTTCGATAAAAGAGTAATGCTCATCCTCATCAAGCCTTGTGCATGCCTTTACTCTAAGGATCCCCTTCGGAAGATCTTTGATGATATTGAGAATGTGTGCGGAACTCGTGGGGTCATCCAGATCGACAGAACAAGAAGACCAGTGGGTTGCTCCGTGTTTCATAGGCTGATGTTTGCTTTCAGACGGCTTAAGCGAGTTGATTAAATCCGTGGTGACATCGTCCCATTGGACAATTTTGGCAAACGGGTTAAACTCGGCAATGCCTTGTTTTACTGTTTCGAGGCGTTCGGGGCTAACACTCTCACTATGATTAAGTACTATCAAAGACGATACCTGGATCTGATTAGCCTCCAATTCATTGTGAAATTCCCGCCTTTGCCAATTCCTAGTATCTACCACTGAGATCTGAATGGGTGGGGAAAAACTACTCTTTAATCCCACTCCAAGAAATCCCAGCAATGCGCAGGCATCGGTGGTGCCATTGGCTTCAATAAATGTAATGGGGTTGTTGCGTTTTGGTATAGAGTTTACTTGACGTCTCAGTTCCGGTAGGCCGCTACAGCATATACAACTACCGCTCAATGCGGATACTAGTTCTGGATCAACCACGTCCATAAACTGCTGCGCATCTAGTCTCGCATTTTCATAATCATTGAGAAGGATGTAAGGTTGCCAATTTTTTTTAACGGTGTCTTCTACTAGTTTTTTCAGTAAAGTGGTTTTTCCCGCTCCTAAAAAACCGACGATCACAATGATGGGTTCCAAATCTTATCCTTTACTATGCTATCCTGCAAAAAATAATAGACTTATTTGCGACCCCTTATTTTCTGTCGATGAAAATCATTATTATCTAGGCAATTTTTACGAACAATAATGACGACTGTTCATTGCTGAACTGGGGTTACTACGATCACACCACTTATAGCCGAGGCCTCGTATAGTTACCAGATATTTTCCTGGCGGTCCCAATTTTCTTCTAATTGATTGGATGTGAACATCAATGTTGCGCATCGCAATTTTGTGATTAGGTGCAATGTCCTCGAGCAAGTGATGGCGGGTCTTCACTGAGCCGGCATCCTTAAGTAAAATTGACAGTATTTTAAATTCAGTCAGGGTTAGATTGACTTCCCGGGAGTCAGAAAATACTTCGAAGCGATCCCAATTTAACGAGACATCTTGACCAATCAATACGGTTTCTTCCTGTGTGGCATTCATTATGGCCCCCTTTGTGGATTGAAAGACTTAATTCTTATGTCCGAAATGCAAATCATTTGCAAGTTGTATTTGCAAATGATTTGCATTAATGTCCCTCTTACAGTGTCGGGAATAAATGAGGATGAATCGATGAGTCAAAAAGTCTATGAGGATATGCTTAGAGAGGCCGGAGTAAAGCCAACAAAAGTTCGTGTAGCAATTATGAGTTTCATCAGCTTGAATCATGGGCCTCATACGGTGGAAGAACTGCACGAAAATAGTTCAGTGACCTGTGATTTGGTTACTGTCTATCGAGCGATTGGTTTGTTTGAAAAGCATAATCTAATTCAGTCTTGTGATTTTAGAGATGGCCAGTTGCGCTATGAATACAACCCGGAAGGGGGCGATCACCATCATCACGTGATATGCAGGACCTGTCATGCTCATGAGGTTGTCCCTCTGTGTGTTCCTGACAAGTGGCGAAAAATTTTGGGAAAGCTTGGGTATAGCGATGTTTCCCATCAATTGGAGTTTTTTGGTTTATGCAGAGGGTGTACAGATAGTGGCTAAGGTAATCATCCCCTTCTAATATCTATAGTTTATGCACTATTCAGAATATGTCCACTTAGGCAGGCTTATGATCTCCACTTTCAAAACAATCCTAAACCCCACCACATGGATTGAAGCTGGCTTATGGATTGATGACAGTGTTCTACCGTAGTTCTCTCATCGTTTTATTTACTAGGCCTTGCCGTTGGAACTTATGTATAGCATGGACTTATCATCTTCTAGTCTAAAATCTTTACCAATCTCATCAATCGTTTGTTGTAAGGTTTCGAAATCAAGTTCCTTCTGACCTTCTAGGCCTCTCAATACCCGTTTGATGGCTCTGGATCCTTCCATGTAGCCATCGGTGAAGGCAAAAATGTGGCTTTGGCCAGTTAATTTTAGAGTGGTTACTCCAGGTTCAAATTGTTCGTTAAGACCTAATGGTCCGGATCTTAGCGGTAGAAAATTCATTTTGCCTTGATCCATATGAACCCAACCGGGAGAGCCTGCGTTAAACAGTGTTATTTCGCCTCCACTGCGTAAGATTGCTGCCGTGCAGGTAGAAGTGATTTGCTGTTTGAATAGCTCTAAGATTCTTCTGTTGACATTTTTCAGGGATTCTACGATTGGCATCTTTTGTCTCTCACATTCCCCAAGGATTCCGATGATCACAGCAACGGGGATGGCGGCAGAGGGTCCTTTACCCATAACGTCACCAAGAATGACAACTTTCTCTTTTTCATTAACTTCCCAGATATAGAACCAGTCTCCGCTCATCTCCTGTGCGGGAATATATTGCATTCCTACGAAGAAACTGCAGAAACTAAACTCCATCTGCTCAGGCAAGAGAATTTCCTGGACAGCCCTGCCTAAATTTATTCTTTGTTCTAGTTTTATCTTTTGATTCTCTTCTTCCAGCCGACGGCTTTTTTCAGATAGATAGTTCTTTTCGATCTGGATACGGTCGAGCTCACTACCGAGGCGACCATGGACATAGAAAATAACTCCGGAACCGATAAACCCCACCAGAGGTAAGAGCCATGGTACTATCAGCCCATGCCAGGAGAACAAGTACATGGCTATGAAAAAATAACTGATAGTTACTAGGATAGTGACGACCCAGAATAGGATAGTCCTTCCCTTTAAGCCGACAGCGATCCCTAGTAAGCAAAATAGGCTCATGAATATTTCATCGAAAGCAATTTCTTTGAGCCAGTTGCCAGTTAGGACCGAGTTCATAATTGTAGCAACGAGAAAACCACCTGGCATTGGACCAAAAGGAGCCCCTTCGAAAAAATCTGTTCCACCAGTAAACATAGCGAATTGAATAATGACGACATCCCCTTCATTGATATTCTTTTCAGGAATTCCGTTTCGAGCTCTTTGTATCATATAGCTTATTGGTTTAGTCACGCGGTAATAATCAATAGTTGGTCGGTGGTTATAAACACTTTTACCATCACTATTGATGGGAATCTCTCTATCATCGATAAAGACTTTATTTTCTTTGAACTCTATTTCATTGCTTACATACATGCCGGCATGGGGAACCACCCTGGGAGGTATTTGGTCGGTATTTTTGTCTTGATTGATTTTCTGTCCTGAATTAGGTCGAACTAAGTCCACGAAAGGGTAAAAAGTACCATCGGCATTAATTCTCAAATGGCCTGATTTTTTAAATGCTCCGCGATATTCAGGTCGGAAACCATAGAGATAGCCTGTGATTGTAGCTATATTTTCGGGCAAGTTGCCTGGCTTTCCTGTAAACCATGAATCAAACGAGGGAATAGCGTCCCCAGGTAAAGGTGACTGAAAGCTTATCTCTCTAGGATAAAAGGTGGCACCCGAAAAAATGGGAACATCAAGATCACGCACCACCTGCATCCACTTTTCCCGGTCCTCACCTATTGGTATGGTGCTAAACAGTCTATCAAGAAGAATCATCTTTGGTTTTTTATCTGCTATATTCTTAAGGAGAAGGGCAAAGTCCTTCATTTGTAGGTCAGGTTTACCTATCAAGGCTAAGGTTTTATTGTCGAAAGCTAGGATTTTGAGGTTCTTCGAAAGGGGCGGTGTTTTACCTAAAAATTCACGGATACGGAATTCGGCCGGACGTGTTACATAAGCTAGAATATTGTCCTTGTGATAACTTGTCTGTGTGTATAGCATTGCCGCAAGGAAAAATATCCAGGCACCGACGAATGCTTTTAAGGGAACCTTTAATTGACCCAGATGATTCACCATTGGAATCGTTTGAGGTTTCAATTTGGATTGGTCCTCATAACCATTCTCGTCCCTGAAGCTACTTTTGTCTGCAGGTTTTGGCACAGTTTCTTTCTGGGGTGGGCCCCGTATTTATAAAATAGATATTTTCTTGCGATGAAGGAGATCGGTGGAAAAAAGACGATCTTTTAGGGAAAAAATTGCCTAGTTTTGATGATGATTCAAAAGATACGCACTGATGTTGCTGATATATGAATCTATTTGTTTTTATTGTCTTAATTGATTTCCTGATGATACCCTATGGCACCATCAGGAAGTCGTCTGGGGTAGGAGTCAGCAGAAGATAATGTGCACTATCATTAACCAAACTTAGTCACTTGAGCTTTTTACTAATCACAATTATGACGAAGGAAAACACGATCGTGATGTTTAGTTATTGCTGGATATCAACGATCTTATTATTGTAAACAAGCACCAATTGCCAACCTCTGCGAGATTTATACCACCATTGTTCCTTACCGCTTTTGCCAGGGCGTCGCTTATCTGGTTCGCCTAAAGCAACCTTCAACTGTTGTTTAGTCATACCCACAAAAATTTCTCTTTGGTTAATAGCAGTGATGATTGCCTTTGGCCACCGAGGATTCATAGGATTTTTGAAGGCGTAAGCCACTGTTTTAATAGGTTTTTCGATAATTCCTATTTTTCCTCGGCTCGATACTAATCTCCAATATATTTTGACTCCATAAGTATAACCGGGAAGGTATTCTTTAGGATCTATGCTGACTTCTTGAAGGGTGAACCCTTCCCAATGGTCAAATCGAATCTGACCGTGCTTTGATTTATATGTACGCATTTGCTTTTTCCGAAAGAAATCATGATTAAGCCAAACTTTTTTGCCAATACGTTTCTTGTCATGATTCACTTCATCGATTGAAATAAAAGCTCTGGTAGCATATACCCAATCTCTAAACTCCAAATCATTTGCGGAAGGACGATAAAAGTATAAAACGTCACAATTTTCAATAACCATCTTACGAAAATTTTTATTTGTAGTTCCGTCTGCAACTACTACGTCATTGGTATATTTTGCCTTTTTTCCTTGGTAAGCAGCATAAGGTACACTCTCTTTACAAATGCGGCTATTGGTTTGAAAGCAGAAACCCTTATAATCCGATGCTTTCATTTTAGTAGCAAAAATAACTTCAGGTCCTTTCAGTTTGGAATAATCACATTGATCTATCTTCGTGATCTGAGGTTTTACCTTAACTACTTTTAATTTTGGTGGTGTTTGATTTTGTTCAGCTTTCGGGGTGGCGCAAGAGAATAGGAAAAGAATCGATATCATTTTGAAGATTGGAATAG
The DNA here is from genome assembly GCA_002725955.1 of Pseudobdellovibrionaceae bacterium. GTDB lineage: Bacteria > Bdellovibrionota_B > Oligoflexia > Oligoflexales > Oligoflexaceae. The sequence continues at coordinate 6,449 of PBRN01000246.1, forward strand.
ATTTCATAGGAATACCTTTTTTACATTATGATGAATTCTAGTGATTATAACCTATTTTGACTATTTGATATATTTGGGCTATGGGTGTGTTCCTCATTTTTTTTAGGCTCCAAAAAACAAGATAAACCACTAATAATATTGTTTTAAAATATAAATATTGTCTTGTTAATGATTCCTGCCGATATAATACTTACAGGTGGATAAGTGATACAGGAGCTTAAATGATACAGGAGCTTAAATGATAAGGCCAAATATTTGTCTGTTGGGATCTAGGCTACGAAGTGCCGCAACCATTGGGGGGTGTCTTGCGCTAATAAGTTGTAGCGAAGACCTAATTGATTTTGGAGGTTCCTCAAAAACCAGTCTGCAGAATCAAGCTGCTGTGACTGAGGAAATGAATAATGCAGGCCTGGAAAGTGATGAAAGACCAATCGATGAACCGATATCTGTCAGTGGTATTTTTCTTACCTTCCAGTGCTATCAAAATCCTGAGATAAATTTTAATAACCAGTTGGTTCATTGCGGCTTTGCTGATAAATCTGGAGCATTCACTAAACTTGATACAGTCAACGAAATCACACTTTCAGGAATAACTGCTGAAGATTATATCAAACAAGATTCTAAAATTGCTAATTTCCAGTGGGATCTTTGGTTCCCAGAAGAAGTGGATTTAGGTGTTATTCGGGTTACGCCCATTTTGGAAAGCTTGCCAGAAAACACCCAGATTGAGATCGATTCGCTAGTAAAAGAGATGTCTCCAGAATGGGCTGAGACAATAACAGAAATCCAGGAAGACTATGAAAATGAGGATGAGGATTATTTTAACCTCAGTCCCAGCCCTATAAACTATGTAAACGCTGAACAATTTTTTCAGCCGGGAGAACCTAATAACTCTCAAGCTAATGAAAACTGTATTACCTTTTATATCAAGAGAAACGGTTTGAGCGAAGTTGTTGGCTGGAATGATGAAACCTGTTTAAATACAGTCTTTAATTATCCTTTTGCTTGTCAGCACAACTTTAATCCACTTTTATGGACCCTGTCGACCACTAGAGGCGATCCGGGCAACATTGCTACTATAGGTGACCCTTGCCCCGTAGGCTACCATTGGGACCATCCGGATAATGATGCCGAGAATGAAGAATTTGAACGAATCGCTTATCAGCAATCACCTATGATGGGAAATTTTCAAGTTTGGTTAAATCTGCAATTTACCAGCATTAACCCTTATGTCTTTGACCAGATCTATGAAACAGAGCAAAGCGATGACTAAGGTCTAGCTAAAGCAGTCTTTTTCTGTACCTATCAACTATTAAATGTCTAAAAATCGACATTCTTGCTGGCATATAATGAATCTAGCATATTATATACAAGCTGGGGTATGTGAGCATCTCATCCGAGATAATCTTGCCGCCACTTTGGCCGCTGGCCTAAAAATCCATTATCTGTTAAAAATTAGACCATTTAGAGCGAGGAAAATTCATTGGTGATGGTGGTCGTTAACTTAACAAAAGCAGGGCTGGATCGTTAGACAAGGTCAGCTGAAAACTATTTGATTAAATAGCACTCACCATAGGGCTCGATTATTTTATGGAAAAAAATATGCAGCAGGCTTTTTGTATTGCTTTAATCGTTGTTTTTTGCTCTTTCTCTCAGACAGTTTTTTCTAATCAGAATGCTCGGAATCGGATTGATAAGTGGTTGCCACCGCAACCAGGGCTTACCAGGCTGATCCTTTTTTATCAGAAGGATTGCCGGCAGTGTCATCGGCAGTTCATTGAATTGGATTGCCTGCGGTCAAGCGGCAAATTCAGTATTCTTCTGATTGGGGTGGGTAAGGAACGACTTCATCTCAAGAAAACCGCTTTGCAGCATCAGTTGCCCTATAGATTGATGAGCTTTCAGGATGCGATGAAAATAGGTGTCAATGAAACTCCAGCTTGGTTGCTGGGTCAGCAAAATCAATGGTCCTATAGCAAAGGATTTCACAGTTGCAAAAAGCTATTGAGTAGTTTGCTCATCTGAAATTAGAATTTTATAGAGAAGCATTCAGTTCCACAAAATACTCTCGACCGCTATTGGGGCCCCAAGTATGAAAGTTGTCAAAGTGAGCATGAGTTTGATGCCAGTGCCATGTTGCTGGGGTGTCGTTGACTGACGCTTGTGTAAAATCGGTAAGATTTGCAACTCGTAGCTTTAGATTGTAGGTTTTACTCAGTGCAATTTCATGACTTAGATTAATCTGAACATATGCTGGTACCTTGGTTTTTTTAGGAGCAGACACTGTGCCAAAGTTAGGACTGGAAATATCTGTATTGTAGATGTTGAAATTCTCGTCATAACCATAGCGGCTCAAGTCCCTCTCCCCAACATAGATCCCCTGAACACCGGAGATCCCCAAGAAGCTTGGCTGAATCCAGTCAGCTTGTATTCGGAATTCGATGGCTGCTGTTGGCAATTTTTCTGCATAGGAATTTTGGTAAATGTATCTTTCCAGCCCTAATTGCCATTCGCCATTATGCAGAGATTTTCCACCGAAAAACCAGTCCATCACGATGATGTCATAGTTTTCATCCGAGTTTACGAAGAGTAATGGCTGCCTGGTGCTGATACGATCGATGGCATAGGGCATATGGATGAGATGCGTGTAATGTAAGCTCCAGGTGGAAAACCAGCTAGGGTAGTTAAGACTGAAAGAATAGACTCCTGAATAAGCCTTTTCAATTTGGTCTATGGCTAACTCAAAGCCATCGTGGCTACTCCCGTGCTGAGATTCAAAAAGTGTGAGCGGAGGACGATAGCCGATGCCTAAGGTAAAGCGTGAGGACGTATGCTCATTATGTTCCATAAGTGCAAGGAATCGGGGGGCGGCAATTATTTCTTCAAGGCTGTTATCTAACTCCATCCAGTTGACTTTTATGGCGTCACCCCTTAGGGCTAGGCTTAACAGGATTCTCGGGCTTACTTGCCATTCGTCCATCAGATAGAAACTTCGGCTAGTGTAGTTAAAATTATCTTTCGGCAGTGGTGGGTTCCTGTCTGTGTAAAGGGCCAGTGAACTGGAACTCATTTCCTGTTTTTTTGCTTCTAGGCCTAAGGTCAAAAGATGATCTTCATTGATTAGGTTTTGATACGATATTCCACCAAAGTTTATATTATCTTGGTTATTGTAATCAAAGGCATGGGAATAGATCCCTTTCTGATGCTGTAGTGTGGAGGAAAGTCTAAACAGCAGTTGACTATCATCGTTTAGATAATGTTCGAATGATAGTGCGGTCTCTTTGCGAGTGAGATCAATCACCTCGGTTATGGGATCAAGGCTGCCGATGTGACGATTACGAACGTCGTTATCTATAAAGTCTTCAGGTGCTGCTTGAGTCGATGAGTATTTGGATGGCCGGTATCCCGTGGTATTACCTCCAATGATTAATAGATCTGATTCAGAATACCTGATCTTTAGAGTCGATGTGTCTGAGAATATTTCATGAACCTGGAAGGTGATAGCTCTATTGCTTCTTTGGGGGGTTTCCGCAAGACCGTTCTCATCCACATCCCAGTGAGGTGAAAAACCCTCAAATGCCATAACCTGGAGCCCTGAGTCTTGATCCATAGCGGAAGTTATCATACTTGTTTGGTGACTTCCTGCAGAGCCAATTTCCGAAGTGATCTTCAGCTGGCGTTCTTTAGGCTCCGCTGTGATCAAATTGATGGAGCCACCGATTGATTCTGGGCTTATGAGTGAGCTACCTGCACCACGATTTACTTCAACTTTTTCTATGCCGATAATGGGAACCGCATCGATTCCATAGAACGACGATACAGTGGAATGAAGGGGGAAACTGTCTATCAGGATGGTGGTGTGTTCGCCCCGTAGCCCGTTAATAGAAATTCTTTTCGCACCGCAATTGGCGCAAGATAACTGGGTATCGATGCCTCTTGCTTGTTTAATCGCTTCAGCAAGGGTTTGGGCACCATGACGTCTTAGGCTTTTCCCTTCAAGAATTTCGGTTTTGGTGATGTCTTCATCCTTGATCCCCTTCATAAAATCCCGGATCCGTTGCCCTACAATTTGGATCCGTTCAGTTTCAACATTGTCTTTCGTTTCTAACTTAGATTTGCTGTGATCATCATCGGCTAGGCAAATATGAGACAGCAGGCAGCTGGAGATAAATAAAAGGGCTCTGCGCATCATGAAAAAATCGTCCTAAGTAAGAATGCAGTTGCGGGCTAGGCCGCAACTGCAGTGGAAAGAATAAAAAAGCTTAGGATTCCGGATTAGGCTTTTTAAGTAATTTCAGATTCTGGCAATAACCAGTATCGGTATGACCTTCATGTTCCCAAGAAACAACAAAGCTTTCTGCAGCTATCAGATCAGTTTCGCCGGCCTTGAGTGCAATCACTATGCTGCCTTCTTCGCTTTTGCCCACTAGTTTAGTTTGTTCTCCGTTAAGAGTTAGGCTTAGGATGCCGGGGCCTTCGCCCTCATGGTCGAAACTTGTTACCACCATGAGTTGATCTTCTTCACCTTCTTCTTGGTGCAATAAACCGATGAAGCAAGCTTCGTCTGCCAGGTCCTTACCTTCGAGTACCATATCGAAATCTTCCATATCGAAGTCATCATCGTGATGGTCATCATGGTCATCATGGTCATGGTCATCATGGTCATGGCCATGGTCATCATGATCGTGGTCTTCGTCCCCAAATAAGATAATTTGTTCTGCATCATACTCTGAAGGCAGGGCCGCCATACTTGTTGAAGCAATGAAGCAGAGGCTTAAGGCTAATGAGTATACTGATGACAATTTCATACTAGACCTTTCGTAAGTTAATTCTATAATTTTAATGGTTTTGAACGTGATTTGATAAAAAAACGGTTCATCCACTACCTGCGCACCTAGCCCCATTTTTCGGCAAAAAGCTCATTGGTACCTTGATCTTTTTGTTTCAGGGCCGTTTGTTCTATTGCAAAAAATTGCAATATTAGCAACAGGATTTAATGGGTATTTTGGATTCGAGCAAGAGTAATTAAAAAGAAATATATTAATTTTATATTAAAGATGGGGCGCCGAAAGATTCGTCGTCGTTTGGCTGCGGATTGCCAATCCCTATCTTGTGATAAAACTGATCCAAATAATTGCATTTGATTTAGGTTTATGTCATAGGTTGTTGGAAGATAGATGATGAAAGGAATCGCATGAGACATCTAATATTTTTTTGGGTCATGATCTTGAGTGCTTGTGGTGGAAGTGGGGCGCAAGATGATCTGGTCCAAGAACCAGCCAGAAAACCTCAATTAGATAATACCAATGGATCATCTTCAAATACCTCTAATTCTTTTGTAATAGGGCCTTTGCCGGATGGGTATTCTAACTGGGAAGAAATCGATCAGGTGAATCCCGAAGAACAAGCTATGATGATTTTAGATGGGGAGGATCCAATTGGAGGGTCTTGCAGTATCTACTTGATGGGTACCACCATAGGACCGGATGGCACGGTGCAATTTGTAGTCAGAAGCACGTTCGGTCATGGAGATGATGGTCACAAGCTTTTTGTTACCCAGCAACCGGTAGGGTTGGCTGTGCGGAGTATAGGTAAAAATATGGATGAGCCCGGGCAAATTGCTTTGGAGTTTTCCGGAGGCAGCTCCTTTAAACGTGTGATAACGGTGAATATTAAATGGTGGCATATTGACCATTTTGATATTGATCGTTGCACTAAGCTGCAGCCAAGGCAGTCTGGGGATTCGTCTGCATCAAGAGGGTTGGTACTTCCGGATGGAATCAACGAATTGGCTGAAATTGATGACACTAATCGCGAAGTATTCCACTTGAAAAAGTATCTTGGTTTTGACCCAATAAAGAGAGCTTTTGGCGAGGAAGATAGTTGTTATCTTTATGTGATGGCTATCGATTATCAGCAGACTCACATTAGCTATTACTTGAGAACTAGTTTTGATCATAACGGTGCGAGCCATCCGGCTTTTGAAGTACGATGGTTGGATAATGTAGACCAATCTGGCCTGCTGGAAGGCAATCATCAAAAAGATCCGGATAGCTTTTTACGTTTGAAGTTTGCTGATAATGACCCCATTAAAAGTGATGAAGTGACGGTTAAGTGGCTGCACCTGGATCACTATCATATCGATCAGTGCAGGGGGTTAAAACTGCAGCCTTAATTGCAAGAAGACCCTGCAGAGATATTGAGGCGAAGCTTGATTATGTCTGAGATGAATTAGACATTTGATAGTTTCAGCTTTTAGAAATTTTAATTTTGATTTGAAAATAGCCAACCAAAAAAAATATTAGGTATATTCCCTTATCTTTTGCTGAGCCATTTAATGAGATTCAGCCGTTAAGACTTGTAGTCATCACTTCAGTTAATCTCCATCATCTATACCTATGCAATACGATAGACTATGTCATGTGAGCATGAATAATGTTCATAACAGCCCAAAAAGTAAGCCATTATCACGCATTTCTCTACTTTCAAAAGGGTTAATTGCAAAAATTTGCATTTAGATTCAATCTATAAAATAAGATTTAAGTTTACCGCCGCCATTTATGGATGAATGGTTGGCCATACTTAAGAACTTAGAGAGGAAATAACATGATCTTTCGACAATCCCTTTTTGCCTTCGCAAGCTTCTGCCTGTTGTCTAGTATTGGTTATGGCCACTATCCGGAAAATAATGCTCATGTATATGATAGTTTGAGCTTGAAAACGGGTATTACTGAAGCGCAGTTTAACGATGCTATTGACCAGGTTGAGGCCTTTTACCGCCCTCTGTATGAAGAAGCTTTTGGTGCCAAACTCGTCATCAATCGCAACTGGAGAAGTAGCACCGTTAATGCAAGTGCAAGCATTAACGGGAGCACCTGGACTGTGAACATGTATGGAGGACTTGCAAGACGAGCGGAGGTTACCAAAGATGGCTTCTCCAAGGTTCTCTGTCATGAAGTAGGTCATCATGTTGGAGGTTATCCATACTATTCTAGCCGCTGGGCTGCTGCTGAGGGGCAGGCCGATTACTTTGCTACTCTGAGCTGTGCCCGAGAACTGTGGAGGGATCAGCTTGCGGCTAACGCCAAATTCAGAAAATCAGCAGACTCCTTTGCTAGGGAAAAATGTGATGATGTCTGGGATTCAGAAGAAGATCAGAACTTGTGCTATCGAGCGATGATGGCTGGAAAATCTCTTGGTGAACTTTTGTCTAATTTAGGTGGTACAGAAGCGAATTTTGATACACCTGACCAGAATGTAGTGACGAAGACTGCTACTCGTCATCCGGTGGGGCAATGCCGATTAGATACGTATATGGCTGGGGCACTGTGTGAGAAAGAGTGGGACCCGTCAGTTATAGCAGGTAAGCAGGGGAGTAACTCGGCATCATCAGAAACCAAAACCCTTCCCTATACCTGCATGACAAGTCAAGGGTTTGATGGTTATCTGGAGGGAGTAAGGCCTTCGTGCTGGTTTAAAAGTGTTTTGAACTAGTCACTTCAGCTGCTCAAGGGCTTTTATGCTCTTGGGCAGCATCTAGCTGGTAAGCTTTTGGGGGTTCGGCTTCAACTAGGGTTTGGCTTTTCGAGTTAATGTATTCGATTCGGTATGGTCGAACACCTTAGATTGAGCTTTCATCTGTATCCGAGTGTTTTCCGCATAATGGAAATTATCTTCATCTAGACGAGTAAACGTCGTCTCATAGCTTAAAATCTGAAACTCCTCTTGCAAGAAGGGATTAGCGCTCAAGCCAAAACACTTGGATCCGAGTTCTGCCTTAATAGTGAATTCGGTTGCATTAGGTGTCACTACACCACCGGCGTTGACCGCAATACCTCGTGGTACCACGAAGGTCTTCATGACTTCCTGACGTCCAGGATCCCATAACCAGTAACCAAGCTCCTCGTGGAAAGGTTCTGGCGTACCTTCCTCCCATGCGACGGTGTTATAGCGCAGGCCAAATAAGCTCTGTTCATGATTATTGACTTCACCGATAGGGGTGAAAGAAATTTCCTGACGAAACTTACTGTTCTCGACACTACGGTCGGGGGCGGGGGCGCGGTTCTCTCCTGCATATTCCGAAGTCCACTCTCCGGCCAAGTATGCAATCGGTCCGTATTGCTCGAGATCCATAGTTGCTCCTTTGCTCATCTTGATGGGATCTTAACAAATCAGGTGTGCGATTGCTATGACTCGATGCTGTATGGCTTCATAACCGAAGGGGGGTGGCCGAAAAATAGATGATTCATATGCTTTTGGTTATGGGGGAAGCAAAATTATTGGGTTTAAGACATCATTGGGTCGAAGACCTGCATTGGCTGGAAAATCTGTACTGATTCCAACATAGCTGTTTATTCAAGTGCACTTAGCTAGCCGAGATTAAATAAGGCCCCGTCCCACAAAAATTCCATTTGCTGCAGGATATAAAGAGTCATATTTGTTCTTCATAGCTTCTTCTTTATCTGTTTCCACCCAGCGATTGCTGCGATCTATTCTGGTCATGTACCGAACTTCCTGAAAAGGAAATGCATCAGTATTTATATAGTCGTCGATAGCATCGTTATAGCCGAGGGGACAAGAGATTAGCACAGCTGATCTATCTTTTACTAAATTGTAAACATGATTTACTGCAGCCATAACTTTTTCTGGTTCTTTAGGTGTTTCATCCCAACCGATATGCTCGAAAGTTGATATAGCTAAAAAGGCGTCATATGTATCTTTGGGGTGGTAATCCATGATATCAATGTTTAAACCATTTTCACTATTTTCATACTTGTCCACCACATCATGGGTGATTTGTCGATAATAGCAAGACACATTGCCTACTTCCAAGATACGCTTGTTGTGATGCTCATCAAGAAAATCCAGCATAATCGGCACCTCAACGGCCCGCTCATTTCTCCAGGTTGCATTATACGAATGAACAGCATAATTGAATGACCGATCGTTGAGATTAAAAGTTTGTTTAGCGTAGGTCATTTTTTTCAGAGGAGTTTCGGCGTAGACACCTAGTTTATCCAGGCCGCGCCAAATAAGCTCGCCTAAGGATTCAGAGTGGGATAGGTCTTGGTAGCGTTTCACCAGCCTGCTGAATTCTGCCATAATAGCCTCTGTTATTAAGTTTCTTTATTAAGATCGTTGATCGTATTGTTAGTTATGTTTGATTGCAAGTCTTATATGCTAATAACATAGAGTTTGCAGGACGTTAGTTGGTAACAGCAGCGAAATCGTTACCCCTGCCACTCTGGATAGCGGAAACTCTTCGATAATCTTTTCGTAGATACTGTTCTGACTCTATTCTGAGCGGAGTGATGTGATCTTTTGGTGGCTGTCGAGTTAGCTATGTGCGGTAAGACAAACGACGTTACCTCTTTTTTAGTGGCGTTACCGGTGTTTGCATTTTAATAATCTGCGAAGTACTGTCTTTTGGGCTTAAACCCATGGCCAGATTGCGCACCATTTTAAGGATTGGGTTTTTGATATGTGCAATTTGACCGATGCGATAGGACATTCGATTGACCTGACAAGTGACAGGGAACCGTTCCTTTTCATAAGAGCGAAAAGCCTCTGATCCAAAACCGTGCTGTACGACTTTTTTACAGAGAATATAGGCGCTTTCGATGGCTATGGAGGCGCCAAGTCCCATGTTGGGAGTTGTGCTGTGCGCGGCATCTCCAGCTAAAACGGCTCTTTCTGTGCTCCATTGCCTTGCCGGTGTGCGGTCGATAATGGGCCGTTTTATTATGCTTTTAGCAGGGGTTTTTCTGATTATTTCAGGAATAGGGTCAGCGAATTTTTTGAATATCCTAGTCCAGTCCTCCCCCTCGTCTTCCTTTCTAGTGACAGCAAACCAGTAGACACTATCATTGCTAATAGGGCCAAAGCCGAAGCGCCCTTTTGTGCCCCAGTATTCGAAAAAATTCCCCCCGGTCTGGTCGATTGATTCTTTCCCCAAATTGACTACTCCTCGCCAGCACATTTGACCAGAATCCCTGAGAGGAGGAAGCTTGAATGAGTTTGTGAGCATCTGACTATTCACCCCATCGGTTCCCACAACGTAGTCGAAACTATGTTTTTTTCCGTTGTCGAATGTCAGAGATATCTCGTTATCTGATTCACTCCAATGGCAAAGCTTGTGCCCATAATGTATCTGGTCTTCGAGGTTATGGGAAAGAGCTTTGAGCAATTGCTGCCGATGAATGGCTAAGTGAGACAGGCCAAACCTTGCCTTTACTCTTGTCATATCAGCTGCGCTTAAGATCTCCCCAGTATCTTTCTTAAGTCCTAATGTTTTGATGTAGAACCCCAAGTCTGCTAGTTTGTCTGTTAGGCCTATCTCTCGGTAAACTTCCAGAGCCCGGGCAGCTAAGATGATGCCGGCACCTTCACCTAAGGGTGGGTTGGATTGTTCAAATACTTGTAAAGCTACTCCTTCTTGTTTCAGAAGATGTGCTAGGGTAAGACCGCAGATACCACCGCCAACTATCGCTACCTTCAATTGTTAACCTCCGCTGCAGGAAAAATATGACTGGTACTAAAGCCGCCTCACTTAGGGAGAGTGAAAAACTAAATGAATACCTGTTTCCCACCTATGATTACCTTAAAGCGGGTGCTGTATGTTACTAAATTGACGTGAAGAAACAACCAACATTATTCGTAAATTCATATTTTTTTGCTAAATTTCTAAAAGATCCTTTGTAATGGTATTTTAATTAGAGAAAGTGATCTGAGCTTAAGAAATCGGCATGAATGTCCGAAGCGAACAGTAGACAAAGTTTTATAAAAAGGAACAAAGTGAACTTTACCGTTTTATGCGAAATAGTCTTAGTTGCGAGTTGTTGGTTCACAATCTATGGAATCCGAGGTCTTCCTAAGAATGCTTTGTGGTCTGCATCGATCGGGGTTTTCTTTTTATCTATTGCAGCTGTTTTGGGGGCGTTAAAGTTTGGCGGCGTTGATGGCGTTACAAGTATTCACAAGGTTTTCACGAGTTTAGGTGGAGTCGGAGTGTCTTGTTTAGGCATTAGCTTTGTTCAAGCTGGTATGAATGAAAGGCTTCGTAAATATTCAAAAAATGTAGGAATATTTGTTTTAATTACAGGTAGCGTTTTGGCGGTTTTTTGGACAAAAGGGCCGTGGAAACTGCCAATAACTATCATAGGCTTTGTTAGTCTTGTTTTCGGAAGTTACACCTACTATCGAGAATGTGCAAAAATTTTCGCATTAGGTCTAGTAGCAGCAGTTTTGATCGCTACTTCAGCTCTGGTAATAGGTACAAAAGGAACATTATTTGGTTTTTTGAGATTAGACTTATTTCATCTTACCTTAGCTTGCTCAATTTTGTGTCAAGGTTATAGTTTGAAAATGATAAGCGATAAATTAAAATAAATGCCTTGTTACCAAAGAATTCCGTGCAGAAATACTTTAATAAGCATATATTTATAGCCAAATTAATTTGTCTGATATTGCATCT
>PBRN01000247.1 GCA_002725955.1 Pseudobdellovibrionaceae bacterium
ACATAATTCTCGGCTATGCTGAGGTCTTACTGTTGCAAATAGTGGGTGCGTATGACAGCCTGCGCAGTCTTCAGCAAAACCGTGAGGCACACCTTCGAATTCCGGCAAAGCCTGTTGAATGTGGCATTGGGAACAACTAGTAAAAAAAACATGCTGTTCAGCGATGCTGGTCGCTTTTGGGGCCGTCGATGCAGGTTTCTCTGTATTACACGAAACGACTAGGAGTATGCCCGTTAAGCTGATCATAAACCCCCTCACTCTTTGATTTTTTTGCGGGCTTTTTATACCCATACACTGAAAAAAATTAATTGGCATAGCAGCCCCAAAAAATTTAAATACATATTGATTTTGAATCTGGATCAGTTCGTGGTTTTTTTAAACCAATGGCTTTTTGGACAGAAAACGATCAATCTACAGTGAGGGAAAGAAAAAACGGCTGGCGATCGTTTAGATAATGCCGACCTTGATGAAGGCGTTGCCTGATTTCTGTGGTATCAAGTAGAATCTGAAAAAGTTGCTATTCCCTGATATCGTTGAAAAGCCAAACACTGAGTATTAAGCCCTGAAAAAATGACTCAAGAATCCCCGGAGATGCCTTTGCGAATCGGCAAAAACTAAGGAGTCCATAATGACTGCAGTAGGCTCTTTGAACCTTTTTCTTTGACTCGGGCCAAACTTCATGGTTTCATTTATTCTGGATTGGGTTTCATCATCTTGTCTCTCCTCTGTGCTTTTGATCAAATTAATTAGTCTCCAGATATTTGCAGGATTCATGCTGAAAAAGATAAACATCGTCGTAATTGCAAGACTGATAATGGTTCTCAAATAGCTCACCTCCTACCCCTATGAAACTAGTCGTTTTTGACGATAATCGTATATTAAGTAGTAAAAAGTCATTTATTGTGATGAATGGCCTAGCTTGAGAAATGTCACCTGAGAAGATTTTTGAAGTTAGCGAATCAAGTTGTTGCTCTGCAAATTGATCACAGTAATGGCCTCCGGCCTATAAACTTGTTATCGGTAAAGTGAAGGAAAGGCTTGAGTAAACCTTCACTTCTAAAGTAATCCTAATATTATATATAAGGTATTATTCAGCGCAGAAGGCATCTTTTCGGGGTCTCGATTTTAAAAAACAGTCTTCATAATTTATTTGTAGGATCTGCCAAATTGAATCTCACTGACATTGTTATGGATTTGCGGTCGAAATGAACTGATGACACCTAGTTAAAATGAACGAATGCTGAGTGTCGAATGTAGACTTGTTCACGCATTGTGAAACGGTTTATGCGCTGTTTGCGCACACCCGGAGCTGGTTTGTAAAGCCGAAAACTTCCTGCATTTTAAGAAGGACCAAGAAAACGGACAACGCAATCAGAGCATAATTTCACACTTCTGTCGGCTGACCATTTTTTTGAGAACTGGCTCTTGTAAAAATACTGACCCTCAACTTATGCTCGGGGTTGTCTTCCGGAAAGTCTATGCCGCTACTTAACCTTTCGCTTACCAGCAGAGGCAAGTGTGTATTTTTCAGAACTTCATTTTCAAACTGATCTCGACTCAGATCAAAGCGATGGAAGAAGCACATCAGCCAGCCCTGCTCACTGAGTAATTGACTACAGAGGTGGACAAGCTGACCGAAGTCCTGTCCCCTAGGTGCATTTGATGCATGAGGTGAGGAATAAACCTTAGGGGGAGGATCGAGGATGATACCGTCAAATTTCTTGCCTGCCTTGATAGCCCGTGGTAGATGCTTGTAGATATCACCTTTAAGAAAACTGCGACCATCCCACTTTTTGCCGTTGAGTTCATAGTTAGATTGCATACGAGATAATAGTTCTGCGGAACGGTCTAAGTGAACGACTTCTTTTGCTCCGCCGAGGATGGATGAAAGCCCAAGACTGCCAGTGAAAGCAAAAAGGTTCAGGACGCGGCAATCTGCACTATTTTTTCGGAGCCAAGCTCGCGAGTCTCTTGTGTCAAAATATAGGCCTAAATTATGGGGCGTATTGGGGCGTATATCGTAGGGTATGCCACGCTCTTGACAAGAAATATTTGCTTCTTCCAGCTTGCCCTTGCGTACGATGAACCTTTTCTTTAACTTGGTCCGCAGGCTCTGATGTCCTTTTGTAATGATGACTTTCGACTCTATTACTTTATCGATAGCCTTCACTAGAGATTCCGCCTCAGCTTCTAGCTCAAATTTGTGATCAATAACGATGAGATCACCAAACTTTTCGATGACCAGGCCGGGGCAGCCTTCGCCGTAGCCATGAAAAAGCCTGAAGCTATCGGTGCTGGCGTCAGCGATAAGTTCTTGTCGGCGCTGGACTGCTCGATGGATTAGTTCGCTCCAATTTCGAGGACTGCTCATGTGGGGGGGCTCCCAAGAATACGTTGAGAAATAGTTCCATATCGGGGATAAGTCTTACAATACTCGAAGAGAACTTTCAAAAAAGAAAGCACTCTATCTAGGCCAGTCGATATCGTTTTCTCTTCAAAAAGAGTTTTTGGCCAAACAGGCGGTGGGATTGATTCCTTTTCATTGGCACAGAGTTATTTCGGAGTATTCAGAATATACTGGTGCATAGCATCTACGCCAAATAAACACAATAACTGTTGTACATAGAGGGTGTGTAGGTCTGGTCAACAAAGCCTAATCCTTCTCAATGCCATCGAAAGATGCATTGAAGTTGCCGTATTTTAGCCGATAAGATTTAACAATGGCGGAGAGAGTGCCTAGTCAATCCATATGAGATAGAAAAAATGTAATCATCACAAAACCGAAACATCCAAGAGCGTATCAACTCAATTAACTAGTTATTACAAATGATTTTCAGTCTAACCCGGCGCTGGTTAAAACGAGGAGGGAACATGCTTGCAAATTTAGGCTTCACCTTACTATTGTTGTGTCTGGTTTGCACTAGTTATAGCTTTTTATCAGCCACTGTGGCTGCGATTATGCGGCATCGACAGTTGTATCTTTCAGCGAAGTTTTCACTGAGTTGGTCCGCAGTCCTCTGCATGGTAGCTGCGGTGATCCTTTGGTATTCCTATTACCAAAGGGACTATTCCTTTCTATACATCGCCAAAACCTCGAGCAATGATCTGCCGTGGGTCTACACCTTCACAGCTTTTTGGAGCTCTTTGGAAGGATCTCATTTCCTCTGGACCATGATACTGAGTGTGATAGCTGTGATTGTGATGTGGACCCATTCTCGGGAGAATGAGCATATCATGCCTTACGTAGTGGCCTCTCTGGCCATTGTTTTAGCTTGGATGTTTTACTTGCTCACTTCTCATTCAGATCCTTTTGCCAGAGAGCTGCCGGCCCCTCCCGATGGTAATGGCATGAACGAACTACTGCAGAACCCTTACATGACCAGTCACCCTCCTTTACTCTTTCTGGGTTACACGGGTTTAGCTGTTCCCTTTGGATACGCGATTGCAGCTCTATGCTACGGAGATATCACAGAGGGTTGGTTGAGAACCGTGAGACGTTGGACTTTGTTTGCTTGGGTTGTTCTGACTGCAGCTATTGCTTTAGGTGGCCGTTGGGCTTACGTTGAGTTAGGTTGGGCAGGTTACTGGGCCTGGGATCCGGTCGAAAATAGTTCGTTGATGCCGTGGCTTGTAGCTACCGCTCTGCTGCACTCATTATTGATTCAGGAAAAGTTGGGTCACTTGAAACGCTTGAGCCTGATGCTATGTTTTGCCGGATTTTTTATGAGTTATTTTGGTACGTTTATTACGCGATCTGGAGTCGTTAGTTCAGTTCATGCTTTTGCAGAATCGCCGATAGGTCCTAATTATTTGTCATTTCTGGGGTGTCTGGCCTTTGCGTCCTGTGTCATCTATGCTGTCAGAGCACCATCATTATTACCGTCGGAGTCAAATAAAGTATGGGGAGTTTCTAAGGAGTCGGCCCTGGTCGTAACACTTTTCTTGTTACTATCATTATTTGCAATTGTCTTTATTGGCACGATATTTCCGATCATCACGGAATGGGCCAAAGGACAACGAATCTCGATCCAAGCCCCTTACTTCAATAAGTTTGCCCCTTGGATTGGCCTGGGGTTGATTATGTCCGTTGCCTTGGGCAATCTGATGCGTTTTCAAAGCAATAAAATTCCGGGATTAAAATCAGCGATGATCTGGGCAACATCTTTATCTTTCCCGATATCAGCCCTACTCATTATTCAGGGAAATGTGTTGCAGACAACAGGAAGGTTTGAATTAGGAGCGCAAGTCGTTGGCATGTACCTAACAGCTTGGGCATTCATCGCCTTGTGTTACGACTTAAAAACTAAGTTGAAGGATATAAGATATAACTATAGGTTATTTTTTTCGAGAAATTTAGGGTATTTGGGAGCTTGGGTTGCTCATGTAGGCTTTATCATTGCGATTTTGGGATTTTTAGGTAATTACCGTGGTCTTGAAAAGCAAGTCCAAATTGCGGCTGGTAACACAGCCGAGTTGAATGGATATTTCTTCTTTTTCGACCGGCAAGGAATCGATGTCACCAATGAGTTAAACTATACATTGTATGCTGCACCATTGACTGTCAGCAAAGATGGCCAAATTTTAGATGTCGTCCGTCCAGCCCATAGTGTTTATCCCACTAAAGTAGGACAAACTTTTCACGAAATAGGTGTCATTGGTTCACTTTGGAATGACGTCTATGTTGTCCTTACCGATTTCGATCGCGAAGAGGGAAAATCGGCGAATTTTAATTTGCATATTAATCCAACCGTCCGTTTTGTTTGGATCTCAATCTTTATTATGTGTGCCGGTGGTACGATAGCTATTTTTGATAGATATAGAGGCAACCGGTCCTCTAGTCGTTACCACAAAGATTTCATATAGTTTTTTGTGTTTCGATAGTTGCAGCCTTTGATAAGAAGGGGGCGAAAATTTTTTGATCGCCTCTGAAGGGGGTGAAAGGTCGGCCTCCTTCTCGGAGGAGAGTTAGAGGGTTAATAGTCCTTATTCTTTTCATTTACAGGGATCCTATTCAGTTGCAGAAGCAAAGGTATTGGGATTTTATTCTTCGGGCATTATGACGACTATCTCATCGATAAGTTCCGCAAATCCTAAATGAGGTATGTAGTCGCATCAGAATAGCCTGTTTTGTCGATCTGATTAGTCTTTGTCAGTTAAGAGAAACTTGATTCCAAGTAAACCCCAAAAAGTGTCATTACCCAATTTCCAGATGGGTTTGAACCAGGGTTTCACATATACTGTTAACTTGAGGCGAAGCTTGTCAGATTCGTTAAAAAATTCAAGTCTTAGTGGCCGGACAAGCCTGAAACTGATCACATAAGATCCATAAAAATATTCTAAACCTCTGTACTGGTCGTTTACTTCCCCAATCATGCCATGAACACTAAGCAGAGGGCCGTGATGGATGTTGAGTTCACCCTCAGCAAAGGGGCCGTTTTGTTGCGGTGCATCAAACTCGACTTTGTATGGAAATATTTGACCGTCTACAAATGTATTGCGCAGATTAAGCTTGTTCCAAAGGTCGGTCATCTTTTCCGATTTAACGTCAAAGCTTCTTTCATAAGTATGCTTGGTCATTGATGGAGGGCAGCAAGAATGGTAGATCGGGTGGCTGATTTTAGTGTTCATGTTTGTCCAACCTTAGTTAGGTTAACGCTATTTTAGCAAAAAGTTATTCCTGTCACCTTTGATACTCTAATAAATTATCATATCTGACAGATTATTCACGAGATTATTTTTCTAGGCCATTTGGTATATGAAGCTTTATATGGCGTTGGATCAGTATATGGCTGTTAAATGGCTTGAACATTAAGATCTATTACCAGATAATAGAGCCGCCGGGTAACGCAGCTTGTGTAAGTTTTCAGTCAAAAAAAATTTTTGCAGCATAGCCTGATTTTTATGTCGACTATATAATAATAGAAAAAAGTACAAAGGATATTGATCTATAATTATCTCCATATAGCTGGGCAAAAGAGAGATGGAATTTCTCACGGCAAGTGAGAACTATTTAGGTACGTTGTTTACACGTGAGACTTGGTGATTTGATGAACATTGTCGATGCGATATATATATTTTCCAGTATCTTTATGTTGGGTCTGATTTGGGTCATTCAACTAGTTCATTACCCCAGCTTCCTGTTTGTTGATAATTCTAAGTTCGTTAAGTTTGAAAAATTCCATAGTCAAAAGATAACATACATCGTCATGCCAATGATGATAGCCGAAATAGTCTCTTGTTCTATGATTGTAGTAAGAGATTATTGGCTGGGCGATGGGAGCTGGTTTTGGATGATAAACATGATTTCTCTCTTGGGTATTTGGCTTTCTACTTTTTGTCTGAGTATACCTTGCCACGCAAAACTTCGTCGCGGCTATTGTCCCGCAACCATCAAGCGTCTGATAGATACTAATTGGCCACGGACTTTTTTGTGGACCGTGAAAGGATGCCTAGTTATTTGTTGGATGTGCGGATTTGTTTGAAGCATCGACGCACTAATTCACCTGAAACGGGGCATTTCTAGAAAACTCTATATCTCCAAAAAATATGTATTCTCAGACGATTAGGTTAATAAATAGAGAGTAAAAATAGCGGCGTTCACGATGAGCAGGCCTAAAGCAGGAATTAACTGAATAACTGGATCTTTTGCCTTTAATCTGGTGTAAACAGCCGCCATCAATAGCGCCGTGAGTCCACCACTGGCAACTAAGAATATGGTCTGGCTAAAATAATAGCCTATAATTAAGCCTGCGCCGCCGAGCGTCTCTAGAATACCGATAAGCTTACGAAATTTAAATAGATCGTATCTTTCAAATTCTTCCATGCGTTGTTTGGTAAACAAACATTGCAGGCCATAAAATAAAAAAAGTATTGATGAAAATATGGTTAGATATAAAATCATAGCATAAGGTTTCTGGGTGCAATGGATTAACGAGAGAGAGGAATGAACCAATGACTGATATTATGAGTATCATAGGTGTTCTTAAAATCATAGTTGTATCATCAGTCGTTTTTGTTTGGTTTGTAAGATACGATAATATTATCGAGGAATTCAAGCAGTATAACTATCCGAATTGGCTTCGGGATTTTGTCGGTATTTTAAAAATATCATGTGCCTTGATGATTCAGTCCGACAGCACAACTATAGTTCAAACAGGTTGTCTGGGAATCGCAATCTTAATGGCTGCAGCAGCGATTACACATGTAAAAGTGCGTAATCCTCCAAGTAAAATAATACCGTCGTTCGTCTTATTAGTGATAGCTATGATTATATTTCTCAATGTTTAAGCTTTGGGCGAAAACAATGAATAGCTCAAGGAGAGTTTTGGCTAAATAGTGATTCAAGAGCAGGCATATACAAATGCCTGATCTCAAGTGCTTAGTATAATTAAGTGGTATCTTCCCTGAGAGTTTTAGGCTAGCGCACCGTCCTTAATATTCTTCATTAGAGTTTCG
>PBRN01000248.1 GCA_002725955.1 Pseudobdellovibrionaceae bacterium
CAGCTTGCTCTTCATCAGCAGCTTGCTCTTCTTCAGCTTGCTCTTCTTCAGCTTGCTCTTCATCAGCAGCTTGCTCTTCTTCAGCTTGCTCTTCTTCAGCAGCTTGCTCTTCATCAGCAGCTTGCTCTTCATCAGCAGCTTGCTCTTGCCCAGCTGGTTCTTCTTCTTCTGCAGGAACAAAAACAGGCTGTTCTTCAGCAGTTTGCTCTTCTTCAGCAGTTTGCTCTTCATCAGCAGGTTTAGCTGATTCTTCAGCTTCCGGAGCTGCAAGAGCTTCATCTCCAAGTAATTCATCTAATGTTTGTTCTTGTGGATTAAAACCAGCACTAAGGTTGGTGTCATTTTCATCATATCCATTATTACTGGATGTGTTGGTATTTTGGCCTTTAGTTTCAATCTCTAGGCCTTGATCTGAACATCCTCCGGCAAAAAGCAAGGCGAACGTTAAGATAGAAGTTAATGTTTTCATAGGTTTATTCCCAAAATTGATCAAGAAACGTACAACCTCTAGTATAGATCGCGGGAATATTAGTAATTTTTTATATGCTAGTTACTAACCTTATCGTCCGCTCTTTCAAAAATATTAGATAAAACACAAAATATTTATATTTCATAATAAAAACAATTAGTTGTATTGAGTATGTGTCTATTCAATAAACTTAATGATAGGGCAGTGTTTGATTATAGATACTTAAATCAATGGCAGACCAATAGCGGTATCATTCTTAGATGGCTAGAGTTAGCTTTATTTGACTGTATATAGATGACGTCAGGCTCTTACACATTGATAGAGAGACTTGAGTAAGTTTCTTTTTTGATGACTAGTCATTTTTTGAAAGTGCAATCCGATCGACTGATGGTCGTTCCAAGAGACCGATGCCTGGATTGCTGCGGCACGATCATGTTTAAATTCGGGTTTGTTTTGAGTGATAATTTCGAGATCAAAAGTGTTCTCGGTTTCTGCTCCCTTTTTGTTCAAAAAAGAAGTTTGTTCTGTCTGAAAGCATGCTCCCCATAAGCTTAGATTAATTAAGCGACCTGTTATTGATTCTTTTTTGCTGTTGAGTTTAGCTGAGATATTCGTGTTAATTCTTTGTAGTGGGCGCAAATAGCCAGTGGCAAATTCATCCAGTACCGCTTGCAGCTCTTCGACGCTGGTGATAGGCCTGTTGACGCTGGAACTAATATCGGGCTGTAAATCCATGGATTCTGTTTCCGGCTGCCCAATGAGGATGATAGGTTTTGTGTAGCTTAGCCTCAGTAATTCAGCTAATGCAATACCGGAAATGTCAGGTAGTTCATGGTGTATCAAGCAGATGTCTGGTTTTTCTTGGTCGGTTATTGACAACACGTCCCAGCCACAGTCAGTCTTTATAATTTGAGCTTCTGGAAGTTGTTTGGTTATCACTTCTTCTTTTGTTAGATAGTTTGCTTTAGAGTTTTGTGCGATTAGAACAACGGTCACAGATTAGGCTCCCTTAAGAAAAATAGGTTGGCAGCAAAGGGCTGCCATGCACTATTGTAACCTATTTAATACTTTGTTGGGAAAATTCTATAAGGTTTTCCAGGTGGTGCCTGTTGGGCCGTCTTTTATGTCGATGCCATGCTCTTTAAGCCAGTCTCTAATCCGGTCTCCTTCAGCAAAATCTTTATTTTTCCGTGCTTCTTTTCGGCTATTTATAGCGTCCAATATTTCGGATTCTGAAAGCGCAGCTTCTTTCGTTATAGGGGTATAGTTATCGATGACTCCAAGAATTGAATCAAATGTAGCTAGAGTTTCCAAGCCGGACTTAGCATCCGATTGACTCAGGCAATCGATCTGATTTAGATGGCTAACAAATTTGAAGGCAACACCCTGTGCACCAGGTAGGTTTAAGTTGGCGTTCAGGGTTTCCTTGAATTCTTTTCTGATATCTAGGCTATATTTTTGGAAGCCGGGTTGGTCCGGATTTTTACTGTTAGAAAAGCCGGTGAGCTTTTCTTTTATTGCGACTAGTTTCTCAATGTTTTTTTGTGCAATATCTATGTTCTCTAAAGAGAAGTTTAAGGGCGACAAGAAATGCGCAGACATTAAAGCCCAGCGTATAGCCAGAGGGTGGTATCCCCGCTCACATAGCTCTCGTACAGTGAAAAAAGTTCCGGCAGATTTTGACATTTTTTGGCCATCTACCATCAGGTGCTTAGCATGCAACCAGTAATTCACAAATTGTTTGCCTGTATGGGCTTCCGATTGAGCTATTTCACATTCATGATGAGGAAACCGGTTATCTTCGCCTCCGGTGTGGAAGTCCATCTGTGGTCCCAAGAATTTCATGCTCATAGCGGAACATTCGATGTGCCAGCCGGGGAAACCCGTTCCAAGACTGGTTTCCCACTTCATGATATGTTTATCATCGAGTTTCCATAGAGAAAAATCATGAGGGCTGCGTTTACCTGCAAGTTCTTCTTCGAGGATCCTCCCTCCGGCTCCAGCCTGTAGATCATTCAGAGTGTTGTTGGATAGCTGACCATAATTTGGAAATTTAGCTATGTCGAAGTAAACCGTGCCGTCATTTGCTTTATAAGCAATGCCTTTCTGCATGAGGTCTTCGACAATAGTGATCATTTCTGGAATATGATCTGATGCTTTAGGGAAAGCCTCAGGCTTCAATAAATTGAGTCGATCCATGTCTTCAAAAAAAGCCTTAGTATAGAAACTGGCCACTTCCCATGGAGACTTAAAAGGGGTTTTTCCACCGTCAAACTTACCCTCCTTTTTTGCCGTAGTTGTTTCCTCTTGGCTTTTCTTTAAAGCAGTTGCCATCTTGTCTTCACCAGCGTCGCTCAGTCCAGCGTCGTCGGTCATATGACCAACATCAGTGATATTCATAATTTGACGCACTTTGAAGCCATTAAGTTCTAGGGTTCGTCGCAAAAGATCCGCCATAAGGAAACTTCTGAAATTCCCAATATGGCAATAGTTATAGACTGTTGGCCCGCAGTTATACATGGTTACCAGTTTGCTCTTAGGGTCTATAGGTTTAAACTCTTCGATTTGACGATTTAAACTATTATATATAGTAAGCATGTATTCCTCCGGTTGACATGTAGCACTCTGACTAAGCGAATCATTATATAGATTCAATGACTTTTCTAAAGAGACGCCGGCAGATAAAACGTTTTATCTTGCTCTTGGCAAAAAAATCAGTCCCAGTTAAACCTCTATAATAAAAACGTTTCTTAGGGAAGCAAGGGGCATTATCTCTTTCTTCGGGAATCGGCTAATTTTGACGTAGTCTCATGGTTGGGGGTTATCGGAATACTCTGTCGTTTAGTTTAATTTAATTCAATGTAATTAAAGGATAAATCAAGAGGTTGATTCATATGTAGTCGGTGAGTTTTGGCTCTAGTTGTTATTTAGACTGGGATTCTGTTTGTATCAGTTCCTTGCTTGTGAGGCCACCCAGTTGCCTGAGCAGATTAGTAATATGGTCATGGTGATGAAACTCTGCCTCATCAAGTGGGGTTCTTCCCCAGCGATCAGGCTTATTTATAGGCGCTCCCACATTAATCAGATAGCGCACGATATCTTCGTGTCCTTCGGCAGCTGCTACATGGAGCACAGTGCGGTGGTCGTAATCAGTTGCATTGATATCAGCTTGATTAGCCATATTTTCTCTCATGCCATGAAGGTCCCCTCGCCATGCGGCCCACATGAGAGAGTTGGTGCTGAGGTTACTTTTTTCATAAGGGTGCCGGCGTGGATCTGTCTTACTTGAGTTTTGCAGGATAACATTATCAAAAGCGTGAAAATTAAATTCCTGTACTAATTGATTGCAAAATTCGACTCCGCGGACACTGTTACCCATTGCATCAAGGCGTGGCGACCAGATACTAATGCCCATCACATTGGGGATAACGAGCAGTATCATCCCCGATACTCCGCTCTTAGCAGGCAGTCCTATTTTAAAATTGAACTCTCCTGAAAAATCGTACATGCCGCAGCTAGACATCAGTGATAGACAATTTTTTACCCCTTCAGGGCGGAAAATTAATTCACGGGTAATAGGGCAGATACCGCCTGATGCTAACGATGCGGCGACCACACTAGCCATATCCGATGTGACTTCTAGAGCACAACATTGAAAATAAAAATCCAGTACTGTTTTAATATCGGTCTCTGGCGGGAACGCTCCTTGCTCTTTCATGTAGTAGGCCAAGGCGTAGTTACGATCAGCTGTTTCCTTTTCAGATAGATAGACACTATTACTGAAACGAGGTATTTCCCCAGATAGCTTGTGCCACATTTGAGTTATATAATCGAATCGTTCTGCGCCATTTAGGTCGCGGCCGATCAGACTGCAGCACATGATGCCCCCTGCATTAATCATCGGATTATGAGGGAGACCGTGATGATTTAATGCCAAAGCATTGAAGCTGGTGCCACTAGGTTCTCTTCCCATGTGCTGATGTACTACCTTTTCACTGTTTTCTTGAATCGCAATTGAATAATTGATCGGCTTACAAACGGATTGCACGCAAAACCAGTCGGAGCTATCGCCAATGCTGAATCTTTGTCCATCTACGGTGCAGATAGAAATGGCGAATTTTTCGGGATCTACAGAAGATAGCTGAGGGATGTAGCTAGCAACATGTCCCGATTGCAATCCAATGGTTTTTTCATATATGGAACTGATGGATTGGCAGAAGTGTTCGAAGTCAGGAATGACCAACCGGCCTTGCAGCATGCGGTTGCCTATGGCGCCGCAGCCATGAATAAAGTTAACAAATTGCTCTTGGTTCAGGTCTTTATCTGGTAAGGAGTGCAGGAAGTCCATACCTTGTTTTACCCTGATATCCTGCATGCTGATGCCATGGCGGTTAAAAATATTCAGGATCGTATCTTTAGATATAAGAGCTTGATCAGGCTTTCCTTTGGTGTGATCTGCTAATGATTTAAATATGGTGATGTCTTCTTCCCGGGGGGGGGAATTAGGGTCATTTTTTTGGAAGGTTTCTTCAGTCATCGTTAACGCTTGTCCATTAGCTGGTGTACGAGGCTGATACAGTCACAGTTTTAAACTCTAACAAATGATTTGCATCAAGTGATATCTAATAATTCTTTGGATGATCTATATCATTATAGTACTTTACAGCATAAAAAGAGTGATCTGTTCTGGGTATAAATTACCTAGATAAATATTTAAAGATGGGACTGATTCCTAGATGATCAAACCAAATGATGTATCTATCGGGGGTATGGGTCTCTTGGTATCTTTGATTGCTAAATCAAATACTTAATCATTCTAAAGTCATGAGAGCTATCAGCCGAACCCTACGGCACGTCTTAGGATTAGTGATGGAGATCTTGGTGCGGTTTTTATCTTTATATATGTACCTGTTTATTCAATCTTTTACTTCGGATTTTGCTTTAGCTGAAGATCAGCCGATTCTTAGTCCTGAAAAAATAGTGGAATTGAAAAAGGGTGTTTTTGAGATTGTTTCTCCCAAGAGTGAAGATCTTGGAGTCGTCTACGCCGAACCATTACCGGTAGATATACTCCCTTTGGCTGGAGCGAGGGCACAATATAACGTTATTGGTAACGCTTTTCATATTGGAAAGGGGCTTTTTCTATCGGCAGCGCATATTTTTAGTGTCGAATTACCCTCTCAGGCATCAACTTATGCGATTCGAAGTGTCGATGGCAATATCTTTCCCATAAAAAAATTTCTTCGATATTCTCAGTACCGTGATGTGGTTTTATTCAACCTCACCAATAATCCGCAAGATCTTAAACCTTTAAAATTAGAACTTAATGCTGAAATAGGGACGCAGGTCTATTCGGTTGTAAGTGATTTAGGCGAAGGAATTGTTTTCCGCCAAGGGAAAATGGTTTCTCGCCCTTACGAACCTTATGAGGGAGGGTGGAGAAACATAAGGTTTTCGGCTCCAGCATTACCCGGCAATAGTGGAGGGCCGTTATTAAATGCATCTGGGAAAGTGGTTGGGGTGATTACCCGTAAGCCATCCAATGAAAGTCTTAACTATGCCCTTCCAGTCAGTGAGTTAGGAGCCATTCCCAGCAACATGGCAGAGTTTTACTACAAGGGAATGACGGAATCAGAAAGTGGAAATACGCTGACCGATGATTGGAAGTTTGAGACTAAATTACCAGCTAGTCATAGTGAACTCAGTCAAATTGCCCAACAATCTCTGATGGATCAGTTAGATGCCTCCAGACAACAGTTCATTAATAAACATGGTAAAGAAATTTTTCCTCTGCATCCAGGAGTGAACACCTATTTAAGAAGTCAGGTTCAAAGCGACCTTCCTGGAGTTGTTGAATTGAATGGTGGGCGTTGGCAGTTTAATCGTTTGCGTTGGCAGTTTGTGAAATTAGATGATGAACGGAAATTCTTTTTTGATAAGAAAAAAATCGGGGTTCGTTTTGACCTTGTCATCGATAAACCTTCGGATATTGGAGCTCAAAATTACTTAAATGATCCTAAACGAGTGCATGATCTGATTTTGCAGAAGCTTGGTTATTATCGAGAGGTTGCCAATCGCAAGATAAAAATAACATCGGTGGGTGAGTCTTATAAATCCATAATACATCAGGATAGCTATGAGCGTCGCTGGTTAATAAATATTTGGCGAGTCATATACAACAACTCTAGTTTTATTTTGGCCTGTCATCCTTTACCTTCCTCACTGGCTTGCCTTTGGCAATCAATCAATACTTCTCAGGAGTCTGGGAGTTTGTATAACTTGAAATTAAGTATGAACAAAAGAGTTATACCCTATTCAGGCTCGGTGGCAGATTGGGAACAGTACTATCAGGCAGATCAGTCTTGGGTTCCGTCTTTTCTTAGGAATGGAAATGTTAAATCTAAGGAAGGGGTTGTCGACGTGCAGCTTGGTAACTGGAATTCTAAAGTCCTGCTGCCCGATATGAATCAGCAGTCCATGATTTATGTGCCCATCGAGTACCGTGTTGAGAATCCTCAACAGTTGGTCGTGGCAGGTTTAAAAATCTTTCCGTTTAAGGATCGCCGGATTGGTTACGCTGCATCTGAAATGTTTCAGCCTTTAGTAGGTAGTTCGCGTCATCATAGGGACACATGGCAAAGTGTAGAATCTAAAAAGGCTCCTTATGATGGTAAGGTTGTCAGCAATCAAAAAAATAAGACACTATATTTGATTCAGCCAAGTAAGCAGTCAGAGATGAATATAAATAAAAAAACAATGTGGTTTTGTTATTCGAAAAATAAAATAGCAGTTAAAGAGCTGGAAAAGAATTGTACTTTTTTCAAAAGTGGCTTTATGCAAGGGGATGCGCCCACTCATTGATCTTAGTCATTTAACCGGCTTGGTCTTGGTTGCAATTGAATCGACCCTAACACGGAACCATCTTCACTGATGCCTTCGTAAATTAAGCGATCTTCTTCAATAGTTACCAATTGCACATGATGTGCACTCATTGCTATACCGCTATCATTCTGCAGGAACCATCTGTCGTCCTTGGGTGTCCGCTGCTTTACCCCTAGTCCTCCCTCTCCTACATAAATAATGCCTCTTTCCTGGTCTACCTTATCCTTAAAAATGGGGGCGGTTTGTTTATAAACATGGCCATCACTTTCAAAGACCATATCCACTTGGTAGGTCTCAAATAGGGGGACCCATGCGTCTCTTGCGGTGCTTGGTTTTTTAACCGCCGGGAATGCAGGGCGATGGTAGTTTGCCATAATCCATTTTTTGTCTCTGTTGAGACTTTTTAGCTGCATTTCTAGCCAATCTCTTTGGTCGCCCCAGATACTTACTTCGGTATTTAGTGTGATGATTGCGATATCTTGAATTTCAGTCGTGTAGTAGCTCTTGCCTTCATTTGGCCAATCCCAAACCTGGTTAAAAAGCTTGGCATAAAATTCATGGTTACCACGTGTTGGAATGATGGGTAATACCCGCCCTTTATCTGTCGTCGTAAGACTGTGATGAGTCAGCCATTTATCCCAATCAGGCCAGCTACTGCCATTATTAACATAATCTCCGCCATGGACTAATGCTAAAATTTCGGGATGCATTTCTAGGAGGTCTTTCATCAGGCCATTCATGACCAGTCTTTGCTCATGGTCTGAGCGAGAATCACCACCGAATAATAATCGAATGTTTTTTTTGCTGGCTGGTGCAGTGCGGAACCAGAGTTCCTTAGTTTGCGCTTTGTCAGAGACGATCACAAAGTGATAATCCGTGTCTGGTAATAAGTTAATAAGCCGGGCATGGTTGTAGAATGGGCCGCGATGGAAAATGCCTCTGGCATATTTACCCTGACTGTAGGGTGAAGAAACATAACGATAAGCCCTTAGTTTATCGCCTTTCGGAATGGTATCGTAATAGACGATCGAAGACTCGTCTTTTTTATCACTGGTCCACGAAATGGTGGCTTCAGTACTTGGATTTTCATGCCATGTCACTCTTTGGTGTCTAATGCCGGCATAGGAGGTTTGTGTCCAGAGCATAAGAATTAGATTTAATGAGAATATAAATTTCATTGTCATGATGATATCCCTAGCCCTGTCTAACTCTTGATGGATTAATATGATCCACAGCAGCTTAGGACGCCATGATGCTCGACTAAGCGGCTTCTTCAATTTTCCGAGAATATACATATTAAATGTAGCAAGGTCATCTAATTAATGGAGGATTTAACTTATTCTAACCAATTGCTAATCTTTTCATCGATGACCCTTAGCATGAGGTGGGCGTACCCCTCTGTTGACAGGTGAATGGAGTCAATATGGCCAGGAAATGAGAACATTTTTGTCGCTGGTGTTGGTAAGTCGATATTGCCACCATGATTATGATTTAGGTCTGGACATAGTGGCGGTCCCGCAAAGTCGTAACTCGCTATACATTGCATGAGCCCAAGATTCGAAATAAAATCTACGCCGGGGAGATAACTGACGCTTTGCGAAATAGCAGTATTAAAGTCTCGGACAATTTCGTTCGCTTGGGTTGTGGTCGGTTGACCTAAGTCATACCAATAG
>PBRN01000236.1 GCA_002725955.1 Pseudobdellovibrionaceae bacterium
ATCCGGGGTTTCGTCAGGAAAAATCAGTCCGCTCAATACACAATGGTTGGTAACTCTTTTCAGCATCAGCATTATGGTATCGCTCTGCAAACCACATCGCCCTACCGGGAAAAAATAAATCAGAGTATTCTCAAAATTAAGGAAGATGGACGCCTAGACACTCTTCATCGTAAATGGCTGGGCAAAGCGCCTTAAGTTAATTAATTCAATCCAAACCCTGGGCATTGACCGCCCAAAAGATAAAATAAAGGGCCGATCATCTGTCAAGGACTAGTCGTGAGCAACCTCATTTAGGTCAAACTTAGCTTTCAGAATAATCAACCCTGAGTGACTCGATAATATAGACAGGTAGCATTAGGATCATCACGAACAAATACCTTATGCTCCTCAAAATCAAACTTACTGAATTGCTCTCTATCAGTATGATCGATACTATTATAGACGCTCTCGGAAATAATCAGAATGTTCCCAGTCTGCCCTAGCCTATCAAGCACTACTTTCCTCATAGCCTCGTATCTGCAAGCTAATACGATGGCTTTACCATACATATCGTACTCTACTGGTGTCGATTCAGGAAAAAATGATTCGACACCGCCATAGGCAATACCACAGCCACAGTATATTGGTTCAGTGTAATTAAAATCCTGAACTTTTTGATTGAACATAGCTATAAATTGTTCTGCAAGACTAAGGGCATCGACGCAGCTATTGCCGGTAGGTGATCGGTAGGGGAATCCAACTGAGCAAATAAGTCCGTCTCCCATTTCTTTAATCCGAAATCCATTTGATACTATAGAGTCAATACTCTGATTTTCTTGGTAATCTTTTACCATCAGATTATTGCAGTTGGCAAATATCTCCCGAAGAAACGGCTTTAACATACCAGATTTTATTTGACTAGAATCGATGATATCAAAACTAATCACACATGCCTCGGTTGAGCCCACCGGCATCGTATCTTCAAGATCCCCACCTTTCTTCATCGAAGTCAGTTGATGAGGATAGAATACTTTTTGCAGTTGGGCATAGGAGTGAGATATTTCCTCGTAGTTTTTAACCCTTTCCTTCTCGGTGTTATAAATTTTATGCGCTAAGGCCAACAGCATAAGTATATTCTCGATCGCCCCACTGTAATACATCAGGTTGCCTGAAGTGTACGGAAGAATAGCACGAAGCATTAAAATTTGCACTGCGGTTCCAACCAGCACACAGCCATAGGCCATTATAAAGATAAGAACATGGAGTTCCCTATTTCCAATGTATAGCTGGATCGCAAAGAGAAAAACACTGATGGTACCAACGATAACCCCGGAAGACAGGATAGCATGACCCAAGGATAAATCAAAAAATGATATCAATAGGGATAAAACATACAGCGCAATCACAAGGTGTAAAAAGAACTTCTGGTAGCCTGTCAGGTGTAAAAAATTAATGGAAAAGGTCACAACAAATATTGCTGCCAATACCCCGGTGGTATTAATAAAGTGGTCCGCATAAGGTATTGGAAATATGCCCAATCCAGCTGTCGTCATCAGTGCAAAACTGACAACATATAGTCCATAATGAATATAAGTGGAAGTTCGATAGCTAATCATCAGCATAACTGTAAAGATCAAACTCATCGCAAAAATGGTGATAACGATCCCCCAGTTTAAGGTCAGATTCGTGATATTATCTCCTAGGTTTTTTCTGTCTTGCCAGTACGAAAAGTCCTGCCGTTGATATAGATCAGAATAACGCTTAATATAAAAAGTTGAAGTTGAATTGGCTTTCAGATTAAGTTTTATAAATCTTCTGTTCACAGATTCACTGTGGCTAAAGGTCTTAATTAAACCATTTTCGTAGATGGATAGTTCACGAGGTACATTCACATTAGAGAAGAAAAATAAATCTTTGTCACTCGAACTCTTATTTAAAAAGTTTATTTTAATCCAGAATTGTTGTACTTCGTTGGGCAGCGAAATAAATGTTTTTTCGGATGGCTTGAAGTTTTTCTGAAAGGCTGGAGCAGATACTATTTCAAAATCTTCATAGCCAACATAGTAGTATGATTTATCACCAAAAAACTGACCATCTTTTGGCTGACCATCTTTTGGCTGACCATACTGATCTATAAAGTCGTTGTCGATATCGACGTAAACCTCTGTTGGAGCAGTCGATGAAACAGCAAAAGAGCTCCAACTGGATAGAGCTATAAATAACATAGTCAAATATGCACGCAAGATCGTCATCTTAATCTTCTATCCTCTCGGCACCATTTCAATGATATCAACATCATCTTTGCCTTTTTTGCTATTGCGTATCGTCACATAAACCACTCCAGAAGGTAACACCACTAAATTAGTGGGATTTCCAATATCTGTATCTAAAGAAAGGATATCCGAACTGCCACCAGTCGAAATAACTGCAAGATGGTTGTTTTGATAACAGCTCACTAAAAATCGATCACCATCAATCATTTTCATACCATCCATATATTTGCAATCGGGCATGACTGGAGTACGACTTTTTTCTTCGGCAAACAACTCCCCAGCGTTAACTGTTAGTTTTAGTGATACCAGCTGGTCGTGATGATTAACCCATAACTCGTTCTCATTATCAAGAACGATACCATTGACTTCTTTAGTATCGATGGTTTTCAGCAATGCAACTTGCCGAGTAGTAAGATTGAAAGAGTAAATCTTCCCTTTTACGGTTGATTCCCAAACCGGTGAGGTGATAATCAGATAGAGCTGGTTCTTCGCTTTATAAACAACTAAGTCGTTCGGGGAAAAATCAAGGTTAGCCAACGGTTTGACCGTACCTTGCTCTAAATCCACCTCATAGATCCGCTTACCTTTTTCATCTAAAGCATAAAGAGTATCGTCTAGTATTGCTAAACCGTTAAATTTTGCTCCCGGAACGGGGGTAGCAAGAACATCTACCTTTTTACCATCATCTAAATTAATTTTAACTATTTGATTACCATTACTAGCATAAAGGGAACCTCGATAAATCGTTGGTCCTTCGATACTATCGGAGCTAAAGTGATTAGCTACAAAAATCTTTTGTTCATAATTTGGTAACTCGTCCAGCCCACTATTAAGAACATCGCTTTGAGGCTCCATTGTTTTACAGCTAACAAGGATTAATATGAAGATTACTTTTTTCATTATATTTATCATGATTTATACCATACCTAATTCTTATGAAATATAGTGACTGGGGCCTATAGGTATAATCCTAAAAGGGTTAATGCTTTCATGAGAGTAATAGTAGTGTCTTTTGATATGATCGAAATCAGTTGTTGATTGGATAGCATCCATCTTAAACAGGCGGTTTAAATAGTTCGTGAGATTTGGATAATCGGCTATTCTGCGCTGATTACATTTGAAGTGGGTGACGTACACGATATCAAATCGTATTAAAGTCGGTACTAACCTAATATCGGCTTCCGTCAGAGTATCCCCCACCAGATAAGGCCGATCAGCCAGGATGCCTTCCAGTTCATCTAAAGTTTCAAAAAGTTTGGTAACCGATTGGTCATAGGCTTGTTGAGTCTTCGCAAAACCGCTACGATAAACCCCATTGTTTACATTTTCATAGACTTTATCATTGATGGCATCGATTGATTTTTGCAGACTTGCCGGATAATAATCATCCAAATTACCAGTAATCTCATTAAAAGCAGTATTGAAGATACGGATGATCTCCGATGACTCATTATTAACTATGGTCTGTAACTTTTTATCCCAAAGGACAGGCACAGTAACACTGGTGCTCACCTCACTATCAGCTTTTTGATAAATTTCATACAAATAGGACCGATTGTAGAGATCATCACCAGTACTAGCAGCAAAATCCGTAGCAAAGCTCCAGCCGTTCTCAAGCATATCGGGATGAACAACGCTAACGCTAATATGATCCTCAAGGTTCTTAAGCTTGCGATAAATCAAAGTCCGATGCGCCCAAGGACAGGCGTAGCTAACGTAAAGGTGATAGCGACCTGATTCTGGCTGAAACTTTTCGCTATCTGAGCTGATACCGTCTAAAAAGCTTCGTGGAATCCGCTCATAACCTCCGTCTTTACCACTTGTGATCACTGATGCGGTCAACCACTTGCCGGAGACTAATCTTCCCATTCCAAGTCCTTATATGCTTCATTTTTTAATAATTTACCAGATATAGGCTGGGAAATACAGTGAAATCTGGAGGATAGAATAAGAGGCAAGAGGTAAAACAGAAATTTATAAATTGGCTAGATTTCTATCAAGGATGGTTTCCCGAATGGTGGATTCTGCAACAAGACCATGACCTAACTTCAAAGATAAGACTAGCAAGAGTGGAGCCTCATAAAACGAAATGATATGATAATGCAAGTGACCAGCACGATAATTAGTACAGGCTCAATTATGACGACAAGATATTGAAAGACTAATTTCATAACAAAAGCAGCAATGGTTTTCCAAACCAAGCCGGGTTCAAAAAAAGAGGGCATACCACTGATCAGGAGATTTGAAAGATCGACATGAATAAAAAAATCGTTATTTACTGGTTATCACCATGCATCACCTTAGGCTTCGCAATATGGTTTTGGCATATCCCGCAGCAACCTCCCCTAGAAATTTCAGACAACCAACTAAAGGAGGTACTGTCTGATATTGCCAATGCAACGGCATTAGGTGCCAAAGATCTTGATCTGGAAAGGTTCTCTGCGAAGACCAAAGCCAAAGCTATTTTCCTGTCTTACTATAGCGCCACTTCTGGAGTTCAGTCAGCTTTCAAAATCCAGGCTGATCTTTCGGATGTAGCCGAACTCTATCAAAAGCTACAAAAGAATACTTCTGATGTTATGCCCACCACTATCAAGCTTGATATCATCAATCCATTAAGCAGACAGCAGTCCACACAAGTCACTAAAAAAAATTCTGATCTTGGCCTATATGCCTTAGAAGTGGGTACAGGGGAAGGCATTCACATCTTAAGTGACCAAATCATGGCGTGGATGATCTACTCTAGCGAAAAAGGTTTTCATGCAAAACGTGCCCTTGAAAGATTTAAACAGCTATATGGAGTAACTCCTAAGCAAGAGGCTGTCTTTCGAAGCAAGAACCCCAATCTCCACTGGCACCAGCAGATCTCATATATTTATCAAAACGGGCAAGCATCCGCCACCTACCGGGGTCGAAAAAAACATCCCGAGAACCTTACCAGCAAAGACATTATTGAAGGTATTGACATTGCCGAACACTATATCATGAACTCAGTGAGGGACAACGGTCAATTCAATTATCTTTACTACCCCCACTCAGATAAGATTCACGAAAAAAAATATAATATACTCAGGCATGCTGGCACAATATATTCTATGCTTAGCCTCTACCAATGGCGAAAAAACCCAAAACTATGGGACAAAATCAATGAAACTCTAGCTTTTTTACGATCAACCTTTCAACCCTGCCCTCCTGAGCATCAGTCCCAGCTATGTGTGATCGAACAAGGTTATACCAAGATTGGTGGGGCTTGTCTTACCCTTCTGGCAATTAGCCTTTACCTAGATATAGCTCCATCCGAAGAACTCATGATTGAAGGTAAAGCCCTTGCCAATCGCATCATGAGCCTCCAGGGAGCCGAAGGTCAATTTTTACGACACAAAGAGAGTTACCCTGAGGGGATAGATAGTAAATTCATTAGCGGCTACTACCCCGGTGAGGCAATCTATGGCCTCTCTGCCTTCTATCGTCACACCAAAGATAAGCGGATGCTCGATTCTGCCGAAAAAGGTGCTCTTTGGATAGCAAAAATCCGCGACAGAGAAAAGTCTATCGAAAATCTTGCCCATGATCATTGGCTGCTCTATGGCATCAACGAGATTTCAAAACATCGAAAAAACCTTGACCTAGAGAATCATACTCTGAAATTACTGCGAACTATTATGAATGATCAAGTTGATACAAGCCCCTACCTTGATTGGGTGGGTGGTTTCCGTAAATTTCCCACCAGTGCATCAACGGCCACCTCATCTGAAGGGATGTTAGCAGGACTTGAGCACATCAATCGCGCAAAACTCGACTTTGATAAGGACAAGCTCATCAATACAATTGAGAGGGCGCTAAAGGTACAGTTGGCAACCCAACTGAATGAAGAAAAAGCCATGTTTACTCTCAAACCCAACCAGAGTCTGGGAGGGTTTGGCAAAACATCATTTGAATACAAGATCCGTATCGATAACGTGCAACACAACCTATCAGCATTTCTTATGTCCCTAGAGATCTTACCCTGATCAATCGAGAGGGGAGGATTGGTAACAATAGATCTTCTATAAATAGA
Source organism: Pseudobdellovibrionaceae bacterium (assembly GCA_002725955.1). Classification (GTDB taxonomy): domain Bacteria; phylum Bdellovibrionota_B; class Oligoflexia; order Oligoflexales; family Oligoflexaceae. Next base: position 6,310 of record PBRN01000236.1, read on the forward strand.
TGACTGGAAAGATTTTCTATGCATGCCGCTGGTGCATGATAGACCGCAACCAAATCAACTGCCACTAGATAGGTGAACAAGATTTTTTGAATCGAATAAACCTGGATTCTTGATCAAGAGTGGAATCCCGATCTGGAGGATTTACGATTCGAAAGCCAACCCGGCGGCATTCGTTACTCAAATCAAAGCGACTGGCCACCCCCAAAGTCACCCGCTTTCTTTCGTCAAAAAAGGCTTTCTTTTGACTTAGAGCTGCTGAAACCTCCGATTTCAATGGTACCAAATGATTGCGATAATCGTTCACCAGGGCTGTTATAGATGCTCTATCAGAGGCCGACAGCTTGAATTCCTGGGCGGTAAGCTTCGCTTCAAATTTATTAAGGTAGCCCAAGGCAGCATAAAGACGTCGTCGCGCATGAAGAGGAGAGTTCAATGTTTCCAAATAAGCATTCACTCTTTTGGTATAACCGGTCATCTTTGCTACAAATTTCACTCTCACATCCTCTCCAAGAAAAACCCGATGAACTCTTTCCACTATAGTTTGCGCATTAGTCGCATTAACCTTGTGTAGCTGGGCAGCTAAAACTCTTTGCCACACCTGACCTACCCGCAATCGCATGAGACGCCTCCGCTCCCTGAGGTTTTGAACATTAGCCTGCATCACATCGATGGATTGCCGATAGGCAGCGATACCATCCAAAGCGGCTGCGAGATTATCTCGCAATTGCTGCCCGTCTGGTCCCAAGCGCTGACTGTTGCCAGATTTAAGCCCTGCTGCGAGAACCATTTTTATATCTTTCTGCAGACGTTCAAGATTATTATCAACGTTGACCACATCTGAAAGAAAAATACCTTCGGCACTTCGCAGTTCCTGATCCCCAGGAATAACCGCCATAAACCTACGTACTTTTTGCGCTTCCTGTTGGTAGCTGACCTCTGTAGTAATCCCAGCCCAGTTTGGTCGATAACTTTCCACTACAGAAGCAAAATTATTTGTCCACGAAAAGTGACGCTGGTTGAGAGATTTATAATTCACGGGAACACTCGATATACTCTCATTATCTTCGAGAACATTCGCCGACATGGTTTTATATCGATTGAGAACACCCACGGCACTGAACACGCCATCCACAAGGGTATAGAGTTGACTAGGGCTTGGAGGCTCAAGAGGGGCGTTACTTAACGAGTTGTTATCCCTACTGCATCCAAGAGGAAGCATCGAGAGCAAAAATGCTATTTTATAAATTTTCAAAACAATCCTCCTTAAGATCTGTTTGTATGAGGAATAAGGCTAGCTGCAATAATGCACAATTCATGTTTTCTACCACCTTCTATTTATAGTCGCCAAAGTCAAAAGAAATTTCTTCCCAGATCTTCCCGTCTACGTGTTGTTGTAAGTGTCTATCAATAATATCGACGATTTCACTAGCTAATTTTTTTACCGTTTCTAGATCTATTGGACCTGGTAAATTATTCAACTTCTCAATGCTTTTCTCTTCTGAAAGTAAACCCTTAGCTTTAAGAAAATCACTTAACAGAAAACCACCATCTGATGAAATCAGCATCATCAGATGCATCGACTGGTTATTAAATAACTGGAAGTTGATTTGTCTATCTATCTCTGGATTCGAATATGAAATCTCAAAGTCTTGTTCTTCCGAAAAACCTTTAGTATCATAGCCGCGAGATCTTAAATACCTAGATAGGATACTGAAACCATCATTTAACTGCTCAATACAAATCATCTTAATCTCCAAAAATAATCTTTCTTTCCATCTCATAGAAGGTGCTTTTTTTAGTTTCTTTATTGGGATTCCCAATATCAAAAACAGTGTTTCCTTGTGCCTTCATTTTCTCGACCCATTTTTTATTCTCTTTATACATCAAGGTTTGTTTAACCTCGGCATCATTGAGTTCTTTGGTAAAGTTTTTTGTCTGCTTTTTAAAGTCTGCAACCGCAGCCGGTGAGATAACTTTACCATCAAAAATATCTACCTTACCAGCATATCCATTGTCTACTAGGTGCTTGTGCACATCCTTCACCCCTATTTTATCTTTTTTACCTCCCATGCTCCTCCCCATGACCGCAACGCGGTCATTAGAACCGGGCAATATTCTTTTAGGCTGTAGTTTATTAGGTAATTTCATCATACCATCGGCAAACTTAGAATAAGCCATGGATTCTGACCTGCTATAACCTCGCCTCCTGATCCGTTTAAGAACTTCATCAACTTTCTCACCAACAACCTTACATACCGCTACACCCGAGCAAGCCCCCAGTTTTTTATCTGCCTTTTTTATGGCCTCGAAAACTTCACCGGCCTTAGGTACCTTTTTACGCATTCGCTGCAACTGCTTGCCCAATTTGACAGCCCACTTGCCACTAGCTGACAACCAGGAAGGACTAAATAAAGTAGCAGCCAGCAGAGCTCTTTCGAGATTACTCACTTGTTCACCGGTAACAGGATTCACTCCCGTTGCAATCGCTATCGAATCTTTTACAAGACTTCCAATGGGCACAAAGTCAATAGCACCATCAATCAGCGTCAAAGCCATTCCTATTTGTGCATCACCTTGCCTGGTGCGGCCACTGCTGTAGGTCTGATCGGCGAGAACAATCTGCACCTCCGCAACATCTAAAATAGCATCACGCTTCCACCTATTCTCTGATTGATCGCCAGCCACCACACTGCGGCCATACTCAAGATAATCAGCTGCATCTGCCGCCTGCGCAGTACGATAATCAGCCTTCGGCAATTGAGGGATAATGGGCACATCAATGGGCACCTGCCCTGGGGTTGGAACACTCATTTTTTCGATAATTTGAGCCACATATTTATCATCTTCAATTTTCGAATATGCAACTTGTACATCGATCGATCCTTGGCCTGCCGTCATCTTACCATTCACTGAGCGATAGTCGTTATTCAGGCTTTGGCTCCAGGTTTTCATTTGCTCAATGAGATCAGTCGCTCGTTCATTGTGGGTTTTTGGTTTCTCTTTTGGTTCGGAACCTGGGCCTGGCAAGCCACCAGGAGGTGGCATTTCCGGATTATCTTGTGGCTGGGGAGCATTCTGAGGGCTAGGAAAAATACTTTCACCACGACCGGAATTTCTTTCAGAAGCTGGACTACCCTGGGTATGAGAAGGTTTCTCATCCCCTTCCCGATAGTTAATGCCATTTTTATAGTTTTTTTCCTTTTCAACTCGACTCATTTCTGTATTAGTGCTGGATGAGCCGACATCAACAACAAAGACAGTATCATCATGTTGGCTACCAGGGGTAGCCTTACGTGAAGTCCCCCCCTGCTGTATCCCCATTCCTTCTGTCCCTTCCTGGGTATCACCAGGACGATAGAAATTAAAATCTATCATCACTTGCTCCCAAGCTCCTGAGTCAGTATTACATTTAACTGAACCCGTCATAGTTAATTCACCGCTGGCGATTTGCGCTTGAAATTCACGGTTTTCAGCGGCAGTTAACCCGCCGGGCATATCAGTCATACTACCGACGTATTCCGCAGTATACTCCGGCTCATAAGTTACAGCCGCATTACCCTCGGCGTCAGTAACAAAGGTACCAACATTGTCATTAATGACTGCTCCCTGTTCATCAACCAAATTAAGATTCCCGGAGATAACCCCTGTGGGATCTTGATAAGCTTCGCTAATAGATTCACTACAACCACCAGCAAGACAAAAACCGCCACCACCATCAGAAATTCTAGTATCTGGTTTCTCAGAAGATTTATCGTCCCCTCCGAACCAATTGCTATACCAACTGCCTGTATTATTATCGCCATCATCGTTATCATCCCCCCAACTACCGCCACCACCGGCGTCATCGTCATCATCATCCCCCCAATGACCACCCCCGCCACCACCGCCGTCATCGTCATCATCTCCCAGATCAGCACCGCCACCGCCGTCGCCACCGCCGCCGCCGTCATCGCCTCCAAACCAAGAAAAATCCCAATCTAAACGAGAAGTATCATCTTGGATTTTCTTTTGCAGGGTCAAATCGGAAATCGGCTGACAACCCAAAAAAATGAATATGTGAAAAACAACAAGCCAGATATGAGGCCTCAATTTAAGCGAGGTCAAAACTGAAAGAAATTTATTTTTTTTATTCATTCTTATATACTCCGTCGTCTTCCATCTACTTTCTCAGTGCGCTGCTGGATGATGAGATAAAATCAAGTGCACTGAACATGACAATGCAAGGTGTGTTCCATCTGGAACGTACTAAAGTTATTGATTGATTATCACTTGATGAGAGCCATTGCTAAAAATCGGGCACTCAACGCTAAGAAAAAAAATATGATTTTAATTTAGCGATAACTCCAGGAGAACTGGATCGGTATATTCGTATTTTGATAACAATTGTGCGGCAGGTTTAGAAATTTAGAGGGTGTCATACCCTCTATTTTTACCAAGAATCAAAAAATTCCGAGTCATTACTAAAATTCACTTGAGGATAGTATCGATAAGGCTTACTAAGTCGATATTGATTGGCTGCTGTGAAACAGCCCGAGAGTATGCAAAAGCATATTTTGTCGATTCACTTATTTCCTCCAGCTCGCCTCTAACCTGAAGGTATTGGTCTACATTGTTTTTACATGCGAAGTTACTATTGCAGGATTCAAGGTTTGGTCTAAAGTCTTCAGGTTTGGAATCAGAACACTTCTGTTCCGCCAATGGAGCAATAGACTTATTATATTCAAGTTCAAGAAATTTGATTGCTCTGACACCTTCAGGAATAGAAATAGAATTGGTATTATGTGCAGTTCGCACCCCAGCTCCCAGCATGTCGGATACAGGTTTACCGCCCAGTTGAACAATTTCAGATACGGTTTTTACCAGGTATAATAAACGAAACTGTTTCACCATTTTATTCAAATTACAGAGGGCCAAATCCTGTTGATTAATAAAGCTACCGTGAATTGCTACAGACTGAGAAAAAATGATTGCTTTATCAGTGGTCTGATCTAGATTTGATTGCAAAAACTGTTTGATACCAGTTGCTGAAGGGTAATTAGATGTAGCTCTAACCCCAATGGTACAGCCTGCATCAACGTAGAAACGGTTATGGTAAGAACTCTGACTCGACTTTTGAAGATGCAGATCTGGATATCGACCTGGAATCGTGGTGATCTTCCCGGTAGGAAAAAGATCGAAAGTACTCACAACCTCCCCACCCGAAACCAAATCATACTTCAAAGGCAAAGCCGACGCGCAATTACCGATGGTAAATGTTTCTAACCGAGTCTCTACTGGAATCCTTTGGTCAACGTCAGTGCTAATCGGAACGGAGTAAGTACTGCCGTCAGGATTACACTGACGCAATGATCCGGCTTGAACAACACATGATGCCGTCGAAATAAGGTTCACTTCATGGGTTGGCGGTAGTGTAACTTCGGGGATATTTATCTGGACAGTAGTATTCTGATCTTCATTAGAAACATTGCTATGTGGATCATCGCTACACCCCTGAGTGAATAAGATGATCCCAGCAATAAGACTATATTTAGTATACGTTAACATTTTAAATATTCCTTTCCTGCAACAGACAGTCAAAGCAGCACTTTGCAACTCTCGTACCAGAGAAAAAGGCGTAGGATCTGCACCACTTAACTATATTAAAACTAGAACCCCAGTTATCACAGGTAAATTTCCGTCCTTTCGCCGATATTGTCTCAATGATAGCCGATTCAAAGTTTACCCTAATATCAGCCTACTAATATGATGATTACATCTGCTGAAAAAAAACAGACACTGCTGAGCAAAAATGGTGATGACGGCGGGGAAGATCATACCGGTGCCGTGCTTAAGGCGAAGATCACAGCAAAATACTCTGGCACATCTGTTGCAATATCTCGATTTTAGGAGTGCTAGGATGTTGTCTAGTAGCATGAGCGGAAAAACCAAATTCGTCAGGGTAAACCAATACAAGACCTTGACGCCTAAACAAGCAGCAACTATATACATTGCCGATTTTATTTCCTAATCATCTCACAGCGACCTAACAACCATTTCACTTATAATAATTTCCAATTAGAGAAAAAGATTATGGAGACCGGTATGCTTCCTTACACCAGCAGAACAATCATTCGTAAAATAAAGCATTTTAGTATCATTCCAATTACTTTTGTTAGCATATCTTGTGCAGGCCCGGAAGCAGGATCATCATCAACAAAAAACGAAATGGGCTCATTAGTATCTATCAAGACATTGCCAATGATGCGGCTCTTCGAGTTTGACGGTAAGGTCCTTGCTCCTAACATTACAAGCAAGGCAGTTAAAGTGTGGCCAAATGGAACTAAAGCTGTACTGGCTTTAAATGAGAAGGCCAGAAATGAGAAGATTCAATTTCATCCCAATGGTTCTTACTTTACAACTGCCGAAAGGATTTTCTGTAAAAACGAAGAGTGTTCATTAGAATTTGGAGGGCACCTCAACCCGAAGAGAGGAGCAGGAAAAACTACTATCTTCAAACTTTTTTCTTATACTGACACTGGAGTTCTAAAAGCTGGAATCAAAGGAAAAGTCTCAGGACGAGGAAACTGGCCTGGAGCGACTATAAAAATTATCGGACACCCAGAAGGGGGTGGAGAGAAAGAATTACTAAGTGAAACCATCCCAGTTAATTACGAGGGAGATGTTTTTAATTTAGAGGGGAACTATGGTTTTACAGGACTGTTAGAATTAAGAGTAGAAATGGACTATGCAGTCGGAGATAAGAACTATTCACATAGGTTTAAACTATATGACGCTTTTATTTTTTCAGCTAAATGTTTGCCTGATCAAATCAATGAAGGGCAGTGTTTAAAAGGAAGCCCAGAAGACATGGTAGTGATTTCGAACTAATAGCACAGGCTGAAAAGTCAGAGACATTTGTATTTTTAGTGTATCTCAAAAAATTATATCGCCAGGCAGGTATCACCCTGGCTATATAACAGTGGTTATAGTCAAGACAACGTCTTTACCCATCAATGATCCGATAATAGATAAATTCAGCAGATTCATCATCCCGCACACTAACGTTATGAGCTTTCAAATCAAATAGGGTCAAATATTCTTTCTTGCTATCATCAATACCACGATAAACGGCATCACTGACAGTCAGCACATTACCTTTAAGACCTAAGGCAGAAAGCACCACCTTCCTCATCGCCTCATACCTGCACGCTAAAACAATACCCCGACCATAAGCATCATATTCAATAGGATTTGAATCAGGATAAAATGTTTCCAGATCACCATATGCTATCCCACATCCACAGAAGATATCTTCAGGATACCCAAACTCTTTAACCCTAGTGTTAAATATCTTAATAAAATCTTCTGCCAGATAGAGAGCATCCATAAATGGGTTGTTGGTCGGTGATTTGTAAGGAAATCCGACAGAACATATCAGGCCGTCTCCCATTTCCTTAATTCGAAAAGCATTGGCGACGACTGCTTTTACATCAATATTTTCTTGATAATCTCTTACCATTAAATGATTACAACGAGAAAATATATCACGAAAGAAGCCCTTGACTCCCTGGCCTTTGATTTTACTGGATCCCGCAATATCAAAGCTTATAACGCAAGCTTCTGCCATGCCTACCGGCATCGTTTTTTCAAGATGAACACCATTTTTCATGGATGTGAGCTGATGAGGATAGAAAACCTTTTTAAGCTGAGCATAAGAATGATGCATATCATCATTACTTTTTATTCTGTCTTTTTCTTTATTATATATCTTGTCAAGCAATGCCAGTAACATGAGAACATTTTCAAGTGCTATGGCATAGCCAACTGCTCTTACAGATAGACTATAGTCTAAGACACCTTGCAGCTTCATAAAGAATAGAAAGATGCCGCCATTAATAACCCCATAGGCCAGACAAAAAATCCCCACATGTGGTTCTCTTTTTTTAATGTAAATATAAATGAGATAGAAAAGAAAACCAAAAAAGAGGAAACTAAAAAATCCGGCTATCACTCCTAAGATGGTCAAGACCCGAGTGTCTACCATATACCCCTCAGATAAAAACCAATAATGAGTTAAACAGGTTAAAACATTATAGGCGATAAAAGAGGCCCATAGTTTTCTGATGAAGCCTTTTAGATTCAAAAAAGATATGATAAATAACGCGCTAGAAACTGCAGCAAACGAATAGGTATATACAATTGCAATGGAAGAAGAAAGAGAAACAACACCCCATAAAACGGTTATTGCTAACGCCGAGGAAATCACAAAGAGGCAATAATATAAATGCACTTTTAACCGATAGACTACATAGATCATAACCGTAATAAGTAATGACATAGTAAATACTGCGATAATAAATCCCCAGTTTCTTTCAATACTAATAATATGTCTGGTCAGCTTTTCTCTATCCTTCCAGAATGAAAAGTACTGTAGTTTAGGCCCATCCTCTTTCTGCACAATATAGAAGGTAGTCACAGAATCAGGTTTGAGACCAAGCTTGATGACTCTTTGTTGAAGATGTTGTTTAGGGCCGATGGTTTTGATCAAACCAGTTTGATAGACAGATAATTCTTCAATCCAAATGGTATCCGAGAATAGATATATCGATCTATTAACGTTGCTTTTGTTCTTAAATTGTATTTTTGACCAAAGCGTCGTTTCTTGATCACCAGCAAAATGAAATAGATCTTTTTCACCTTGCTTAAATTTATTCTGAAAATCGGGAGAAGATACGGTTATAAAGTCGTCATCACCAACGTAGTAATATGATTTTTTCCCAAAAAGCTGCTCATCCTTGGGAAAGCCATTTTCATCAACAAAATCATCGTCAATATCAACCAATAAAATAACTTGGGTTTGCCCAGCAGACACAGCAGGAAAGCTAGAGGTAAACACTAAGGCTATGAATATGGGCTTTAAATGATTAATTTTTATCAACTGATATCCCAATGTTCTACTAGATAAGGGTTAGCAGTTATCTATCGTCTCATTGCGACGAGAAAGGCAGGAAAATTTTTCCTAACGGAATGAGATGGTGAGCTAATAACAAATCAACTATCTTTGAGAAACATGGTCCGTTCTAACAGCTTATCTGACTCGATACCCCGATCGATATGAGCCCCCTATCAATGACTGATGAAAGGCTGTTGCCACCAGGGATCGTTCACTGGAATAGGTGAGGTTAGGGTTTTTAAAAAAGCTACCAACTGATTTTTCTCTTCATCCGATAGCCGTAAGGGTAAAATGTCGAAATGAGGTCGATTCGGGTGCTGTTTTCTGTCATAGAAAGGAGGCTTCGGCTTATCATAATGGTTGACCACATCCTCAAGAGTCGCAAACTGCCCCGCATGCATATATGGGGCAGTCTTATCTACATTTCTAAGGCTGGGTGTTTTAAAAGCACCGACCAACTCCGGCCCTGATTTTTTGAGGTACTTCATTTCTAAACAATCTTTTTCCTCCTTTCCGCTATATGGAGACAAACAGCTGAATTGATCCTGTGCTAATTGCTTCACTCCCTGATAACGCCCAAGGTCGACGGCACTTTGGTCTCTTTGCGGTATCCCGACATTATGAAACTCGAAATTAGTCAACAATGGTCCATTATGACAACTAATACAGTTACCCTTACCAGCAAATAGGCGTAAACCATTAACTTCCGCTAGAGAGAATAGTTTTTTCGCTTGCTGAGGATTCTTCTGCACCACTGCATCAATAAACTGATCAAAGCGGGAGGGCTGTATGGTCAGTTTGAATTGATAAGCCATCAGAGCCTTACCTACATTGGCAAAAGCATGATTTATTCCCTCTGGCGAATCATTAATAGCTCCAAATATTTTTGTATATATCTCCCCGTAATGAATTCGGATTAATTTGATGACATCATTTCTGTGGATCCCATGTTCCGTTGGTGATTCAAGCGGACCTAATGCCTGCGACCACATGCTATCTTTAGCACCATCCCAAGTTTGCCAAGGACTCCATTTAGAAACCAAAATCGATGGTGTATTCCTAGTCATTTGACCCGCACCTATCGCTTGCGGAAGGCTATCTGTAAAGTATTTTTCTGGGATATGACAGGAAGCACAAGCAACAGAACCGCTGCTACTCAACCTGGTATCAAAGAACAGACGCTTACCAAACTCA
>PBRN01000249.1 GCA_002725955.1 Pseudobdellovibrionaceae bacterium
CAATACTATGGCAAAAGCGGGTCCGTTGGATGAGCGTTTTCCTGAAGTGATGGTTAACCATCCAGATGCTTACGCTACGTTTATGGCGCGTAGCCAGCACTTTCTGAATCTTTATGATAAGGAAACGGGATTCTTTCGCCCCAAGTATAAATCAGGCAAGTTTATGAATCCGTTTGATCCCAATTTAGTAACCCATCGCAACAATGGTTATACCGAAGCGAATGCTTGGCAGTACTTATGGTCAGTTCAGCACGATGTTCCCAAGTTGATGGAGCTTCTTGGGGGGCGAGAAGCATTTGCCAAAAAGCTGGAGCAATTATTTGTTACCCAACCGACCGGTAATGAGTCTCCAGATGTTTCGGGTTTGATTGGCAATTATGCTCATGGTAATGAACCAAGTCATCATATTCCTTATCTATTTAACTATGCAGGCAAACCATGGCTGACGCAGTACTGGGTGCGTCGCTTAATGAATGAAATGTATAAAGCAGAACCCAATGGCTTGGCTGGAAATGAAGATTGTGGGCAAATGTCAGCTTGGTATTTGATGAATGCAATGGGCATTTATAGTGTGGCTCCAGGTCAGACCGAGTATCAGTTAGGTTCACCTGTTTTTCAAAAAATGAGTATGGTCATGGAGACTGGTAAAGCACTGACTGTGCTAGCTCATGACAACAGCGATCAAAATATTTATGTCAAGGAAGTTCGTTTTAATGGCAATCCGCTGTCGGGTACTACGATTGATCATAGTTTATTGAGCCAGGGTGGAATCCTTGAGTTCTTTATGACTAGTCGTGCGACCTCTCGATAATTCTTGATGTGATGATTAAAAAGAGGGTCTCATCCAGAGGCCCTGCATTTTGAACCTTTTTTATTGGTGCATAAGGAAATCGACCCGAACCTATCAATACAATTTTGGTTCAGGCAGAATAAAAGAAGAACGCTCCAAAAATAGCTGCTGTGCTTGCCCCATATCTAACTGATCATTTATGTAGCGTTGCAATGGCCTTCCATTGAGAGATATAAAAGAATCCACGTAGATTTTGCATGTGATTCCTGGATAGAGGCCGCCACAATCTTCGGCTAAAGCATGACTCAATTCAACAATCATATCAGGGCGGACACTCATTTTTCGTATTTGTCGGTTGCTAAGAAAATCTTCCAGGGGCACTGGGTAGGTTTTACCGGAGACTGGGTGAACCATTTTGATTTTTATCTTACCTGCTTTTGATCGTAGTTTCATTCTCCAAGAAAACTTATGTCCATCCTCAGTCCATGCCACATTTCCTGGTATCAGGTGATGGCGTAATGGAATTAGCAGTTGGCTAATGAATAAGGTAATAACGAGAGTTTGGCTTAACCGACTCAATGGGGGGGGAGGTGCAGAGGGCGTTAGATCTTTTCTTGGTATCCGAGACATGAGGTTAAGAAACTGTAACTTTTGAGCTAGTTTTTGCAAAAAGTTTTCATTAAGAAAAAGAATGGTTGCCCATAACATCAGCCATGGGAAGACTCCAATGCTAAAGGTAAACGTATTTATCAGGTGAAAGATAACGAGTCCTATGATCGCCAGCCATCTTGTGTGTCGCCACAGCAGGGCTGGCCAGACCATGAGGTCCAGGGTGAGGCCCGCATAGCTGGCAAAATAAGCGAATTGTTCAATAGATATCATCGAGGAAAAAAATCCTAAATCCACATTTTGGTACCAAAGTCGTAAAGGTAATCCATCAAGCCAGTCTGGATTTATTTTGGCAATGCCACCATAAAAATAAACTAATCCGATCAGTGACTGCATAATCAGTAGGTAATATTTAGGTATTGGTTGGTGGTAGATATTGTCACCACTACTAGATTTTATTTTGAAAATGCTGGTTTTATTAGTAGGAATGAGAATTAAAAAAGCGTTAATCACAAGGATAAGATAGAAATGATTTAGATACTGTGCTTTTTCCAGTAGAAAAAAATAGGCGATGACAACCCCAAGGCAAGTTATGGTCCAGCGATAAAAGATACCCAGAGCAACGCAGAAAGCAGCCAGAGCCCATAAGCTCAAGACAACGTTCATCCATATAGGTGGCAGTGGGTTTACCCAGGAAAATCCCCAATAGTGGAAATGAAAAGCTTCATGGTGATAAATGTAGAGGAGGTCACCTCGTTGGTAAAAACGCCATGCTTCCCAAAGCAAGATCATGCCGAAGCCGAAACGAAACCAGCCAAGTTTAGTAGCTGAAACTGGAGAGGTAAGGAAGGTTAATAGATATTCTAGTTTTACTTTAGTTCCCCGTATAATGATGACCTCCCGGAGATTCAGTTAGGTTTCATTTCTGGGGCCTATTAAAATATCCCAGTTTATGATGCGCCTAGAATGAAACTCCGAGGTAAAATAGTGTGAATGTTACTGCTCCAATCTTACCAAATGTGTCTAATGTTTTGACGACAGCATCAGAGCTGCTATCGCCAGGAACAACTGGAATATTAGATGTTGATGAATAGGCGATGGGTTGAAAAAAACCAACCCAATCAAACCCTAAAGATAACCAGCTCCATTGCCAGCAATTACCAAAGGCGATTTGCACCCCGGTAGCATTGCTCTCCATTTCGAATGGAGAAACAACGGCTGATAATTTTCTTTGGCCTAAACCTAGATTTAAATAGAAACTGTTACCCAAGAACCATTTCAGGCGTGCACTGGTAACCGTTAATGCGGTTTCTACTGAAATAGAATCAGTTGGCACGCTCAGACTGATCGTATCAGAGCTTAGTTCAATCACTTTATCTGAATTCAGAAAGTACCCCAGACTATACCCCCCGCTAGCAGGTAGTGGTATAAACGAGGAAGCATTATATACTAATGATACTGTTTTTGTTCCTCTATTGCTGGCGCTAGTGTTGGCCGAAAGCTGGGTGGCAAAAGCAATGAAAGTACAAAATATTATAGTGATAGCTCTCATTTTTTCTCCAATGTTTTACTGATAATGCCAAAAGTTCCGGATCTAGTTTCGGTCTTGGTTTCATTTACTTTAGTGAGCTATTTTAATGACTTGTCGTTGATTGTGTGCACCTAGCTTGTAAAGTCTTAATTCTTTTGACTGAAGACGTGGTTTGGCTATTATTGCGAAAAGACTAAATTAACTTTCAATGTAAGCTCGACTCGAGAGGGGTCTTTTTTTTATTCAATAATATCAACTATTTTGCTGTGATATAGCGAGTCGGGTAAGTCGGCTATAACAAATCAAAAAAGCTGTTATTGGTAAATTCTATCAAAAATTGTATTAGTATCCTTGAGATCAGTTCACTTCACAAGGGATCCATCATGAAGAACGACGATATTCTTAATCAAATGTCCAATAAAGGGCCGGCTTATACTGATGCTAAGCCTGTGCCGGGGCAGGACCTTGATGCGGCGGTTTTAACGTCATTTAAATCGATAGTAGCAGCAAGGCGCAGCATTCGTATTTTTGATGGTGTGGCTCTGCCAGAAAAAACGATGGAATCGATCCTTGCTGATACAACTTTGTCGCCAAGTTCATCAAACCTGCAGCCATGGGAATTTTACTGGATCCGAGACCCTGAAAAAAAGCAAGCGGCTGCTGAAGCCTGTTTAGGTCAACCGGCAGCAAAGACAGCTGGCGATTTACTTGCTCTGGTAGCGCGGCCTGATTTGTGGGATACCAATCGTCTAAAATTAATCGATATTATGACTCAAGGGGGTAAAGCTGAGCTCCCTAAACCGGTGAATATCTATTATAAGAAGCTTATCCCTAGGCTTATGGCGACAGATCCTTTTGGGGTTCAAAACTTATTTCGTCGTATACTCTTTTCTGTTCTTGGTCTGACTAAGGTTATGGTGCGGTCTCCTAAAAATAAAGGAGATCATCGGGTATGGGCTCATACTCAAGTGGCGTTGGCTGCTCAAACCCTGATGCTTTCCATCGCAGCTCATGGGTATGACTCATGTCCCATGGGAGGCTTTGATGAGGTGCGGATGAAGAAAATACTCAATCTGCCCCGTGGAGCAGAGGTAACTATGATGATGGCCGTGGGTAACCGTAAGCCGGAAGGTTTGTATGGTCCTCAGATTCGTTTGCCGCAGGCTGATGTGGTTCATAAAGTTTAATGAGATAATAAGAGCGCAGTCTATATTGCGCTCTTATTTTATCTGGAAGCTAAGTTTATTTGTCTCATTTCTCTCATTTCTCTCATTTCTCTCATTTCTCTCATTTCTCTCATTTCTCTCATAATATCCTATTGAGCAGACACTGGGGCTTAACCTCGTCAAGGCATTCCTAATTACTTCTTTATCTCCAGTTTTTTACCTGCAAGCCAGATCACATAAAGTACGGGAATTCCCATGAGAGTGGTGGTTAAAAAGAAGTTTTGATATCCAAGGTTTTCAACCATTGAACCTGAGTAACCGCCCAAAATTTTAGGGAAGAGGGTCATTAAAGATGAAAAGATAGCGTATTGAATGGCCGTGAATGAGATATTAGTGAGACTGGACAGAAATGCTATAAACGCAGCACTAGCAAGTCCAGCAGATAGGTTGTCAGCAGAAATTACTACATACAGCATTGTCATATCATTACCCATATGGGCCAGAGCTATAAACAGTAGATTAGTAGCAGCCGACAACACTGCGCCTAGAAATAATATTTTCATCACTCCCACTCGGGTGGTAAGTAGGCCGCCGAGAAAGCCGCCAGCTAGAGTCATGAACAGGCCGAAAGTTTTGACTATCGCTGCTATTTCTACTTTAGTAAATCCTAGGTCCTGATAGAAAACATTCGAAATAACGCCTAATACGATATCTGAAACACGGTAAAGCCCGACCAGGGTAAGAAGTAGGATAGCCGTTGAGGTTCCATAGCGGGTGAAAAAATCCTTTATGGGTTCGATATAAGTGTCGTTCACCATTGCTTTGTTGACAAACCCGGCGGTTACCATCAGCTTAGCGCCGAAAGCAGAAAAAGCCAGCGCAATAGCAAGGCGGCAGAGGGCCAGAATAAATGAACCCAAGCCTTTGCCAAGCAAAGCATGGGTCGGCTCCCGCAGGCCTTTCATTAGGTCAGAGGAAATGAAGAATACAGCGATAAAACAGGTTACGATGACGAGAAAAAGCATGAAGAATTGTGAATAATCCTTGGTGGTATATTCCGATGCTTTTCTTTTTTCAGCTGGTTCCTTAATGATTAATGTAGTGGCGACTCCGATCAGCATGCTCAGCGCCATGACAACATAAGTCCACTTCCAGGCATGGTAATCATAGGATCCCATTTTAGTCCCAAGCGAACTAGCGAGAAAGAGCGCTCCTGCACCGGCGATGATCATTCCGATACGGTAACCCGCAATATAAGTGGATGACAACAATGCTTGCATATCACTTGAATCAGATTCAATTCGGTAGGCATCGATGACAATATCTTGAGTTGCGGATGAAAACCCAAGGAGTACGGTGCTGATAGCCATCATCACCAGCGCTGATTCAGAGCTAGCAGGATCTGTGAAGGCCATACCTAGTATCGATAGGATAATTGCAATTTGAGAAAGTAATATCCATGATCGCCTTCGACCCATTTTTTTGTGTAGAAAAGGGAGTGGCAGGCGATCCACTAATGGGGCCCAAACAAATTTGAAAGAGTATCCCAAGGCTGCCCAGGAAAAAAAGGTAACAGCTGATCTGGTTACCCCTGCTTCTCTCAGCCATAGAGATAGTGAAGAGAAAATCAGTAGTATAGGAATTCCTGCCGAGAGACCTAGAAAGAGCATGGTGATAACGGAAGGTTTAGTAAAGTCCTTCAACGCTTCTAGCCAGCTTTTAGTGGGGGTTTCTGGTCTTGGGTTTGACATCGATCCACCTCTTTAATCTATGGATACCAATCTTTTTGGCATAGTAAAAAGCAAAGATAGGTGCTGTGATAGCTGGCAGTACTGGCTGCAAGTTAATCAAACAAAGCATACTATTTCGAGAGTCTTTTTTTATTATTGCATTTCAAGGGAGCTCATGCCAGCAGTTTGGAGTTTTGCTGGCATATGGTGGGATGGAATTTCTGTCTTCTTGTTATAATGGGGGAGCCCAAACCGCAAAAGGTACATTGCTATCAAGTATAAACTGATCCCCTTCTCTTTTTCCTTGTCCTGCAACTAGCTTGAAATTAGCTGGTATATTAGAGATGGTCATCCTGGAGTTTTGACTATTATATTGCCGGATCAAATAAACTAGACCTCCCGGATGGTCAGCATCACCGTAACGTCTTTGCCCTAGTAATCCTTTGACTTGGGTATAGTATTCACCTCTACCATAGGCATAGTTTTGTCTTGCTGCGATGAGGTCCTTAATATTCCGATACAGGTACTCTTTATTGTTATTTTCGTAGTCTGAAACAAAGTTGCCTTTATACATGTCTCGGTAGTATACACATGGTCTGCCAAATTCATGTAGCAGGATATATGTGTATGCTTGCAGCTTTGTGTGTAGGGGAATATAGCTGCGCAATTCTTGAGTGGGCACTGTATCATGATTGTCTACAAATGTGACGGCATCATTCCCGGCAACCCCGACTAACCCTCTGCCGGGCAGCGTACTGATATCCATAATTTCAGCATTTGCTCCGGCTATTTTTCTGAAATCATAATGCAGAGGCACATCAAAAAGTGACATACTTTTTTCGATCCCAGTATAGTCATTTGGATTTAAGATATAATCCGTCGAAGAACCTTTAGCTCTTCCGTTCAGATAAGCAGCTAGTCGTTGTGCCCAGCCATCCCAGTTTTCTCCAAACATAAGCATCTGGGAAGGATCTTTACCTCTTTCTTTCATATACTCACGGATTTCTCTCGCCCAGCGAACCACAAATGGAGTATCCATGTGTCGCACTGCGTCTACTCGGAAACCATCAATATCGGTGGTTTCGACGAGCCATTTAGTCCAGCGGATTAGCTCTTGTTGGACTTCCGGGTTTTGCAGGTCAATGTCGGCACCCAAAATAATGTCCGATCTCATGTATTGATAGAGCCTGGAGCCGGAAGTGTCGCCGAAGTTATTGACTCGATCTAAAGTTTTTCCTTTAAAGAGGTAAAAAAGACCATTGTATTCCATTCCATCAAAATGGTCGCGGTTCCATACGAAATCTGAGTAAGTTGTTCCTCGCGGGTTTTCATCCTCTGCGGCATTAAAATCAAACTTAAGGTAGGCTAACCGGCGGCCGTTTCCTAAATTATTACCTCCCTTATCAAAAGCGTTGCTGAATTCAATTTGCTCAGGTTGATCGCTACCTAACATATGATTAAGTACAATATCAGCAATGACTTTGATGTCGTAATCATGGAAGGCTGAGATAGCCTGCTGGAGTTTGTTTTTTGTCCCATATTTAGTGCGGACAGATCTCATCTGCGAAAATTCACCGAGATCATAATGGTCGTAGATGGCATAACCGACATTGAAGTAATTACCCTGATCAGCTCTTTCCGGTATATCGCGAAAGGCTTTGCCCATTGGTGGCAACCAAATATGGGTGAAGCCATCTTCGTAAACTTTTTTAGCGCCGTCCCGTGCGTAATAATCCCACAGATCTGATTCAGGCTCTCTTTCCCTCACATAATCTTCCACCATTGTTAGTGGGTTTGGAATGTACCAGTAAAAACCCTGAAGGATGGTGATATTATCTCGCTTGCGGGCAGAGATCCTTTCGAAAGTTTCAGAAGTGACAAATTCCCCGATAGCATTTCGAGCATAGACTTGGAGGAGTAGTTTTTCTCCTGCCTGCAGGTTATCTCCCAAGCGTACGGTGGTCCCATTATCAAAGGAACGGCCTTGCCGGGGGTCACTGCCATCTGTGGTGTACTTAGCTTCATCATATTCACCTTTGATGCTGAGCTTGACTTCAATAGACCGGCTGGTAAAAGCTCTGCCTCTGGGTTCTACTTCGACTGCTGGAGCCTTTGGAGAGAAAGGGTCTTTATAGCTGCCCATCCCATTGGCACGTACCCAAATATCTTTATTAGTTTGAAAGTCCCTTCCTTCTGACTTAACCGTAGTATTTATATTGCCATCATTGAAATGGAAGGTGACTTCATACACATCTGGAATAAACTTTTTGTACCAAACTCTATTTTCTCTGGTTCTGTATTCTTCCATATCACCTGGAGGTTTCCCGGGTACCCTAGTTTCAAATGAACCATCAGAGTCACGATCAAACCAGACCCAGGGCATTTGCCACGGTCCTGGTTTTTCAAAATATATATTTATGCCAGGTCCTGGTGGGATGCGCTTCCATTGATAAACATCACTGGTAGCAGTGCCTTGGTCATTGGTAGCAATGACTTTGAGTTTACTTGTTTCTCCCACTGATGTTTCAGCGGCGATATTGATCAAGAAATTACTTTTATTACTTTGATACCTTGTTCCGTTAAGTTCATACGCCACCTCGGCTAGAGGAGTCTGAGACTGAATATCCACTTCGACATAGAATGGGTCTTGATAGAAACGGTCCTTACTGGCACTAACGGTGATTGCTGGCGCTGCTGGTGCAACGGGGTCCTGATTGTACACTTGACCTGATTTATCAATCCATAAGGTCTCATAA
>PBRN01000250.1 GCA_002725955.1 Pseudobdellovibrionaceae bacterium
AAAATACCCATAATGAAACTGCCATAGCTCGTATGATTAGATCAGTAGAAGATCTGCGGAGCCAAAAAGCTCCGATCGAAAAGTTTGGTCAAAAGTTTGTGACAAAGTTCGTACCGATTTCCCTCGCAACAAGTGGTCTGCTTTTTTTAGTTACTAGAGATTGGCGCAGAGCGATAACAGCTCTGGTGATCGCCTGCCCCTGTGCCGCTGGTTTAGCAACTCCCACAGCGGTATCTGCCGCAGCAGGGCGGGCTGCCCGTCGCGGCATCTTAATCAAAGGTGGCTCTCACTTAGAAATGGCTGCGCACATCGATACCATAGTCTTTGACAAGACAGGAACCCTCACTCAAGGGATCCCAACCTTATCCGAGATCATCAGATTGGGTCATGAAGAGGAAAATGAGCTCTTAGCACTAGCAGCCAGAGCAGAGCAACATTCAACGCATCCTGCAGGCTTAGTTCTGGTTAAAGAAGCTAAGGCGCGTGGGTTAGATATTGGCAAAGTGGATGATTATCAGGTTTTCCCTGGGCTGGGGATGACGGGAAAAGTAGATGGTAAAGAGGTTATCTGTGGCAATCTTGCTTTTATCAACGAAAGAAAGATACCCATCGAGGAAGGTCAGACAGCAACGATTGACCGCAGTATCGAACATCCTGGGCCAATCGTATATCAAGCAATCGACGATAAACTCGTTGCGATTTTCCTACTAGAGGACAAAGTTAGAACAGAAGCATTTTCTACTATAGACCAACTAAGGCAGCTCGGAATCACTAATCTGCACATACTTTCTGGTGACAAACAAAACTCGGTAAATCACGTGGGTCAACAGTTGGGTATTGAGAGCATTAAAGGTGGGCTACTACCCAATGAAAAACAAAAATTAATCAAAGAACTCAAAGATCGTGGTCATCGGGTATTAATGGTAGGTGATGGTGTCAATGATGCCGAAGCCTTAGTGGGTGCTGATTTAAGTATGGCCATGGTTTCAAGTCGCTGTGATTTAGCTATTGAAGCGGCTGACATTACTCTATCACGTGATGACCTGACCTCGGTCAGTGAAGCTATCTCAATTTCGCGTAAAACATTAAGAACGATTAAAACCAATTTTTTCGCTTCGATCGCTGTGAATGGTCTTGGTCTTATCGCTGGAGCAGCCGGTCGATTGAATCCATTGCAAGCCGCACTTGTTCATAATCTGAGTACGTTGGTCGTGGTCGGCAATTCAACGCTACTTAGTAAAAGTATAGGTCACAAAATTATTCAACAGGAAGGGGATAATTCATGATTACTAAACTACTAAAAGCTAACTTAGCTCCATTTAGTGCAGGCCTCATTGTGGGAATAGCGCTATATCCTTATTTTAAGAGAGGCCTGGAACAGTTAAAACCTGTAGCAGATGATCTTCTAGATAATATGATCGGTAAAGCCGAAGGAGTTACCGAAAATATGGGTGATTCTCTGGCTAAAGCACGGGCGCGAGCTGCAGAAAAGAGACCGAAATCTTAGACATGCTTTTACTTTTTTTGACATTGCTGGCTTGTGTTATCGCACCGCCGATCTATTGGCTGGGCACAAGAAATAATTGGGGCTTAAAAGCTTTCCAATTTTTTATTGCATTGTATGTAGTGTATTTGACAGCATTTCATATTCTGCCTGATTCCTATTTTCGGATTAGCTATCATGCAATTCTTGTCGCCCTCGCAGGTTTTCTCTTTCTCACTGTTGCAGAGCTCCGCTGGAATCAGCATCGAGTCAAAATCAGTCGCACTTCTTTGCTGCTAGCCCTAGCAGGATTAGGGATTCACACCCTTATCGATGGTGCTGCTTTGGTTCCTAATGCTCTCCATCAAATTCACGACCAGTTAGAGTCGACTGGGCATACTCACTCTCACTCTTTCTTGCCGGGATCAGAAAATAACCTAGGAATGGCGGTGTTACTTCATCGACTTCCCGTTTGCCTAATGATATGGGGTTTTCTATTCCCCAAATTTGGATTAGGCAAGACTCTCGGGGTTTATGGGTTGATTTCCATCATGACCATTGCAGGATTCTTTTGGGGCCAATGGCTGCTTAATTTATTTTCTGATGATGCATTCCTTGCTTTATTCGAAGCTTTTGTGGCCGGCGCACTGCTTCACGTCGTAGCGGAGCCTTGGATACATAAAGCTCGTCCAAGAAAAGTCAGTAAAGATAATAATCAACAGGAAGCAGCATAGTTGTAGCTGAAAAATTTTACCCATTAGGTTGTTCTAAAAACATCATCTCTTGTTTTATCTACCAATCCTCATCAAAAAAACCGCTACCCAGCTCACCAGCTTCAAACAACAGATAAATTGATCTAAATGTTGAACCTATAATCATCCAAGGTTGATTATTTATCTATATAAAATAGAATATACAGGAATAGGCAGAAGACATTCATAAATAGGAGTCTTTATTATGTTTAAGATCAATAATCTAGGTGGAAACCTGATTATATCTGTTATGGTTTTTTGTACCTTTGGCTGCAATGAAAAAAAATCAGAGGAAGAAGCTGTAGCAACTAACGAATTGGCAGCCGCTTATCCAGGCGGATTAGCTGTTTCATTTTTTCCACAAGATTCGGGAAACTCACTTACTCTGGATGCCTCTAAAATAAAAACTGTAGCCGCCAAGAAAAAAGAGGCTGAAAACCTCATCAATGGGACAGCAGCCAGTTGTTTACCGACAATTTTTAGTGAATCCCGCACCAAACCCAATGTCACATGCTATGAATTCGACCAAGAAATGCTCTATGGCACTAACCCTTCAAATCAGACTTATGGAACCCGGGATGGTAAAAATACTGGCACTGATGAAGCCTGTTTGGTTGCCTTTGCCCGGTCACAAGTAATGTCGGTCGAAGATATTCTAGATAAAACCCTGGGTCTTGTGCAAGGGATGATGTGCCAAGCTAAAAAGGATGGCACAGCCTCTGAATTGCCAGCAGTGGGCGAAACCATCGATTTAAAGACGGCGTTAAACACAGCTATGGGTACACAAGTAAGTTCCGTCACGGCGGCATCCATTAAGCGTCTGGCAGATCAAAACGATCGTCCAGTTTATCGTACAGATATAACAACAACCAAAGACTCTGAAACCCGTGAACTTCATATGGTTCATTCTCCAGGGTCAGCATCAGACAATACTATTTATGATGGTCTGGTGTGGAGTAAAATTACCGGTTTCAATGATCCTTTCGGTGACGGCGGCGGCGGTAGCCAACCGACTGACCCTTATTTCAGTATTCGCTATAGCCAGACAAAAAACGACTCTGGTGCTTATACTATGCAAGCTGAGCTAATGCGGGCCAATATCGATTCACAGTTGGCAACAAATGCATTTGTAAATGGGGTTCTTGATTTAAATGTAGGGGCCGATTTTACGGTTAGCGAAGACAATAATAACTATGGCAGATACAAAAAGCCAGATGGTAGTTACTATAGTCAAGATAATGATGCCGTCGCAGGTATAACCTATATCGCTTTTAATTTAAACCCAGCAACCAATGCAGGTACCCTTTCTTACTGGCAAAACCCCGGCGGAAGTTACTCGGAAAATGCCCGTGGGATGGTCTTTGCGTTGGCTGCCGATTCATACTCCTCAGCTTTATCAGGTTGCGGCACCTCAGGTGCTCTTAGTGGCTCAGCAAGTAATGCTATGAGCATCCGAAAAGGGAAAAAAGGAGGTTCTGTTTTTACTCCCGGCGGCTTTTATCATCCTGCTCTCCAAAAAGAACAAACCTCTGGTCCCGCCGGCACCTGCACAGATGCCAGCGCCACCGATGACATTGGGACTTATTACAGCAGATCAGGCTGCTACCCCAATAGCGTGACCATTAAATGGTATATACCAAACAGCACTGACCTGGATGCGACTCTTCTTTCTACCTGGACAACGAAGCAAATGGGATCAGTGATTTCTCGACAATGCGTGAAGCAAGCCAGCACCAGTGGCAGTTATGCTCTAGACAGCATGCCTGCTGCTGGTTTCGAACTGCTTGATCCCTCAGCAGGAGCTACCTCCGACAAGACAATCAGCGCCCCTGTTTTAAGCAGCCTGGTGAGTTTTACCGTGGAATAAGTGTTCCCTTGATATAGAATAATCTTCTGAGGGTCTATCACTCTGTATAGACCCTCAACGTTTGCCTTATTAATAAATAGAGTAGACTGGGATATTGTGAACAATTTCACCCAAAGACTTTCTTCTCCGTTTTACCAAGAACTAAAACAACCACAGTTATCAACCTATAACCATTTGATATAATTTACTTATAGTAGATCGAGTGCTATAAACATGTCTACTCTATCTGTAAAAACTCAAAATCCAAATAAATACAGATGGTTAAAGACAAACCATGATGTCTCGACTAGAAACCCTTGCCTACTAGCAGCCTTTTACGAATGATATTAAATACTCATGCCTCAATCAGGCTGGC
Source organism: Pseudobdellovibrionaceae bacterium (assembly GCA_002725955.1). Taxonomy (GTDB): domain Bacteria; phylum Bdellovibrionota_B; class Oligoflexia; order Oligoflexales; family Oligoflexaceae. Next base: position 4,458 of record PBRN01000250.1, read on the forward strand.
CCTATAATTGCATGATAAAAAAAAGTCACAAAAAAAGTCACCGAGTCTAACCATAAATAAGCATGGAGTCTAAGATGCACCCTTGGCCACTTACTATTTTACTAGCCTATACTCTGCTTGCCTGTGAGATGAAAAAAGAGGACTCGACAAGTAGTAGCGGCGAAGATACCACAATCTACCAAACCATCGACGGCCCTACCCCCATTGAGTTCGCATGGAACGAAGGGGAACCAAACATAGAACTGAATTATCCGGATAATGCTCCTCCTGAATTTCCGGGAACGACTAGCATCAAGGCTGTTCCATTGACAGAAACCTGCCTTCAAGACAGTTCATGCTTCCTGGCACTGGAAAGGGAATATTGGCAATACATTGCCAGAGCCGATGTAGATGGTATGAATGAATGGATCCTACGGGTCAAACCGGAACTGCCCAATATAAAAAACCTCGAACATCAAGGGCGCCTCAGCATGCTAACTGCCTTTGGTCATGTGCAATGGTCTAGACGGACAGACAACGTCTATATGGGAATCCCTGATTTATTGCATGCCAAAACCCTGGTAGAATCATCTCTATCATTGCTACCTCACTCCACAAGTGCCCAGTCTTTAAATTTATTCATTGATGGTTTTCAGAGCTTCGGCTTTAAACAAATTCCTGCTGCCGAGGCCGCTATTGAAAAACTAACTTCCATGATGACGACCTATGGGGACAAGGGCAGCGAAGGCCCCGATGTAGCAGCGTTCGCATTGGTTTATACTACGGATATTGCGAAAGTGAAACGTGGTATCGAAATGTTAAAGGGCTGTCCTTTGTTCTGTTATCGAACTACCAGCCTTGCTCCTTTCAAAAAAATCGTTAACCTAATGGTTCTAGCAGAAGGCTACAGCTTCCTCATTGATAAGGATGCATCATCAGCGAAGACGCAACATCAACAAAATCTCGATGCCACCTTAGCCGAGATGCGTGACCTGGCTGAAGAACAAGATTGGCCCTATATCAATCAACTAACCGAAATTGAAAATAAGTTAAAGGATTCTTCAAGTGAACTCCGCACTGGCTGGCGGGAAACCTTCCCACTTGGTGAAGTACGCTTACCGCTGGGTCCATCTCAAGGTCGCTATGCTTGCGCCTTTTGTCATGTTGGTGGATCCGTGCCTGAACACTATTACGATTAAACCTAAAAAAATACATCATTAGGTAATACCCTATCAATGCAAACTACGCTCTGCCCTAAGCGATTTCACTGCTTAGCCTTTGGCTGTTTTTGTATTTTTATGACATCACATCAACAAGCTAAAAGAGAATACCTGATACTCAAGCGGCTGTAATTTTTAAAATAAGTAACTTTATTTAATATAGCGATTTTTTCGCCGATAGCGACCAATGGTTTGTACGAGTTGCTTCAAGAAACCGACCTGCAATGGGTGTGAGGTGATAGGGAAAACAAAATATGGGACTATTGAGAAGTTTTTTACGCCATTTTTATTTATTCATATTGGTATCACTGATTCTGATGTCAGCAGCATGCCAATCAGACGACTTTACCGATAATCGCAGCTACCAGCCCCCTTCCGATAGCTCAAGAAACACCGATGACGATGCTGATGCCGATGCCGATGATGGTGATGAAGATGATGACGCCCAGCCAACCGAGGAAGAAGAACCGACAGGTCCAACACCAGCAGAGTTATTGCAAATTAGCGCTATTGAGGAGGGGAAAGCCGATGGTAAAGTTTTCTACGATGGCTGCGTGGCCGCCTGCCATACAGCGAATCCTGCTAGTGATCCCAACATCGGCCTCAAGAACGTCAACTCTATTGCTCTGGCTATGTCAGTAACTCATTTCAACAACATCATTGATGCAGATGATCAAAAAACCGTGAAATCCTATGTTTATGGCATGTTAAACTTTAATGATGCGATAGAGAACTTATACCCCATCACAGACTTTGATTAACAATATTTGTTAAGTAAACAACACAAACTATGCTATCTAAAAAGCAAGAATCAGGGATTCGACAATTCAAATAACTATAAAACACCATTGAATGATGATTGCATCTTCTTAGGGAACATCAACATAGGACAACTGATAAGATAACGAAAAATCACTATGCATGCAGTCATTATCATCATTATCACCAGTAGTCACCAGTCCAAAATTCCAAACATCTCTGCCTGAGTACTTTGCTGCAATGGCGGCAAAGTCTTCAGGAAAAAACTCTACCTTCATGACCCCATTTGTATCAGTTTCAGGCAGCTCACAGTCACCGGCGGTAGTGCCAAGGCAATATGGATCAGTAGCAAAACTATCTACGGCCATACCCCTGACTCGATCAAAATCCCAAATATAAGCATCGCCTTCGGTCTCGAGAGCAGAGAAATAAGACTGATTGCTACTTAATACAATAGTATCTTCTACAGTTAATAATAAAAGGTCATCATAGGTTAAAACCGCACTCTGGGTGGTAAGATTGATACCACAGACCACAGACCGATTCGACGGTACTGTCAATTGAGTTTTTTGCTCTATCACCGCCTGAATATGACCATTACGCCGCTCAAGATTAATACCATTGTCAAAATCACAGCTGTCAGTTGCTGGAAATGATAATGTTTCTGCAACAGTGACTCGTGGATAGATGTTGCAGAAGTTCACAACATCCACCGGAGTGTATTCTGCATATTCGTGATCATTTTTATCCTCTAAATAAGCATCCGTAAGGTCACCCAAACTATCAGCAGCAGAAGAGGCCACCCTCTTTTTACCATTGGCAAACTTGGCATCTGGCTCACCGCATGAGGTTTGACCAAGCACAACCCCCAGAAAAGCCCAGCCAGCAGCTGTTCTAAGACACTTCATTTCTCCTCCTTAATCTCTATCTGCCCTCAATTCAGGCAAAGGAGTCCTCGGTTACTGCCCTCTGTAAAATGAACTTTTATCACATTTCCCAAATGAACTTTCTTTTTAACAATGTTTTCAATGGCATATAGCAGTGCCACAAGGCCGCCGAATAAGCCTTTGAAATCATGCCCCCTCTAAGCACCAATGCGTTCACTGATTTAAGGTTAGAACTAACGATTACAGAAGGTTACCCGAAAAATGGTGGTCCGTGATCTCCGCACCGTCAATATTGATATTGATTCTCAATATATTCCGTAGTACAAGTGCACCGCTAATTATAGTTCGGAGTGCAAATGAAATTACTCTTCTTCATATTACTAACCATTTTAAATAATATAGCTTTCTCCCAGCAGATCAGAGAAAAAGATCTCGCTGTGGTTCTAGATACCGCCATGGAAAGACCCATCAGATCGAATACTGTCTTAAACCGCGATAGTCTGATGCCGGAACGTTGGTACCAGAGTGTCCTCAGAGCCTATCTGCAAACTCCTGTTGGGGATGCTCTGCGAGATGAAAATCGGTATAGCGAATGGCAGTTAGTATCGATGCGCATTGTTCCATGCAAACCCATGATAAGATCCACCAGACACAACCCTGAAGTCAACTGCTGGCCCGAAGTCAGGCTAGTGTTGCAGCCTATTGTCGACCGTCTAAGAACCAATCGTGGTTTTATTGAGAATTTCGCCGACGACAGAGCAGTGCACATGCTCTATGATGTTCCTGCTCAACTGTTAGGTCCAGAGGCAGAAGAACTTTCGGCCCTTAAGACGAAACTAGCCTCGACTATTGCAAACTTCACCGGAGCGAATATTTCCGCATTTACTACTAATGAGCAAAGTCGTTTTATATTCCTACGCAATAAGTTAACCAGCATCCTCATGAACGATACCATTCAGCTCAGAACAGGTAACATTCCAGATAATGAGTATGCCGGCCACGGTATAAGACCTGAATTGCTATTTTTGAACTCGCAAGAAAGCTTCCGTTCAAAACTCATCTTTTTCTTAGCCAGATATAGCTTTGCTGCAAACTTGAAGGCCTTTACTAGCTTTTCGCTTCCGCGTGGCAGGGCGCCAGCTAGCATCGACGACTGGATTTTTCTGGCATTTTCGCCCACTCGGTCTGGCGATATCACATCTTCTAATGTTTCGATTTTTGATATGAACAACGGCCGGAGGCTGATCGAATTACCATCTGCAACCAGAGGAACCATGCGCAGAGACTCTGACCTGTTTTACGATATCGATGTGGAAGACACAGCATTTCTGCCGTTAAAGAAGCAGGTCTTCCTTTTCAATACGGAAGAATACCGAGATGCCGTCCAAAACATCAATGACCCCCATATGATAGGGGTGAACAACACCAGTTGCGCTTCATGCCATCGGTTAAATAGCCCCCGTTTCAACTTTCATAATCTATCGAAGTTGGGCAATGATGATGTCAATGTATCTCGTCGAGTGGTGAATGATGTTGATTATGATCTCGAATGGCTCATCGATGAATTTAACGGATCAAACTGATCGCTATTTTTTGAAGTGCCTTAGGGCGAAAAGAGAAAGACCTACATCTCCTTCCCTCATTCGTCCTTTGCAGTAAAAGATCAAGACCGCTGAATCATTTGCTCAACCACGGTTTGGCCCCCTTATCTTTTGAACCACAAACAGTAAGACCTCTTTGCACGGCTGGCCGTTGCTGTATATTTTCACTCCAGGCGACAGCATTACGATATTGACTCACATCGAGAAACTCATTGGCTTTAATACCTGACTCATGAGGATAGCCCCGCATCATTTGGTAAAACCAAGGGAAAACCATAATATCTGCCAAGGAATATTGATCTCCAACTAAGTATTTGCGCCCTGCCAAATGCTTATCTAACACATCACAAAGCCGCTGAACTTCCATCCCATAGCGCGCTGACCCATAATCCCGGGTCTCACACTTATCCTTAGGAGCATAGACAAAAAAGTGACCGAACTGACCACTCATAGGTCCCTGAGAACCCATCTGCCAAAAAACCCAATTCATAATGCTAGGTTTATCTCCAGGAGTTTGCCCCAGAAATTTGTCATATTTCTCAGCAAAATAAAGACAAATAGAACCACTTTCAAATAAGTTTATTGATTGACCTTCAGGACCTTGCTGATCAACACATGCCGGAATCCGACTGTTGGGATTCACATCAACAAAGCCAGAGAGAAACTGATCTCCCTGACCTATATTGATAAGATGTGCGTCATAGGAAAAATCACAACCTGCTTCTTCCAATTCTTCAAATAAAATAGAAACCTTGATCCCATTAGGAGTCGCCAGAGAGTATAACTGAACAGGCGCATCGCCTTCAGGAAGCTTACCTTCAGTGCGAGCACCGGCTGTAGGTCGATTGATGCCAGAAAACTGGTTGCCGCTGGTTGCTTCGTATAGATCCTGAATAGTAGCTGGTGGCTGCCATCCCACGACCTTGTTATCTGCTTCAGACATTTTTAGCCCCCTCATCTTTGGCGTGAACATTCATGTTGCCTTTCAGTGCATAAAAGACATTGATCCCTTTTATAATCTATCCTGGATAAAGTAAAGCACGAGACACGCCACAAAATTAGGCAGAACTTATATCTACTATATTTACTGAGGTTTTATACCCTGAGCCCTAGGGCATATCATAAGACCAAAGCTGCTTACTTTGTAACTATGAAAAAAATTTAACTATCGTAGGAGACTTGATTAGAATCATCCATGCCATTAGGGAAAAAGAGATAATCAAATAGGTCAGCAATAAAACGACTCAAATCGAGTTCATCACATCCATCATCAATTCCTTCAAGCGCCTGGTAGAGACTATGCCCCCGCTGCATCTGCTGAATCAATGAAGAGTATACGGGCGCAACTCCCATAAAAATGGGTTCAACCGGAGATAGCTTTTTAAACAAAAGACCTCTGCCAGCGACAGTAACACTGCATTCACTGCTAATTAAGTCATAAAAGTCGGTTTCTGATTCTGCTGGTGCAATATATTGCACATCAGGCCGTATAAAAATATGTTGCAGGTCGGTACCTGCGGGAATAGTAGCAACCGTTTCCTCATCAGCTGTGTAGTGCATATAGGCATGCAATTCCCATAAGCACCTGGCATCATCTGCTAATGATAATTGAGTCTTGTGTTCTCTCCGACAAAAATCGGCAAAATCAGAAAATACAACTTCAATCACCTCATGCCGATGGGGAGTTTGAGACAAAAATTGTGAAACCAACCCTTCGACGATCGATTTGCTATACTTTTGACAAAGCTGGTCATATAAAGTCTCAGTACCTAAAGTAATCAGGCGAGCAAAATAATCAGATCTATATACATCGATCATATCTTGATTTACTAATAGCTCGGCACTGTCATGATCAAGTGAAACCAGAGCCTCATAAGGAAGCTCCGGATGAGACTGAATGATATCTATCAGATAATTTTGTAGCGATATTAACTCTTGAGGCACTTTCAACGGCGGGTGCAATTGACTGTCCATCCCAGTCCTCCCATGTTGCAGACAACGGTTCGTGATCATCTCTTTCCAGAACAATAGGTGCTGCCCCAGAAAGGGATATAGCCTTATTTAATAACTGCCATACCTCAGGCTTGATTTTACCACTATGGGTATCATACAGAAAACCTTCTGCATCCATATGAGCAGCAATATGATACTGGTTAACACAACCGGGCTTCAATTTAGCAATTTCAGCAACAGGGTCGCTGCCTTCATTACTGCAGGTGACATAAAGATTATTCACATCCATTAATAGTCCTGCTCCCGTTCCTTCAATCAACTCCATAATGAATGAAACTTCAGACATCTCATTATTTTTATACTGGAGGTAGCGGGGGATGTTTTCTAAGGTAAACGGATGATCCAGCTCATCCTGTAACCATAATAGACGAGAGCGAAGGGACTTTAGGTATTTTGGATCCCTGGGCAAAGGGATTAAACTATGACTATGCTTTCCACCAATCGCCGAAAAACTTAAATGATCAGAAACAACCGAAGGTTTAACTCGTTTAATCAGTTTTTTTAGGCGCTGAATATAATTTCTATCGATCGGATCGGCTGACCCAAAGTTTAAAGAAACGCCATGCAACACCAGAGGAAAACGCTCAACTAACTGATCCAGATAATAAAGAGCGGGACCACCATTATGATAGAGGTAATTTTCTGAAATAGCCTCCAAAGTGCATTTACCGGGGGGAGTATCAAACAACCAGGACTCATAATGGTGTGGCCGCAGACCAACCCCCCAGAAATTTTTTAATGAAAAACTCATGATTCCTGGATCACCAGTTTGCCTTTGACTTTCTTAAAAATAAAACCACCTGCCTTAAAGCATTCCGCATCAGTCTTTTTCGGAATCCAGGCTAGATGATTAGGAGCACCACAAGCATTATTGCCCTTACACTCAATAGCAACGGACTTTTTATACTTCCCTTTATACTTATCCTGAGTCAACTTAATCTGCTCATCAGAAACCACACAGGCTCCTTTGCCAGAACATCCATTGGCACCAAAACACTCAATCTTTTTCTTTTTCGATGGCGCTGCTTCAGCTTCTGAGCTAGCCACCTGCGCCCCTAGAGCAATACCTGCTGCTGCGGCGGCCAAAAGAGATTTCTTCATAAAACTCCCTTCGAGTTGGATATAATGGAACATAGTTAATTCATGAGCACCAAACTTTGCTAACATCATATCTGCTAATCATCTGTTTTCAAACAGAAAAGTCACATACATTGAATAATAATTTTCCGGAACTTAGTTTTTGCTACCGATACCCGAAAACCCTACGGGAGGTATTGTGACAAGATCGAAAATCCAAAAAATTATTCTTATCGCAGTGGGTGTTCTGAGTTTAGCCTTGGTGCTGATAGGCTCTAGCCTGGTGATCCATTACTTGACGAGCCAAAAATCAGAACTATTTCAAGCTCAAACCGGTGTTATTCATGATAACCTCAACAAAGTTTCGAACCGGGTTAATATCAACGCAACGTCTCTTGGTTCAATCCTGACCATTATGCCTAAGGTTGATCAGGAACAATTCGCCAAACTGGTCGATAAAGTTATCGCCCACGAGCCTTACTTAGAATCTTTGGTTTATTATAAAAAAATAGATCATGCCGAACGTAAAAGTTGTGAAGATGTTTATCCAGAAGGTATTCTGGCTACTTCCAGCACAGATCCCGATGAAGTAATCGCCTCAACCAAAGCTGATTACTACCTCGTATCCCATGCTGCCAACTCCAGTCATGTGGAAAACATATATCTTGGCTGGGACCTTTTAAGTGATAAAAGTATCGGCAACCCTGCTCGTGAAGCCATCAAGACCAATAAAATCATCGTCACCAGCCCTTACCTGCTAGACGAAGGCGATTCAGCCGTGGAGGTCTTAATCCCAATCGAATCGGAAAATGAAGTTACAGGCATCCTAAGTATGACTCTCAATATTTCGATGTTTCTGGGACAAAAAAGCCTGCGTCAAGGATTTAAAACGTCTGTGTGGGTCCCCCTTCGAGGCACACTCGACCTAAAGAATGTATTGACTTCCAATATGACCACATCTTCTGAATTATTCTACTGCATCACGATGCTCAATCGTATCACCAGCATCGACCTGTTTGGCAATCAATTGGAGTTTCGCTTTGAGCAACCAGTATACCTCGGGGATTTCAACTCATCTATCCTCATTTCATGCTTGTTACTGGGCTTAAGCATGATTATATTTAGCTTGTATCTCAGCATTACCCTAGAAAAACTTTTCAACACTGAACAGTCCCGAAGGCATAGCTACAAGCAACTACAAAAAGTCTTTTACCCTCATCAGCTAACCGCTATGGAACGTGGCAGTGAGCTAGAAATGACCATGCCAGTAGGAGGTGAGGAAACCTGTGTCATATCGTTTGATATTGCCGGATCCAGCAAAATTAGAGCTGGTGGCGTCAAAGAATTCTTAAGAGATTTTTTCTCAACCTGCAATAATTTAATGATCAAAGATTATCAGGAAAATAATAATGTCACTGAAGTCGTTTCCAATGCTTTCAGAATTAAGGAAATGGGTGATGGACTGATTTGCTCAGTCGGTTTCCCTTATAAATCCATAAGCAATGACCCCTTCATGGATGCTCTAACCATGGCAGAACAATTTATCGCCAGCTTTAAGCAAAAGGTAGATGAGTTCGACTATCCCGGGGATATCTTTTGTGGCTGCGGTATCGCCCACGGCGCCATTGAAACATTTTTCCCCAAATCATCTCCGGTAGAATACGATATGTATGGACGAGGTATCGTCCTTGCCTGTCGCTATGAGGCAATGCGCAAAATAGTCCTGAAGAACAGAAACTTAAAAGGAAATATATTAATTTTGGCTGAGACTGTTTTTAATAGTATCGATAATGAAAGCAGGAAGAACTTTGAAAGATTTGACTTCAAGGAAAATAACTGCAGCGTCAGAGATGATGCTGAAGCTGAATGCCTCTACTACAAAATTACTTAGTTTGCTTTAAGATAAATCCAGCTAAGTAAAGACCAACAGCAAAATGCGCCATAAAAACACAGCCACAGAATGCTGCGTCGTCAATCAGCTGAAAAATCGCCACATTAGACCCTGAAGCTGCAGTATGATTGCGCAGACTAAAAAGCCAAGAGCCGGTCGAATCAATAGGCCGTCAAATATGTAGTCTTTCTAATCGAAAGTCATTTACTGTTTCTTCTATTGACTTCCTGACACGGTTGCATACATTCTACCGGGTGTTTTTAAGTGCTACAGAGAGTTAAAAGAGACATGCAAAATCAATCAAATACGATCTACAAAATCCGTTTTTTCGAAAACGATCAAAAAGAAACCCTAGAGGCGCAAGTTCGCATTGTGGAGCCCAGTGAATTCCCTGGCCTAGTGTGTTTCCGTGACTTTGTATTCAAAGATCAAACCAAACAGATTATTTTACCGACGGAAGATAAATCAAGTAAAAGGTTTAATCAGACCAAAGCCATGCACGTACCCTATCACAACATTCTGTATATCGAGGAAGTACAGGAAGAAAAAATCGACCTAAATAAACTACCCTTCCTAAAGAAACTGCCTGAACAGGAAAGCACAGAAGATCAAACCCACTAATGACCTGTTGTCAATTTAAGCTTAATCCCCAACAGATTAAGGGCAGAGGAAACGACTAACTGCCACATATGCCTGATGTAGGCACATGCACATGCAAAGTCGAGGCTATCAATTAATGACTATGACCGTGGGATATTTCGTCTTCAGTGGCCGCCCTTACTTCTACCACATCACCTTCGAAATGGAGGGTGGCACCGGCTAGCGGGGGATTCCCATCCAGCGTGATCTCGCTGTCTGTCATTTCTGTAACAACTAAGTTTACTGTCTGGCCATCACTGGACTGAGCCTGAACAGCAGCTCCTACGGCTAAACCTTCCAGATGAGATAGATCTGCAGCTGGAACCTTCTGGATCATATCCTCGCTCCGCTCTCCGTAACCTTGCTCAGGATCCACTGATACCTTAAATTTCTCTCCAGCGGCCTTACCAGCCAATTCATTTTCCAGCCCAGGAATGATCATACCGGCACCAAAAAGGAACTGAAGGGGCTCCCGACCTTCTGAAGTATCAATCACTTCTCCGCTGTCGCCTTTAAGGGTATAGTTAATGCTCACAACGGTATTATCAGTAATATTCAAAGCAACGTTCCTTTATGTTTGGTCTGTCATCCAAAATTATGGGCCTAGGCAAGCCAATATTGGCGCACATAGGGGGCACGAAGACCCTCGAACTATCAACATATCCGCTTAGGAAGATAAAGTACAATAGGATTCATCTAATTTTTGCAAAACCGAGAAATGGCTGAGCCCAAACTAACATCTAGAACAGATAACTTTGCACCGCTTTACTCACTATGTCTCTGAGACAAAGTCGATTAAAAATATTTCCGTAAACCATTCATTTAAAGCAATAAAACATCATCAAAATTGTCCGCTGGATGAACCAAATTGGTCTCAGCCTCAAGTGAAATAGCCTAATTTAATTTGACTATTTCACCCTAAACAGTAACTTGTAAAGAAAGAGCTCATGCATATACATAAGATGGAGTGTTTAAGGTGGATGGGAAAAAAAACATGTATCTTCCCCATGTTGATGGATTAAGGGCCATTGCTGTCCTGCTGGTCGTTTTTTATCACTTTGACCTTCTCTTTACCGGCGGTTTCATTGGGGTCGATATCTTCTTTGTCATTAGCGGCTACCTTATCACTAGACTCATCAAACACGAATTATCGAATCAAAGTTTCTCTTACAAAAATTTCTATCTTCGTCGCTTCAGAAGACTAGCACCAGCCATGGTTTTTACAGTATTGCTGGTACTCATCGCCTCGGCAATATGTTTCCGCCCCCAGGAGTTTCAAAGACAAGGAGGCGCCATAGCCAGTGCTTTATTTTTTGTCTCCAATTTTTACTTTTGGCGTGAATCAGGATACTTTGACACTGAAGTCGGCTTTAAACCGTTACAGCATTTTTGGTCGCTCAGCGTTGAAGAACAATTTTACTTTATCTGGCCAGTGTTGATTATTTACCTGCTAAAGAAACAATTTGGGGGTATGTCTCTATTTGTCAGTGCACTGATCAGCTTAGTCCTCTGCCAATCCGCTCTTGAAATGGATCCAAGCGCCGCTTTTTACCTAATGCCACTCAGGTTCTATGAATTCGCCATCGGCGGTCTACTTGTCTGGAGTCATAACAACAACAAGGAAACGACAAGAACAACAGAATATTTGTGGCTAACAGGCTTGGCAATCATTATCTATTGCGGTCTATCTTACACCCCAGACGATTTCCCTGGTATGAAGGCTCTATTACCGTGTATCGGCACAGCCATGGTGATCTATGGGGGGCACTCCAAAAATGCTGGTTACATCCTAAAAAATAAGCTTATGGTAGGCATCGGTCTTATCAGCTATTCACTGTATTTAATCCACTGGCCGGTCTATGTCTTTGTCAGATATTATCAAGTAGACAACTTAAGCTTGGGTATGAAAAGCTTCCTCATCGCATTCTCTATCATCGCTGCAGTCATCATGTATTTTTTTATCGAAACGCCCTTCCGAAAAGTACGCGGATACCAAGAACAGAGACTACCAATAAAACTGATCGCAACTTTTTCAATGATAACTTTAATCATCAGTAGCCTCGGCATCCACAGCTATTATACGGGAGGCTGGCCATGGCGGATCAGTATGGCCAATCCTATTGCTGAAAACTATAAGAAGTCTTTTTTCACTGACTGGAATTGTTCTCAGCGTGACGGTCAATCATTTGGCCATTGTTCCAATGGCAAAATCGAAGTGGGTGCTATCGGCGATAGTCATCTATGGTCAGCTTACCACTTTCTTAATAAACTAAGTGCTGATTCTTATACAACGTTCAAAATGCACCATCATATTGACTGCCGGCCGGGGGATGATTGCACAGATCATGATCAGAAAAGCCTGGATGAAATGCCTTACGAAAAGATCTTACTCGTATCAAATTGGATGAATGTGTTATCAAATTCAGGTTTCGACGCAGAGCACCCTAGGGTTCAACAGTTTTTCCGGGAACTATCGACGATTATCGATCGTTTCGCTCAACGGAAGCAACAGGTTTGGATCTACGGTGTTATGCCTAGCTATGAAATCGGTTTGGAAGCATGCTTCGACCGCCCCATTTTCACCCCCGAGGGCTGCCATTACCGGAAGCCCAAAACTTTTGAACAACAGCTTGCTTTCAATCAAGCCTTAAAAAAAATGGTTCTAAGTAAAAATGGACGCTACTTCGACATTTTTGACCTACTTTGCAATCAGGAAGGATTATGTCAAATAGCTCACAATTCCCGTCCTTTTTACTCTGACCAATGGCATCTCCACAAATTTAACTTCGGCGCCTTCGCTATCATGACTAAAAAAAGCAGCCTATTTGATGATATGTTTGACTCAAACCAGACTCCAAAGATACCGACGGAGCATAGAGACACCCCACACAACCAAATATCAGCAGATAACAACAGCCGGAAGCAGATCGTTCTTGAGATCAACGACAAGAACTACACCATCAAGGAATTGAGCGAAAAAATTTCCCAAAAGGTTATCAAATTGATGGACGACTACATTAACTTTTA